>NZ_JCACER010000010.1:0-125535 GCF_059502445.1 Kumtagia sp.
CGCTACGCGGCCCCGGAATGACGGTCATCATCGGCATATGCGATTGCCCTGCCCTCAAGGGGGAGGGGGACCGACTGGCACCTCCCCCAGGCGCCAATCGTCGATGGTTTCGCGCGGCATGGCCGCCGCAAAGTCTCCCTCCCCCTTGAGGGGAGGGGTTAGGGGTGAGGGTATCGGGCCAGGCGACGCTTGCAGAATTGCCATATCCGATGGCTCCGCCGCCCACTCCCCGGGCCGAAACGGCCGATGGCGCGAGCGCCCTCACAGTGCCCCCACCATCACCTTGAACGCCACCATGCCGGGGTCGTCCATGCCGACCGTGCGTTCGGCGAAGATGCGCGCCCGGCCGATCTTGTTCGGCTTGTCGCGGAATTCTGCCAGCGCCGCGTTCACGCCCTCCCGCGCCGCCGCAAGCAGTTCGGCCGGATCGTCCTTGCCCGCCGCCGCCTTCGCGGCGCCCGACACCGCGTCCATCACCGTCTTGTCGCCGAGGCTCGCCTTGCCGCGCGCCATCATCGCCTCGACCGCCTTGTCCAGGAAGCCCGGCACCTCGCTCCAAGACGCCTCCGTCCTGCCCCTGGTCAGCTTCGCCGCCGCCATCAGGCTGGTGGCGAGCAGCGTGCCGAAGCTCGAGCTCGACACCTTCGACACCGCGCTCGCCGCCTGCATCAGCGCCATGCCGAGGTCGTCGGGCAGATCGCCCTTGATGCGGTCGAGCTCGCGGAACGCCTTCAGCAGCGTGATGCCGAGGTCGCCGTCGCCGATCTGGCCGTCGAGGCTGGTCAGCGCCTCGTGCTCCGTCTCCAGCGCCGCCAGGATGCGGGCGATGGCGGTGCGCAGCGAGCCGGCCGTCAGCGCCATGGTCACACCTTCCAGAAGGCGCAGGCGGCCGGCGCCGTCAGATAATTTTCCAGCTCGCCGTCGAGCGGCAGCACGGTGAGCGAGGCGCCCGCCATCTCCATCGAGGTGGCGTAGCGCCCGACCAGCGGATGGGCGATGGTCAGGCCGGCGTCGCCAAGCCGGTCGGCGATGCGGTTGTAGAGGATGAAAAGCTCCTCCACCGGCGTGGCGCCGAGACTGTTGACCAGCACCGTCACGCGCTCGCCGCGCGGCAGCGCGAGATCCGCCAGGATCGGGTCGAGCAGCGCGTCGGCGATGTCGTTGGCGGCCTTGAGCTTCTCGCGCTTCACGCCGGGCTCGCCATGGATGCCCATGCCGACCTCCATCTCGTCGTCGGCGATGGTGAAGGTCGGCTTGCCCGCCTGCGGCACCGTGCAGGGCGACAGCGCCACGCCCATGGTGCGGCAGCCGTCGGCGGCGCGCTGCGCCACCTTGGTCACGCCGTCGAGGTCCAACCCGGCCTCGGCCGCCGCCCCGGCGATCTTGAAGGTCAGCACCATGCCGGCGACGCCGCGCCGCTTCTCCCGTTCCGCCAGCGGCGCGCTGGCGACGTCGTCGGCCAGGAGCACGGTCGTGCTGGTTATATCGTCGAACTCGACCATCTCGCCGGCCATGTCGAAGTTCATGACGTCGCCGCCATAATTGCCGTAGAGCCTGAGCACGCCTGCCCCGCCATTGGCGGCGCGCATCGCCGCCGCCATCTCGTCGGCCGAGGGCGAGGCGAACACGTCGCCGCAGGCGCAGGCGTCGAGGAAGCCCGGCCCGACATAGCCGGTGAAGATCGGCAGGTGCCCCGAGCCGCCGCCCGAGACGATGCCGACCTTGCCCTGCCGCGGCTCGCCGGCCCGCGCGATCACCCGCGCCGCCCCCTCGACCAGCCGGTAATATTGCGGATAGGCCCGCGTCAGCCCTTTCAGCGTCTCCTCGGCATAACTGAACGGGTCGTTCAATATCTTCTTCAAGGCGGTCCTCCGAAACGATGCCGTGCCCGGCAGACTATTCGCGCGCGCTCTCCCTGAGCTTTTGCGCGTAGACGTTGATCACCAGCGCCGCCAGCAGGATCAGGCCGCGGATCAGGATCTTCAAAAAACTGTCGATCTGGATGTGGTCGAGCCCGTTGTTGAGCACGCCCAGCACCATCAGGCCGATGATGGTGTTGCCGATGCCGCCGCGCCCTCCGAACAGGCTGGTGCCGCCGACCACCACCGCCGCTATGGCGTCGAGCAGGAAGGTGTCGAACTGGTTCTGCTGCGCCGAGCCGAAATAGGCGACGCCGATCATGCCGGCGATGCCCGAGCACATGGCGCAGATCACCATCACAGAGCCGATGATCAGCTTGACGTTGACGCCGGAATATTCGGCCGCCTCGCGGTTGCCGCCGACCATATACACGTAGCGGCCGAAGCGCGTGTATTTCAGCACCAGATGCGCCACCAGCATGAACAAGAGGCAGATCACGATCGACCATTTGACGCCGAGGATGGTGCCGGAGCCCAGCGTGGTGATCAGGTCGGGAAAGTTGTAGGCGATCTGGCCGCGCACCAGCATGGCGGACATGCCGTTGGCGATCTGCATCATGGCGAGCGTCATGATGAAGGAGGGGATGCCGATGCCGGTCACCCCGAAGGCGGTGATCAGCCCCAGCGTGAAACAGGCCGCCAGCGTCAGGATGATGGCGATCCAGCCCTGTACCGGCAGGTTGGCGATGTTCACATAGTCCGGCTGGATGGTGAAATAGGCCACCAGGATGCCGATGGCGTTGGCGATCGCCGCCACCGACAGGTCGATCTCGGCGGTGAGGATCACGAAGGTCAGGCCGACGGCGATGATGCCGGTGATCGAGGCCTGGCTGAGGATGTTCATGAAATTGTCGAAGGTGCGGAAACTCTCGGCCTGGGTCGAGAAGAAGATCACCAGCACGATCAGCGTGAACACCGGCGCGATGTTGCGCATCTGCTCGGCGAGGAACCGCTTCAGCTCGAAGGGTTTTGGGGCCGCCTCGGTTTGCAAGGTCATTTCGAACCAGTTCCCCTCTGCATTGACTTGGATCGCCGGCGAAGCACCCCCTCACCGGCTCGCTTCGCTCGCCACCTCTCCCCTGCTTCGTGGGAGCGAGGAGCGCGGCTTCTACGGTTGGCGCCAGTCCTGCAGCCGGCGCTCCTCTTCCCCGGGCAGGCGGGACAATCGCATGCGAGTTTACCCCCACCCCTAACCCCTCCCCTCAAGGGGGAGGGGAACCGAGTGGCGTCTCCACCGAGCACCAATCGTCGACGGTTTTGCGTTGCATAGCGGCCGCAAAGTCCCCCTCCCCCTTGTGGGGAGGGGTTAGGGGTGGGGGTACCGGACCGAGCGACGCTTCCAGAAGTCCCATATCCGGTTGCCCGGCCCTGCAGGGGGAGAGGTGGCGACCCCGAGCTTGTCGAAGGGGCGCCGGCGAGGGGGTGCTTCAACGCCCGCGCGCGCCCGCCCTCCGGTCCCCGGCTTCGCCCATCACGCCGCATTGAGCAGGTCCGCCTTCTCGATGTGGCCGTGGGTGAACTCCTGCGCCACCACGCCGCGCTTCAGCACGGTCACCCGGTCGGCCAGCGTCAGGATCGTCTCCGGCTCGGTCGACAGCACCAGCACCGCGACCCCCTTGTCGCGCAGCGACTTGACGATGCGGATGACGTCCTCCTTGGCGCCGACATCCATGCCGCGCGTCGGCTCCGACAGGATCAGGACCTTGGGCAGCTCGGTCAGCCATTTGGCCAGCGCCACCTTCTGCTGGTTGCCGCCGGAAAGATTGCCCAGCGCGATGTCCGGCCTGGGCGGGCGGATCTGCAGGTCCTTGATGTGCCGCTCGGTGATCTCGCGCTCGCGCCGCGGCTTCAGCAAGACCTTGTGGATGCGGCCGAGGATGGCGATCGACACGTTCTTGAACACCTGCTCGGTGCGGAACAGCATCATGCCGCGACTCTCCGGCAGGTAGGCGATGCCGGCCTTGCGCGCCGCCGCCGTCGAGCGGAAGTTCACCCGCCTGCCGTCCAGCCTGAGCTCGCCCGCGCTCAGCCGGCCCTTGCCGAACAGCGCCCGCGACAGCTCCACCTGGCCGCAGCCCATGAAGCCGTAGACGCCAGTGATCTCGCCGCTCCTCAGCGTCAGCGAGATGTCGCGGATCATCTGGCCGTCGCTCAGGCCCTTCGCCTCCAGCACCACCTTGCGGGCGTCGTCGCCGGCGAGTTCGGTACTTTCGCCCATATGCATGTCGGCCGAGCCGCGGCCGATCATGTGCGAGATGATACTGTCCTTGGTGAGCGCGCCGGTCTCCTCGGTGATCACCTTGCGGCCGTTGCGGAACACCGTGACGCGGTCGGAGATCGTCAGCACGTCGTCCAAAAAATGCGAGATGAAGACGATGGTGCGCCCTTCCCGCTTCAGCCGCCGCAGCGCCTCGAACAGCCGCGCCACCTCCGGCGGCGACAGCGCCGAGGTCGGCTCGTCGAGGATGATGATCTTGGCGCCGGAGAACAGCACCCGCGACAGCTCGATGAGCTGCTGGATGCCGACCGGCAGGCTGCCCATGCGCGCCGCCGGGTTGATGTCGAGGCCGAGGCTGGCGAGCTGCTTCTTCGCCTCGCGCCGCATGCGCCGCCAGTCGACCACCCCGCCGGCCACCAGCGGCTGGGCGCCGAGGAACACGTTTTCCGCGACCGTCAGGTCCGGCACGATCGACAGCTCCTGGTGCACCATGCCGATGCCCGCCCCCAGCGCGTCGCGCGGCGAGCGGAAATGCACGGTCTGCCCGCCCACCTTCATCTCGCCCTCGAAGCCGTGATAGACGCCGGCGATCAGCTTCATCATGGTCGACTTGCCGGCGCCGTTCTCGCCGACCAGCCCGTGCACCTCGCCTTCGCGCAGATCGAAATCCACCTCGCGCAGCGCATGGATGCCGCCGAACGCCTTCGACACGCCGATCATTTCGAGCAGCGGCGGTTTTTCCCCGGCAGGCAAGGAGGCGTCCAACGTCATGTTACCTTTCGTCTCGCCGCCGGCGCCGCTCCGCCTGTCGGCAGCAGGGCGACCCATGTGAGTTCACCCCCACCCCTGACCCCTCCCCTCAAGGGGGAGGGGACCGGCTTGCGTCTCCGCCACGCGGCAATCGTCGACGGTTTTGCGCGGCATCGCGGCCGCAAAGTCCCCCTCCCCCTTGAGGGGAGGGGTTAGGGGTGGGGGTACCCGGCCGAGCACGCTTCCGGAAACCCCATATGCGATTGCCTGGCCTCCTGAGCTTGCCGAAGGAATGGCGCGAAGATGCCGGCAGGCGGATGAAGGCCGGGCAAAACCTCCCTCACCCGCCATCAGGCCGCTTACATCAGAAAGTTCTTCTGCAGCCACAGATTGCCCGGCGCCGTCTCCGCCGTGATGACCGGGCCGTCGGCCCAGACATATTTCGGCATGTCCTTGCCGGCCTCGCCTCCGGCCACGGCGGCGACGCCCGCGGCGACCGCCCAGCCATGGATGCGCGAGGACGGGTTGCGCACCGTCGCCACCATGGTGCCGTCGAGCACCGCATTGACCGCCGGCGGCATGGCGTCGACGCCGCCGATGACGATGCCGGTGCGGCCCTTGGCCTTCATGACGTTGTGGGCGGCGAGCGCCATGTCGTCATTGTGGAAGAAGGCGCCGGCGATGTCCGGATACTTCGTCAGCAGCGATTCCCAGATGCGGGCGACCTTGGTGACGTCCCAGTCGGCCGGCTGCTCGTCGAGCACCTTGACGTCCGGGAAATTGGCGACGACTTCCTTGAAGCCCTTGGCGCGGCCCTGGGCACCGGAGTGGCCGAGCGCGCCCTGCGTCATGACGACATTACCCTTGCCGCCGATCTTCTTCATGATCTCGTTGGTCACCACCGAGCCCATGAAGACGTTGTCGGGCGCAATGAAGGAGTGCAGCGCGAGCTGGCCTTCCGGCGCCATCATCGTGTCCATGGCGATCACCGGCGTGCCGGAATCGATCACCTTCTTGATAGGGTCGTTGAGCGTGCCGATGCCGAAGGTCTGCAGCGCCACGAAATCCCATTTCTGGGTGGCGAGGTTGTCGACCGCGGCGCGCTGCTTGGTGGCCGAGAGCTCACCGTCGAACCAGGTGATCTCGACATTCATCAGCTTGCCCCAGGCTTCCGCCGCCTGCTTGCCCTGGGCGCACCATGTGGCCTGCAGGCCGGCATTGCCCATGGCCGCCTTCAGCGGCTTTCCGGACGGCTTCAGGTCCTGCGCCAGCGCCGGGTCGAGACCGGCCGAGCCGAGCAGCGCACCGGCCAGCGCCGTCGCTCCGATCGCCTTGAAGACGTCACGGCGCGTTCTGGATTCCTCGATAAGATCGTCGAGCATTTTTTCCTCCCAATGCCGGCGACCGCGCCGGACGACGTTTCCCTTCCCTTCGCGCCGACACTTGCTGGACCGGCCTCCTCCGCCTGCCCGACGGTTTTTCTGCGCGTCCCGAAAAATACGGCTGAAAGCGCCGCTAGGTCAACATGGCGGCGCGGCAAATCGTCAGACAAATCGGAAAATGCCAGCGGCGGTGAAAAATGTTGAATATGTAGCCTGGCGCCGACGCGATCGTTGCAGCCGCTGGCGGGTGGACATTCCGGCGGTGCCCGCGTTCTTTCTCCGCGTCTTCGCGGGGCGACTTCCTACGACCGGCAGGCCAGCGATGCATTCAGCAGCCCCCAGCCGAACACCGGGTCGCGGCCGGGCTCGCCCAGATCCTCGGCGGCGCGCGCCAGGCGTTCGGCGATCACCTGCGGCGTGACCGCCGGGTCGCCGGCCTTCATCAGCGCGACCGCCGCCGTCACGAAGGGCGCGGCGAAGGAGGTGCCGGTCTTCGGCCGCACGCCGCGCACCGAGGCCGCCGTCCACACCTCCACGCCGGGGGCGGCGAGGTCGACATAGTCGCCCTGGTTGGCCCGCCGGTAGACGCGCTTGCCGCGGTCGACCGCCGTCACCGCGATCACCTCGTCATAGGCGGCGGGGTAGACGGGCGCGGCACGCGGCCCCTTGTTGCCGGCGGCCGCCACCAGAATGCTGCCGTCGGCCGTGGCCAGGTCGACGGCGCGCTCCAGCAGCAAATTGCCCGGCCCGGACAGGCTGAGATTGATCACGTCGATGTCGCGCCCCGCCAGAAGGTCGATCGCCCGCACCAGCGTGAACAGGTCGGCGCGGTCGTCGCTGCCGGCGCCGCGATGAAAGGCGTCGACCGCCGTCAGCTTGGCGCCGGCCAGCAGACCCGGCGTGCGCGAGCCGGCCGATCCGACCAGCAGCGCCGCGACGGCGGTGCCGTGCTGGCGTGTCGATTCCGGCAGTTCGCTGCCCTCGGCCAGGCGGACGACGTCGATCTGCCCCTTGGCAAAGGCCTCGTGGTCGGGGTTGATGGCCGTGTCGATCAGGCCGATCGACGCGTCGGCGGGACAACTCCCGGCACTCCCGGCTGCCGGCCAGGCGACCAGCATGTGGTCGGCGCAATGGCCGCCGGCGCATTCGTCCTGCTGCGGCCGGTAGTAGTGGTTGAAGTCGGCCGGCGATTGCGGCGCGGCCGCCCGTACCTCGGCAAGGGCGGCCTCGAGCGTCCGGTCGCCCGGCACGCGCAAGCGCAGCATCTCCGCGTCGAGCAGCCCGACCTGCCGGCGTTCGACGACCGCATAGCCGGAGCCCACGAGCTGATCCAGGACCGGCTGCGGGAGGCCTGCCACGACGATCTCGGAAGGAACGCGCGTCGGCAGCGGCTGCGCAATGCGCGGTGCCGCCCGTCTCGGCCCGGCGCGGCGGGGCGCGGCACGGCGCGGCTGGACCACGCGCCGCGGCGAGAACCAGCGCGGCACGCGCAGGCGCAGCACCGAGCGCGGGCGGTCGTCGTCATCGTCGTCGAAGGCCCGGCCGCCGCTGCTGCGTCCGCCGCCGCCCCCGCCGCCGCCGTCGTCCCCGTCGTCGTCGTCCGCAAGCGCCACCGCAACGCCGGCAAAGCCGGAGACGGTCGGCGACGTCTCGGCGACGGCGGCCGCAAAAAACTGCACGGCGACGAACCAGAGGGCGAGCCGCTTCAGCCTTGCTGTGGTGAAATGGACCATGGCTCACATCTCCGGGTGCGATACGGCAGTCGTTGTGATAGCTCATACGAGCCATCCGGCAAACGCCGATGACGGAAACGCGAGCCCCGCCCCCTTATTCCCGGGCCCCACGGTGGAAAATCCTTCGCAGTGAATTCACGATGAATCAGACGGACGAAACGGTCGAAGGACAGCTCGTCGCCTTCCTGCCCAATCTCAGGCGATTCGCGATCTCGCTCACCGGCTCGCGCGATCTCGCCGACGATCTGGTGCAGACGGCCTGCGAGCGCGCCCTGAACAACGCCGCATCCTTCACGCCCGGCACGCGCTTCGACGCCTGGATGTTCCGCATCCTGCGCAACCTGTGGATCGACCATCTGCGCCGCGGCAAGACCGCCGGCGTCCACGAGGACATCGACGAGCGCCACGATCTCGCCGGCGTGTCCGGCCAGCAGGTGATGGAAGCCCGGCTGACGCTGAGATCGGTCGCGGAAGCCGTCGCCCTGCTGCCGGGCGAGCAGCGCGAGGTGCTGCTGCTGGTCTGCGTCGAGGATCTGTCCTATCGCGACACCGCCGAGCTTCTGGACATCCCGATCGGGACGGTGATGAGCCGGCTGTCGCGGGCACGCAGATTTTTGGCCGAAGCGGCGGGAATTTCGGGAGAAATGGCGCGTTCTTCCGTCGAGAAGGATAAGAAATGATGGGCAGCGCTGCCGAATTCGACGACATCACCCTGATGCGCTACGCCGATGGCGAGCTCGACGCCGCGACGTCGGCCGCGATCGACCGCGCGCTCGAAACCGACGAGGCGCTGGCCGAGCGGCTCGCGCTGTTCATGGAAACGCGCAGCCAGGCCAAGGCCGCCTTCGCCCCGCTGCTCGACGAGCCGGTCCCGGCAGCGCTGGCCAAATCCGTGCAGGCGATGGTGGACCGCAAGCGCTCGGAAACCCAGGATACAGCGCGCGTCCTGCCCTTTGCCGCAAAACCACGCCCGACCCGCTCTCCCTGGCTGCTGCCGCTCGCCGCGTCGCTCGTCGCGGCCGTCGCAGGCGGGTTGGTCGGCTATCAGCTCGCCGGTCCGGGCGAAGAAGAAGGCCGGCTGGCGCTCGGCCGCATCAGCCAGCCCGCTCTCGACACCGCGCTCCTGTCCGCCGCCTCGGGCGACCAGCTCGGCCTCGACGGCGGCTCCGTGCGCATGATCGCGACATTCCGCAATTCCGCCGGCGCGCTCTGCCGGGAATTCGAGGTCGATCCCGCCGGCGGCGACACCGTCGTGTCGGTCGCCTGCCGCCGGGACGGAGCCTGGAACGTCACCTTCGCGGTGGCCGCCGCGGCGGCTTCCTCCGGCTACGCGCCGGCCTCGTCGCTGGAAGCGCTCGAATCCTACCTCACCGCCATCGACGCGCAGCCGCCGCTGCAGCCGGACGAGGAAAAGAGCGCGCTGGCCGAGGCCCGGCAGGCGGACTAAGCAGCTCCAGGCGGAATAAAGCCAGCCCCCGCCCGTTCCTCCCGCGGATCGAAATCGATCCGCACAAGAGGAGCAAGTCCATGAAACCGCATCTGAAAATCTTCTCGATCCTGGTCGCCGGCGTGGCTTCGGTCGCGACCACCGTGGCCGAGGCGAAGCGCCACCAGCCGGTGTTCACCGGGCTGGAGCGGCCGGTGCCGCAGGGAACGAACCGTTCCGACGGCTCGATCATCGTCGCCGGCAACAGCTCGTCCAATTCGTCGAGCAACTCCAGTTCGAACGGCTCGTCCAACTCGAGCTCGAATTCCTCGTCGAACCGATCCTCGAATTCGAGTGCCAATTCGTCTTCCAACCGGTCGTCGAATTCCAGCTCGAACTCGTCGTCGAACCGATCCTCGAATTCGAGCGCCAATTCGTCCTCCAACCGGTCTTCGAACTCGAGTTCCAACTCCTCGTCGAACCGTCCCGAGCACGGCTGGCGCTACTGGCGCTGAGGACAGACAAAGGGCAGCCGGCACATCATGCCGGCTGCCCTTTTTTTTGTTCCTCGGTCGAAAATCGCCGGCTACCGGCTTGCCCGCGCCTCCTTGCGGTACCAGCCGTCGGCGGCCAGCGTGCTGCGATAGACGCGGTCGCGCTCTTCGGCCTCGGCCGCCGTCTCGCTGCGGATCTCCGCCTTCAGGGCCAGCGCGTCGCGGCGGAAGGGGATCACCTGCACCAGCGGGGTTCCCCGCTCGACCGTATGAACGCCGTCGGCGACGGTCATGAAGAACGGAAAATGGATCTCCGCCGTGTAGGTGTCGGTGTCGACGATCCCGGCCACGCATTGGAACGGCTGGTGCGCCCGGTTGAGCGGCGGCACGAACAGGCAGCTCCAGCCCGGCGGAGTGCGGATCGACCAGTGATTGTGGAACTTGCAGGGCGGCGCCGGCTCGCGCGGGTTGCCGGCGACCTGATGCGCGCCGTGGTTGCTCACCATCACCTTGTCGAACTCCCAGCCGGCATTGACCGTGCGGCCCTCGTCGGCCACCTCCAGCCGCACCGTCGCCGCCAGTGGCAGGATCCAGCCGGCGGTCATGGCGTCGAGGAACGGCATGCAGCGCTTGACCGTCAGCCCGTTATTGCCCGGAGCAAGCTGCGCGGCGTCGACGGCCGGCAGTTTCCGGAACCAGTCCGGCAGCACCGTCTTGGCCGGAACGGGCGCTGCGATCACCCCAAAATCCTCTGGCCGGCACAGGAAACGGATGGTGTCGGCGGCTTTTCGATGAAAATGGAACATTGCGCGTCTCCTTCTGTCGGAGAGCGAACGGACGGCGTGCCGGTATATTCCACTGTCGCAAGGTTGCACCGGCAATGCGACCGCCACCGCCGCCGCGGCACCAGCGCCGCATCATGTGGAGAGATAGCGCCGGCAGTGCCGAAGGATGGGCGCAGGCATCGTTTGAGGCGCCAGTACTGCCCCTTCAACGATTACCGGTCAGGACCAGGTTCTCCACGGCGCCCAGCACGCGCGCCGAATTGGCCAGGCTGAAGGTGATCGAGGATTGGACGGTGTCGAGACCGGTTGGTCGACTGCCGACATGACTTTACCCCCTGCCCCTTCCACCATCTGGATAGTACACCGTCAGAAAATTATCCATCGTCGAAATCTTATCTTACGATTCCGACAGATGAACATGTGGTTCTTCTGATGCTGGAACCAATCGCCGCAATGCCGCCGCGCAATGGGCCGGGCTCCCCACGCCACGAGATGACCCGACTTGCTCCGACATATCTGGCGATCGGCGGCGCGGTCGCCTATCCTGGGACATGCTCCTCGCCGGTGCCGTGTCCGGCGGCTACCGGCCGTACCCCGTCGATGACGACAAGGCGACGTTTACCTGGGAGCAGCATGCAGCCGCTATGATGGCCGGGCCTTGTTGCCCGCCCGCGATCGTCCGATAGTCGGTGCTGGCGGCAGCCGCCCCGAAAATGCCTGCATGCGCGAAAAATATCGCTGCTCGAATACCGGAAGCCCGCTTGACCGACGAGACGCCCAGCACCAGAAAACCGAAGGCGCCGAAGGCAGGCTTCCTGCTCGCCGTCGACGCCTGGATCGATTCGACGGTCTACGAGGCCGGGTTCAAGATCGGTCAGGCCTGGGAAGGCCTCACTGTCTTCTTCCGCCGCTTCCGCGCCGAAGGCTGGCGGCGCGGCGCCGTCGAGATCCTGAGCGAAGGGCTGACGCTCGGCGCGGCCGGCTCGGTGGTGATGCTGGCGCTCGCCCGTCCGGCCTTCGTCGAGACCGTCGGGGACTGGCGCAACCAGGGCGACTTCGCCGTCACCTTCACCGACCGCCACGGCACCGAGATCGGCCGGCGCGGCATCATGCAGCGCGATTCCGTGCCTGTCGACGAGATGCCGGACCACGTCATCAAGGCGGTGCTGGCCACCGAGGACCGGCGCTTCTTCGAGCATTACGGCATAGACGTCCTCGGGCTGGCGCGCGCCATGTCGGAGAACGTGCGCGCCAATTCGGTCGTGCAAGGCGGGTCCTCGATCACCCAGCAGCTCGCCAAGAACCTGTTCCTGTCCAACGAGCGCACCGTCGAGCGCAAGATCAAGGAGGCCTTCCTGGCGATCTGGCTCGAGGCGAACCTCTCCAAGAAGGAGATTCTCCAGCTTTACCTCGACCGCGCCTATATGGGCGGCGGCACCTTCGGCATCGCGGCGGCCTCCGACTTCTATTTCGACAAGGAGGTGAAGGACCTGACGCTGGCCGAGGCTGCCATGCTGGCCGGCCTGTTCAAGGCGCCGGCCAAATATGCCCCACACATCAACCTGCCGGCGGCGCGCGCCCGCGCCAATGTCGTGCTCAACAACCTGGTCGACAGCGGCTTCATGACGGAAGGCCAGGTGCTCGCCGCCCGCCTCGGTCCGGCCGACGTGGTCGATCGCGGCAAGGCCAAGAGCCCGGACTATTTCCTGGACTTCGCCTTCGAGGAGGCCAAGCGGCTGGCCGCCCGGTCGGGCGTGCGCTCCATGGTGGCGCGCACCACCATCGACCTCGACCTGCAGCGGGCGGCCGAGGAATCGCTGGAGTTCAACCTGCGCCAGCACGGCAAGGAATACCGCGTCACCGAGGGCGCGATCGTCGTGCTCGACACCGACGGCTCGGTGCGCGCCGTCGTCGGCGGCCGCGACTATGGCGAGAGCCAGTTCAACCGCGCCACCAGGGCGCTGCGGCAGACCGGCTCGTCCTTCAAGCCCTATGTCTTCGCTACCGCCATGGAGCACGGCTTCAAGCCCGATTCGGTGATCTCGGACGGGCCGATCAACTGGGGCGGCTGGTCGCCGCAGAACTACGGGCGCCGCTTTTCCGGCCGCATGACCCTCGCCACTGCCCTGATCCGGTCGGTCAACACGGTGCCGGTGCGGCTTGCCAAGGATCACCTCTCCATCCCGCCGATCAGGGCGATGGTCGAGGCTATGGGCGTCGAGACGCCGCTCAACGGCCACAAGACCATGGTGCTCGGCACCTCCGGCATGACCGTGATGGACCAGGCGACCGGCTACAACACCTTCGCCAATGGCGGCCTTTCAGGCACGCGCCACGCCATCCTGCAGATCACCACCCATTCCGGCGAGATCGTCTACGACTACGGCCGCGACGCGCCGAAGCCGAAGCGCGCGCTGTCGGAGCAGGCGGTCGCCGCGATGAACTCGATCCTCGTGCAGATCCCCGAGATCGGCACCGCGCGCCGGGCAGCCCTGCCCGGCATCCGCTCGGCCGGCAAGACCGGCACGACCCAATCCTACCGCGACGCCTGGTATGTTGGCTTCACCGGCAACTACACGGCGGCCGTCTGGCTCGGCAACGACGATTTCTCGCCCACCCGCGAGATGACCGGCGGCTCGGTGCCGGCGATGGTCTGGCAGCGCCTGATGGCCTACGCCCACCGCGATGTCGAGCTCAAGGCCATCCCCGGCATCGAAAAGCCCTTCGTCGACCCGGAGGTCGCGGCCAAGGCCGCCGAGGCGGAGAAGAAGCGGCTCGCCGAAGCCGCCGAGCAGGCGGCCGAGCGCCCGGCCGTGCTGTCCACCGCCACCGCGCGGCTGTTGCGCGACATGTCGGAGACCTTCCGCAAGACCCCGCCGATCCGGCGGCCGGGCAGGCCGGAGAAGCTGTCGGCGTTGTAGGCCGGCATCACCCATCGACGCTTGCGGTCCCCTCCCCGCCACGCTACCCCGTCTTCATGCTCAGGATCGCCTTCCTCACGCTGCTAGCCCTTGCCGTCGCCATCGGCGGCGGGGCGGCCAGCGTCTGGTATGCGCTCGGCAGCGAGGAGAGCATCGGCGCCACGGCCGTCGGCACCTGGCTCACCTATCCCGATCTCGGCACGGTCAACGCCGACCCCTATTCCAGGGCGAAGGTGGCACGCGAGGGGGCGCTGGTGCTCGGCCGCGCCGAGGGCCTGCGCTTCGTCGCGCAGCGCGACGCGGCCGGCGAGCCGCTGGTGCGCCAATGCCGCTACACGGTCGAGGGCACGATCCCGCCCGCCCGCATCTGGACGCTGCATGCGGCCGAGCGCGGCGGTGCGCCGGTGCCGCCCGCCCGGGCGCTCAACGCGCAGATCGTCACCTACCTTCCCGGCGGTTCGCTGGCCGCCACGGTCGGCGCCCGCCCGGCCCCCGGCAACTGGCTGGCGACCAGCGGATCCGGGCCGATGGCGCTCGTGCTCACGCTCTACGACAGCCCGGTGGCGGTGAGCACCGGCGTCTCGGACATCCAGCTGCCGCGCATCGCCAAGGTGGGTTGCGATGGTTAGGCCCGCCTGGAAGGGCGTCGCCTACGCGCTCGCCGTCGGCCTGGTCGGCGCCGGCATCGTCCACATCGTCATCCTGCTGATGATCCCCAGCTTTTCGGCGCGGGACGCCTGGACCCGCCTGTCGGCGGCGTCGGGCCTCTACGAGGTCGCGCGCATCGATACCGGCACCGGCGGGGCGGCCGATCCGTCGGCGGCCGCGGCCGCCTGCCGCTTCGACCTCGCCGACGGCGTCGTGCATGTCAGCGCGCCGAGCAAGGTGCCGTTCTGGTCCATTTCCGTCTACGACCGCGGCGGCACCAATCTCTACAGCCTCAACGACCGCGCGGCGCCGGATCGGCTGCTCGACCTGGTGGTGCTCACGCCCAACCAGATGATCGAGCTGCGCAAGGATCTGCCCGAGGAATTCGCCCAGTCGGTGCTGGTCGAGCTGCCGCTCGGCGAGGGCATCGTCGTGCTGCGCGCGCTGGCGCCGGACGCAAGCTGGAGGCCGGCCGTCGACGCCTTCCTGGCGGAGGCGGCCTGCATCCCGCGCTGAGCGCTCTTCTCAACTCGTCGGCAGCGGCCGCTGCAGATGGCCGATCCAGGTGACCGGCGACCATTTCGCGGCGCTTTCGCCCGTCATCCGCTCGTAGCGGACACCCGGGAAGATGATGACCGTCGCCGATGCCTTGTGCTTCTTCGGCGCCGCCGCGCCATTTTGTTTACGCGGGCGGAAAGCCAGTATGTTGCCCATGTCCTTGCCCTCTCGACTGCCGGGAGCAAACCACGCAACGCCTCCGCCCTGATAAGGCCACCAGTCGGTTAACACTTCTTTACCATTGCTGGACGGCCGGGCGGCCTGACCGCCCGGGGCGGCGCGCCGGGGTCATCAGCCGGTGCGCATTTGTCATGATGCTATCCAGCGCAGGTTTCATGGCGATGGCGTCGGCGGCACCGGAATGTTTCCGGCTGCGCGCCAGACGCCATCGCCGTCGGGGCACGCTCGGTTAACAGTGCGCTAACAAATTTGCGTCAATTTGAGCGGTGCCGCGTCCGCCCGCACGCAGCCGGGCTGGCTGCGGAGTGTATGAGTATCGGGCGTTCATCCGTGTCAGCTTCAGATTTCCGAGACATCGTTGTCAGAGGTGACGCCGGCAAGGCCGAGCGGCTTTTCCGCGCCGCCGTCTCCGCCTTCTGCTCGCTGCCACGTCCGTCGCGCCGCGAGGTGGCGCAGCTCGACGACCTCACCCTGCCGCTCATCGAGCTGGTTTCGGTCGAGGCAAGGCGCTATGTCGCCGCGGCGCTGTCGGAATGCCTGATCGCGCCGCCCGGCCTGCTCGGCCGGCTGGCCGACGACCGCGTCGACGTCGCCGCGCCGCTGCTGGTCCGCTCGCCGCTGCTCGGCGACGTCGACCTCATCGCTCTGATCGGCAAGCACGGCCTGCCGCATGCGCGCGCGATCGCCCGCAGGCCGCAGCTCAACCCGACCATCGCACAGCTCATCCGCGCGCTCGAGGCGTCGGCCGCCGCAGCGGCACAGGCTTCGCCGGAACCGGCCGAAGCGCCGGCCCCCGAGCCCGAGCAGCGCTCGGCGGAGGAGACGCGCCAGCGGCTGCGCGCTATGATGCGCGAGGAACTGGATGCGCGACGGCCGCGGGCGGACGACTTTGCCCCGGATCCCGCGCTGTTCGGCAAGCTGCGCGACACGGCGCTCACCGGCAACGACCTGATGTTCCAGACTGCGCTGGCGGACGCGCTCGGCATGAGCGTCGAGGCGGTCCGCGCCATTGCCCGCCTGCCCGGCTATTCGTCGCTGCTGGCGGCGCTTAGGGCTCTCGATCTCGGCGAGGAGCAGGCCTTCCTGATCACCGCCGCCGTCAGCCCCACCCAGTTCCCCCACCCGGAGACGATCCGCATGTTCATCGAGCGCTACCGCGCGCTCGACCGCGCCATCGCCGTCGAGCGGGTGCGCGGCTGGAAGCTGGAGATGGTGGCGAACTGGATCCAGCGCAACGGCGCCGCCGCCCGCGCCTCCGGTTCCGCTTCGGGCACGGCTGCGGCGAAGCGCGCCGGCGCGAGATGACGTGCGCGGAGTCGGTCACCCCGCTGCAACAACGCTGTTGCCGCATGAACCGATCCGAACTGCACTTTCCGGAACTGCTGTCTCCCGGTTTTTTGCAACTCCGGACGCGAAATCGTTGCTTTTGCGGGAACTGCTCTAGGATTTCGTGATTGCCAGCAGCGTCTCTGGCGTTTCGCCGCCCGCCTCGATCTCGACGATCCAGATGTCCGGATCGAAGCGCCGCTCCTTGTCGAGCCGCGCGCCGACCGCCTCGTCGCCACCGCGCATCAATTCGGCGAACAGCCGCTCGTCCGGCCGCGCGCTGTCGTAGCTCGCCTGCGCCGCCGGGCCATACAGCACCACCTCGCCGGTGCGTTCCCGGCAGGTCACGAAGACCGCACCCGCCTCGAAGGCTCCGCGATTGACGACCGCGCCATAGCCGCCGCTCGAGAAGACGCGGCGCAAGAGGGCGGAGACGAAGAGGTCGGAGGTGACGCGCATGTGTGAACCGAAGCGAATAGTGAATAGTGAATAGCGAATAGCGAATAGCGAATAGCGGGACAGCAGGATTGGAGCATGAAGGCAAGGCTCGGAGAAACTCCTTCCCAGCCGCGCCCGGGAAGATCAATTCTATTCGCTATTCGCTATTCGCCATTCGCTGACCCCCTACTCCCCCACCAACCCGATCTCCCGCATCTTCGCATGGACCGTCTCGTCCGGCTCGCCGGTCACGGGCAGGCCGAAGATCGACTGGAATTCGCGGATCGCCGCCTTGGTCCTGGCGCCCGGGATGCCGTCCAGGTCGATGCCGTCATTGCCGAAGGCCTTCAGGCCGGCCTGCACCTTCTTCGTCAGTGCCGCGTGATCGGTCGGCGGCGGCTCGGCGGCGCGAGGCGCCGGCGAAGGACGGATGCCGGCCGTCGTCGGCTCAAGGCCGAGCTGGGTCAGCAGATCCTCGTCGATGGCGTCCGAGACCGTTAATCCGACCTTCGCGCGGTACGCCTCGATGGCCCGGCTGGTCGCCGGCCCGGAAAGCCCGTCCACCGCTCCGGAATAGAAGCCGAGCTCCTTCAGCACCCCCTGCACCTTCGCCGTCGTCGTCTCCATCGCCGGTGACGGCCGCGACGGCGCTTCGGCCGGCCGCTCGATGACAAAGGTGGTCTCGGGCTCCGGCACCGGCACTTCTGCGGAGCGCACGAAGTCCCGGGTCGGGAAGAAGGCGCCGCGATGGATATGCGGCTGGTACCAGATGGCGTTGGCCGACACGTAGAACAGCGCGACGAGGAAGGCGGTCGAGCCGCCGGCGACCACCGGGTTACGCGCGATCAGCGCACCTACAGCCGATACGCCGCCGAACCGAGGCCGGGCGGCCGGGCGTTTAGCTTGCCTTGCGGAGCGAGCCATTCGCGTTTTCCCCCGATGCTTTGCCCCGCAGTAGCGCAATGCCGCGGTCCGCGTCCACCGCCATTGTCGGGCCGTCGACAGGAAGGCTGATCGTGACGGTCGTGCCCTGGCCGAGGGCGCTGTCGATCGACATCGTGCCCTGATGCAGGGCGACCAGTCCCTTGACCAGGGCCAGGCCGAGACCGGTCCCTTCCGATTGCCGGGTATAGTCGCTCTTCACCTGGGTGAAAGGCTCGCCGAGCCGGTTCAGATCGTTTTCGGCAATGCCGATGCCGGTGTCGCTCACCCAAAAATGCAGGCGCGAGCCGATCCGCTTGGCGCCTAGCGACACGCGTCCGCCTTTCGGCGTGAACTTGACCGCGTTGGACAGCAGGTTGATCAGCATCTGCTGGACGGCGCGCCGGTCGGCGCGGATCTCGCCGAGCGAAGGCTGCACGTCGCTGCCCAGCACGATCTGCTTGGCCTCGGCCTGCGGCCGGATCAGCGACACCGAGAGCGCGCTCGCCTCGCCGAAGCGGAACGGCTCCGGATTGATCGGATAGGCTCCGGATTCGATCCGCGACACGTCGAGGATCGAATTCACCAGCTCCAGCAGATGGGTGCCGGCGTCGCGGACGATCTGCACCTGCTCGCGCTGGCGCGGGTCGCTGAAGCGGCCGTGGATCTCGCACAAGAGCATGTCGGAGAAGCCGATGATGGAGTTCAGCGGCGTGCGCAGCTCGTGGCTGACCACCGCCAGGAAGCGGCTCTTGGCCACATCGAGGTTGGCGCTCTCCTCCTTGGCGCTCGCCAGCGCGGCCCGCAGCTCGGCGACTTCGCTATTGTCGCGCAGCGTCGCGGCGATGTCGCCGCCACCCGCTCCGGCGGATGAAAGCTCGGCGGCGAACGGCCGGTAGGCGGCCTTCCCTTCCCCTGCCGGCAGATGCAGGCGCAGTTCCACCTTGCGGTGCCCGGCGGCATCGCGCAGGTCGGCCAGCGCGCACAGGAAACCCACCCGGTCGGCGACGTGGATGCGCTCGAAGAAACCGGTCCCGGCAAGGAGGTCGGGATCGATGCCGAGCATGTCGCGCGCCGCCGCGCCGAGCTCGCGCAGATCGCCATTGGTGGAGAACGACAGCGGCAGGCGGCCGGGCTCGGCCTGCGGCAGCACCGACGGTGCCGGGCGCACGGCAAGGAACGCGCCGAGGCGCGGCAGCAGCGTCGCCGCATAAGCCAGCGGGATCAGCCAGTGCCAGGCCGCCGCCTGCGCACCCGCGAACGGGCCGGTCATCACGGCCGGCAGCACGAGCGCCGCCGCCATGGCCGCGGCGCCGCGGCCGAGCGCGCGCCGGGTCCGGAAGGTCAGCCACGCCTCGACGGGCAAGGCGCAGGCAATGAGGCTTGCCGGCGACCGCAGGCCGCCGGCCGCGGCGATCAGCACGGCGATCTGCACGGCGGCGAGCACCAGCGCCACGGTCAGGACCAGCCGGGCGTCCCGACGCGCCGTGACCGCGAGCACGCTAAGGGCCGAGGCGCAGAAGGAGGCGCTGATGAAACCGAAGGTATGGGCAAGGCCGAGGCCGGCGGGCAGCAGCGTCCAGGCCGCCGCCGACAGCAGGAACGGACCGGCGATCAGCATGCCGATCAGGCGGCGCTGCTCGGCGCGCGCCGCTTCATCGATGACGAACGCATGCACCAGCCGGTCGCACCCGGCGGCCACGGCCCGGATCAGTTCGGCATATCTGATCACAAACACACTCAACTCAAACGCATCCGGCACAGTCCGCTTGGCGGATCGATCTTGATTGGTTGGACCCTCGCACCGAGCCTTTAAGGAATGAATAAAAGAGGTCTCCGCCTGGACGGCCGGCGGGGGGAAAACCCGGCGAGCCCCGCCGAAACGTCGAGGAATTCGCTCCATAGTAAACGGAGGGTTTTCGACCGCTTCGCCTCGGCCGCCGGCGCCGAACGCTCCGCAGCTTCCTGCCGTCCGCCTAAAGCCGTTTCTTTTCAAGGCATTGAATGGTTACCGGAAGCTTGCCGGAATGCATCGGATTTGATGCGAATTGGACGCGTTTTGGACCGTTTAGAATTCCTTTCAAACACGCTGAAAATGCCATCCTTCCCGGCAAGCGCTTCTTGGCAGGTGCATGCCATCGTGCCTGCGCTGGTCGGGCCGAATGCCGGTCGGTCCGGCGGACGAATCGGGGACGCTCCCATGGGCTTTCTTCTGCGTACGGCATTCTGGTTCTCTCTTGTCCTGCTCGTCATCCCTTTCGACGTGGGCGGCGGGGATGCGGCCAGCGAGCGCGTCGGCCCCATCGAGACCTTCTTCGCCGCGCGCGAGGCGGTGTCGGACCTGTCCGGCCTGTGCGAGCGCAAGCCGGAAGTCTGCGAGGTCGGCAAGTCGGCGCTCAACACGGTGGGGCTGCGGGCGCGCGAGGCCGCGCGCATCGCCTATCAGATGCTCGACGAGAATTTCGCCGAAACCGCCGCGTCGACCGACACCAGCACTCTGACGGGCGGCATCGAGCGCCTGATCGAGGACGCCGACAAGGTCGTCCCTGCCGCCGAGCCCGTGCCGCTGCCGGCCGCCGCTCCAAAACCCTGAACGCCGCCGCGCCTTTTGCGCTTTTTCCGTGACGCCACGGCATGCGGCGCCTATATGCGGCATGATGAGCGCGACCATTGAAAGCATACGCGACGACTTCGCCTTCCTCGAAGATTGGGAGGACAAGTATCGCTACGTCATCGAGCTCGGCGAGGCGCTGCCTGCCTTTCCCGAGGAGGCGCGCGACGCCGAGCACAAGGTGCCGGGCTGCGTCAGCCAGGTCTGGCTGGTGTCCGATCGAGGCGACGGGGCCGATCCGGTCATCACCTTCCTCGGCGATTCCGACGCCCATATCGTGCGCGGGCTGGTGGCGATCATGCTCGCGCTGTTCTCGGGCCGCCGCGCCAGCGAGATCATGGCCGAGGACGCCGAGGGCCTGATGCGCTCGCTCGGCCTCGACGAGCACCTGACGCCGCAGCGCGCCAACGGCCTGCGCTCCATGGTCAAGCGCATCAAGCAGGATGCCCAGGTCGCGCTCGCCGAAAACGTCTGACCCTCACCGCAGTTCCGGCCGATAATCCTCGGCGCCCCAGTGGAGCACCGACGGCCGGACCGCCCCTTCGCGCGGCGGGTGATAGTGCCGGGCGAGGATGCCTAGCGCCGTCTTGAGCAGCATCTTGGCCGAGCGGGCCGGCCAGGCGCGCTCGCGTTCCACCGTCTCCAGCCCCTTCAGGAAGCAGCAGACGTCGACCAGCAGCCCCGACAGCTCCGGCCCGACCGCCTTCAGCGCGCGGTCGACCCGCTGCCTGGCGGCAAGTGCTGCGTCGGTGAGATCGGCCATCCCGCCGCTGCCGTCGCGCCGTCCGGCCGACACGCTCGCCTCCCAGTTGGCGCCCAGCCGCGGCATGATCTGCCCGCGCGTGTAATCGCTGCGCAGGCGCTCGCCCGCCTCGAACTCGGCGCGCGATAGGAACGGCCGGCCGTCCTTGTCCTTGCGCCGCATCAGTTGCCCCAGCGGCGACTCGGCGAGGTTGATCTCGGCCGACACGGCGCCCGTCCCGTCTTCCAGGCTCACCCGTGCGACGTCGCGATGCTGGCGGCGGAAGCCGTCCGGAGCGTTTTCGCGCAACGCCGCCTTCAGGCCGGCCGGAGTCGCCGACAGTTGTTTGCCCTTCCTGACGATCGCGCCACTGCCGGCCATCTGCTCCAGGACAGCCCTGTCGACGGCGATCGTGCCGCTTCCGTTGCGCAGCAGCAGAAAGCCGTCGCTCGCCGCCGGCTCGACCAGCGCCGGCCCGGCCGACAGCAGGGCGAGCGCGCGGGCGGCCGCCTTGTCCATGCCTGCGGACATTCCTAAACCTCCAGCCTTGCCTTGAACGCCGCCAACGCCACCCGTTCGGTCATCGCCACGGCGCGGTCGAAGTCGATGTCGTCGCGCATGTCCTCGATCAGGTGGCAGGCATGCCGCACCGTGGTTCGATCGCGGGCGAAGCCCCGCCCGACCTCCGGCATGCTGATCCCCAGCGCGACATGCGTGACATACATGGCGATCTGCCGGACGCGTCCGACATCCGCGACCGGGCGGCCCGTCCGCCGCATCTCCTTGCTGGGAACGCTGTAGAGCGCGGCACAGACATCGATCATCGCCTCGCAAACCTCCATGATCCGTTCCTCGCGGCGCCCCGTCGCCGGCGGATCGGCGCTCGCGTCGGCCGTCCACTCCCTCTCCGTCATCTTGATCGCGAATGCCGTCCGAGCCTGCACCACACCCTCCATAGGAATATCTTCTTATACCAAGCAGGAGGATGGCTGTGAACAAAAAGCGAACCGATAGACCCATATTTCCGGTTGCGAGGATTGAAAAGATTACGTTTTCTCGTTTCGCGCCGGTATTCGGCAGCCAATTTTGTCCCCCTTCGGAACGGCGCCGGTAGGCTTTTCCCTCTCAACAAGCGGGAAAAGAACGATGTCCCTGAAAGACGAAATCCGCGACTTCCTGGCCGCCGGCGTCGAGGCGCGGGCGAGCGCGGCACAATTGGTGGCGCTGCAATGCCTCTGCGGCATCGACCTCGTGGATGTGATGAAGGCGGATTTGCCCAGGCGCGCCGCAGCTCTGGGCCGGATCGCCCGGATGCTGGAGCGCGAAAGGATGAAGGGCCTTGCCGGCCACTGGGCCTACGACCTCAACCGGCATATCGCGCTGAAGCAGGCGGCCGACCGGCTCCGCGGGATCGACGCCGTCCCGCCGGCCGAGCGCCAGCGCAAAGCAAAACGGCGCCCCAGGGGGCGCCGTTGACGAAACGAGATGGCCGAACCGCCGAAGCGGCCCGGGGACTTAGCGCGCCGCAACCTTTTTCTTGCGGCCGAGACCCATCTTCTTTGCCAGTTGCGACCGGGCAGTGGCATAGTTCGGCGCCACCATCGGATAAGACGGATCGAGATTCCACTTCTCTCGATACTGCTCGGGCGTCAAATTGTAGTGAGTCATCAGGTGCCGCTTCAGCGACTTGAACTTCTTTCCGTCTTCCAGGCAGACGATGTAGTCGTCATGCACCGAACGTTTCGGATTGACGGCCGGCTTCTGCTTGTCGACCGGCGGCTGCTCAGCCGGCGTTCCGACGCGCCCTAGCGCGGCGTGAACGTCCGCGATGAGGTTGGGAAGTTCACCAACCGGCACGGGATTGTTGCTCACATAGGCAGCAACCACGTCCGCGGTCAGTTCGATCAGCATTTCACTGCTCTTCGCAGTGGTATCCACGATATCCATTGTTTTCGGGCCCCAAGAGTGTGAGAACACGCGCCCCGTCTTAGCTTGGAGGATGCAGGGCTACGCCAGATTTGACACCAACGTGTTGATCACGAGTCGTGTCGACACGACTAGATGGGACACGTTGCAAGTCAAGTCAATACAAAGATGCGGTTTTATTGGAGATAAATTCAGTCATTCACAATGTTCAGCAGAAATCTGTTGCACTGGCCGAGGCCCGAGGCCAATTTCGCTTGAACCGTCCACGAAATTTTGAGCCCGCATCACTAACCGGGTTGGTCCAGCCTTCCACAGATATTGGCCAGGATGCCGCTTCTGGTACGACCAGCGGCCGCCGGCGTGGCGAAACAAGCCGTTTTGCATTCCTTTCCTGATGAACTTCATGCCGGACGATTGTCAGGGTCGATGCGGCGTGATGTAGCGGCCATAGACCCAGCCGGTGACGAACTCGCCGTTGCGGGCCGGATCGTGCCAGACTTGGCACCAGCGGTAGCGCACCGCCTGCTCCTGCTTCCATCTCGGCTGGCCGGCGATGTCGAACAGGTCGAGCCCGCCGGTGCATTTTCCGGTCATCTGCAGCACCGTCCCGTTCGGGTAGGCGGCCTGCTTCTGAGACTGGTTGGACGGATACTTCCGCACATTCAGCGTATCGCCGAATGCGAGCCCGTTCACCTGGAAAGCCGCAAAGGTTGCCGCCGTCGAAGTGGTCGCGGCTGTCAGCAGGATCGCGGCCGCCATTCTCGTCACAAGGGTGTTCGTCATCGATCTCCTCCGTTATACCGGCGTCAATGGGCGGAACTCTACCGCCTCGTCCCTGAATGCTCGCCGAGCGGGCGATTCATACGCCATTCACAGTAAATCTTGCGTGAGATCCAATGAAGCAGAAGCCCTTTCCATCCGTTATGGCACCGCCGACGGCCGAGCATCCGTCGAGCGACACCCGCCACGGCATCACACGCACGGATGAATTCGCCTGGCTGCGCGCCGCCAACTGGCAGGAAGTGTTCCGCGATCCGTCGCTGCTCGACCCGGCCATCCGCACGCATCTCGATGCCGAAAACGCCTACCAGCGGGCGCTGATGGCCGACACCGAGGCGCTGCGCGGAAGGCTGTTCGAGGAGATGAAGGGCCGCATCAAGGAAGACGATTCATCGGTGCCTATGAAGGACGGGCCCTACGCCTACGGCTCCTTCTACAAGAAGGGCGGGGAACAGCCGCGCTTCTTCCGCACGCCCCGCGACGGCGGCGCGGAAGACATCATTCTCGACGGCGACCGCGAGGCCGAGGGCAAGGCCTATTTCCACCTGGGCGGCATCGATCATTCCTCCGACCACCGGCGGCTCATCTGGGGTTATGACGACAAGGGCTCCGAGTTCTTCACGCTGAAGACGCGCGATCTGTCGACCGGCACCGACCTTGCCGACACCATTCCCGACACTGCCGGCTCCGGTGTCTGGGACGCCGGCGACACCGGCTTCTTTTATACCAGGCTCGATCAGAACCATCGCCCGTCGAAGGTTCTGTACCATCGGCTTGGCACAGGAACCGTCGAGGACCGGCTGATCTACGAGGAAACCGATCCGGGCTTTTTCATGAATGTCGGCGGCACACGCGACAACCGGTGGATCCTGATCGGCATCAACGACCACGAGACCTCCGAATACCGCATCCTGCCGGCCGCCCGGCCCGACGCCGAGCCGAAGCTGGTGGCGGCGCGCGAGACCGGTCTGCAATACGACCTCGAGGAAGGCGGCGACGTCTTCTTCATCCTCACCAATGCCGACGGCGCCAAGGACTTCAAGATCGTGACCGCGCCCGTCGACGACCCGCGCCGCGAGAACTGGCAGGAATTCGTCCCGCACGAGCCGGGCCGGCTGATCCTGTCGGTCATCGGCTTCAAGGATTTCGTCGTGCGGCTGGAGCGCAAGGACAGCCTGCCGCGCATCGTCATCCGCGACCGGGCGGACGGCAGCGAGCATGTGATCGCCTTCGCCGAGGAGGCCTATTCGCTCGGACTCGCCGGTTCCTACGAATACGACACCGACATCGTGCGCTTCTCCTATTCGTCGATGACGACGCCCGGTCAGGTCTTCGACTACGACATGCGCACGCGCCAGCGGATACTCCTGAAGACGCAGGAGGTTCCCTCCGGTCACGACCCCGAGCACTATGTGACGCGCCGGCTGATGGCCCCCTCGCATGACGGCGAGCTGGTGCCGGTCTCGCTCATCCACCACCGCGACACGCCGATCGACGGCAGCGCACCCTGCCTGCTCTACGGCTACGGCGCCTACGGCATCGCCATCCCGGCATCCTTCAACACCAACTGCCTGTCGCTGGCCGACAGAGGCTTCGTCTACGCCATCGCCCATACCCGCGGCGGCAAGGACAAGGGTTTTGCCTGGTACGAGGACGGCAAGCGGGCCAAGAAGATCAACACGTTTCTCGACTTCATCGCCGCCGCGAAACATCTGGTCGCGGAAAACTATACCGCGCATGACCGCATCGTCGCCCAGGGCGGATCGGCCGGGGGCATGCTGATGGGCGCCATCGCTAACATGGCGCCGGAGGCATTCGGCGGCATCATCGCCGAGGTTCCCTTCGTCGACGTGCTCAACACCATGCTGGACGACACGTTGCCGCTGACTCCGCCGGAATGGCCCGAATGGGGCAATCCGATCCTGTCGGCGGACGACTACCGGACGATCGCCGCCTATTCGCCGTATGACAATGTCGAAGCCAAATCCTATCCGCCGATCCTCGCGGTAGCGGGACTTACCGATCCGCGCGTGACCTACTGGGAGCCGGCGAAATGGGTGGCGCGGCTGCGCAAGCTGAACAGCGGCGACCAGCCGGTGCTGATGCGGATCAACATGGATGCCGGCCACGGCGGCGCCTCCGGGCGTTTCTCGCGGCTGGAGGAGATCGCCTATAACTATGCCTTCGCGCTGAAGGTGACGGGCAAGGCGGAGGCCTGACGCCCCGCACGGCACGGGTACCGGCACAGGGCCTGCAAAGGGGGTCGGCGCGCGGGTTCGGTGAACCGGCGCCCGTCGCGTCGTGCTACCGCCGTCCCCGAATGACCAGCACGTTGCCCACGCCGACCAGCACCAGGCCGGCCAAGGCAAGAAGCGTCCAGCGGTAGCCCTCCAGGCCAGTGGAGATGAGCAGCGCGAAAACCGGAAAGATCACGGTGGCGTAGCCCGCCCGGGCGGCGCCGATCCGGTTGAGCAGGGTGAGGTAGGCGGCGAAGGCCATCACGGTCGAGACCACCGCCAGGAAGATCAGCGATCCGAGATAGGATGCGGTCAACTCGATGATGAAGGGCTTGCCCTGGACGAGCGCCAGCAGCGCGCTCCACAGTGTACCGTAGAGCATGCCCCAGGCATTGGTCGTGACGATCGGCAGGCCGCGCCGATAGCAACTGGCCGAGACCAGGTTGCCGCAGCAGAAGGACAAGGTCCCGCACAGGCAGAGCGCGAGGCCGGTCAGTGTGCTTCCGGAAAGCCCGTCGCGGGCGATCTCGGGAAGGAACATCAACGCAATGCCGGAAAAGCCCAGCAGCCCGCCGATCAGCACGCGCTTGGCGGGTCGCTCGCGCATGACCAGGGCGGCGAGGCCGAGATTGATGACCGAGGCCAGCGAAAACACCACCGACAGGAGCCCGCTCACCAGATACTGAGCGCCGTAGTAGAAGAAGAGAAAGTTCGAGGAAAAGATCAGCACCCCGAGTGCCGCCGCGCGAAAATGATCGGCGAGGGTGATGCGCAGCCTGCCCCCCGACACCACCAGCCAACCAAACATCAGCAGCGTCGCAATGGCGAAGCGCCAGACCAGGTTGACCTCGTTGGGCACGGTGCCGACCTGCAGCTCGATGGCGAACCACGATGCACTCCAGGCAACCACCGTCAGCGCGTAAAGGCCGTAGTCCAGCGGCTCGAAGGCACGATCCGTGGTCCCGGCGCGCGGAACCGCATCGGCTTGCAGCGCGGGGCGAATGTTCATGAAAGCTCCTCCTGAGAGGGCCATAGGAGGCCGCGGCCCCCACGTCCAACCAATTCGCCTGATGAACTCTTCAGCGCGCCGGATGGAGAGCGTGGGGCAGTAGGGCAGTAGGGCAGTAGGGCAGTAGGGCAGTAGAAGGGGAACGTGACGCTGCGGAGCAGTCAACGGATCAGTAGCCGTCCACTCATCTAAACGAGCGCCAAAGGCGAGGCCCGGGAGCGGTGTGCCCTACTGCCCTACTGCCCTACTGCCCTACTGCCCTACTGCCCAACTGCCCTACTGCCCTACTGCCCTACTGCCCTACTGCCCTACTGCCCTACTCGCCGGATACCCGTTGGCATGCGGCGGCACTGCCTTGAGATAGGCGGCGATCGCCGCGCGGTCCTCGGGCGTCAGCTGCGCCATGTTCTTCTGCACGTCCACCATCGTGCCGCCGACCGAATCGAAGTCCGGCGTGAAGCCGCTTTCCAGGAAATAGGCGATGTCGCTCTGCGACCAGTCGCCGATGCCGCCTTCGCCGCCGGTGACGTTGGGCACGACACCTTCCCCTTCGGCCGCGGCGGCACCGGCCAGCCACTGCTCCTTCAGCAGCCCGCCGAAGGAGTCGCGCGGCGTGTGACACTCGCCGCAATGGCCCGGCCCCTCGACGAGATAGCGGCCGCGTTCGACCGGCTCCGCCGCGTCGTCCGGCAGAGCGACCACCGGCTCGCTGCCGAGATATGCGCGTTTCCACAAACCCAGGCCGCGGCGAAAACTGTAGGGAAAGCCGAGGCTATGCGCGGCGGCCTTGCCCGGAACAGCCGGCAGCGTCTCCAGGAAGGCATGGAGATCGGCAATGTCGGCGGGCTGCATGCGCGCGTAGGACGTATAGGGAAAGGCCGGATAGTAATGCGCGCCATCCGGCGAGACGCCCTTCAGCATGGCATTGGCGAGGTCGGCGGACGACCATGCGCCGATGCCGTCGGCCGGGTCCTGCGAGATGTTGGGGGCGACGAAGATGCCGAAGGCGGTCTTCAACCGGACGCCGCCTGCAAGCTCCAGACGCGCATCCCCTTCCGAGCCGGGCTTCGCATGGCATGAAGCACAGCCACCCGCCCAGAACATGCGTTCGCCGCGCGCTGCATCACCCGTGCCCAACCCGGCCAGGGTCGCTGCGTCGAGCCGCTCCGGTCGCGTCAGCAGCCAGAATGCGCCGGCAGCGGCAACGGCGAGCGCAACGACACCGACGGCAAGCCTGGAAAACATCGGCATTGCGCAGCGGGCCGGGCGCTGCCTAACCCTTCTTCACCCGGAACGCCTCATGGCAGGAGGAGCAGTTCTGGCCGATGCCGCCGAGCGTCGCCCTGACGCCGGCGACATCGGCCGGCGGGGCGGCGATCGCGGCCGCTGCGTTGGCCTTGAACTTGTCGACCTCCGCCTGGAAGCCTGCCAGGTCTTCCCAGATCTTCGGCGATGCGGTGGTGTCGCCCTTGTCGGTGCCGGCCGGAAACAACGTCGCCACGTCGAGCTTCTGGGCGTCCTCGTTGAGGGTCGTCAGGGCTGCCAGCACGGCGGCAGCGTCGAAGGGCTGCTCTCCCTTGGCGATGGCGGCAAGCTGCCCGGCGGCCTTCCCGTTCGCCTTCATCAGGGCTTTGCGATCGGCGATCGGATCGGCCTGGACGGCCGTGGCGGCGAGCACGAGCAGGGAGACGGCGACGAGCAGTTTCTTCATGGATGATCCTTGGGTTGCGGGTGGCTGCCTGAGGAGGTCAACGACGAGGTTGCACCAGTTCTTGCGACGCGCAACTTCACGGTTGTGTGAAGACAGGCCGGGGACGATCTTCCGACCGCTCAGGCGATCAGCCTTCGATGGCGCCAGCCGGCCAGATGCGGCAGCATTCGGCTCGAAATGCCGCCACGGCGCCGGTCGCCACGGCCAAGTCCATCTGCAGTGCCGCAGCAGCCTCGCGCAGTCTTCCATCTTTGCATAGTTCGTTGACCACCCAGACCGCCTTCCGCTCGATGTCGGCACCGTAAGCGTGCATGGCCTTTTCCAAGGACTCCGCGGGAATACGGCCATGGGCTTCGACCAGCCTGCCGAGGTCGACTGCGTCCCGATAGGCAGCGGAGCGATCCATGCATCGATCGGCATTGGCCAGCAGCTTTTCAGCGAACATGTCCACCAAGCCAAGGACAGGCACGCCAAGCCTGTCGTCAAGGGCTCCGCTGAGTGTGATGCGGGCTTCGCGGATGATCTCGAACTTGATCGGCTGCCCCGCCTGTTCGAGAAACATGCGGATGCCATAGGCATCCGCTCGCGGCTCACGGACGCTCACAACGTCCTCGCCGAAGAGCTTCCTCGTGCCGCCGCCCACGACAGAGTTCCTGATTTCCCTGTAGCCGTTCGTGTCGGCGCAGAGAAAATCGACATCGAGCGACCGCCGATACTCGCCATAAAGAAGCACCACGGCTGTTCCGCCGCCGAACCAGCAGCGGGTTTCGGTCAACATCCGGTGATTCATGCGCCGCAGCATTGCAGCGATGATTTGGTGTTCTCGTCGAACGAATTGCATGGCGTTATCCGCTCCGCCTATCCGAACCACGATAGCCGCAGGTGCCATTCCGCGGAAGCGGAGTTATCTCAGCTTGAAGCCGTTGCCATACACCCGTGCAAGCTCGTCGATGAGGTCGGCCTCGCGCTCGGTCAGATGGTTCTCGTCGACAAACCGCCAGTTCCGCTCATATAGCGCAAAGGCCTCGTCGGCTGCGATCGGCCGCAGCGGATCCCTGTTCCAGACGAGCCGCTTCAGCTCGGGGAAATCGGCCGGAACGATCTGCTTGCCGAAATGTACCGTCATGACGGTGCTTATAGCACGAAAGCGCACCTGCACGATGGAGGCTCTTCCCGCGGGCCGGCGCGACTGCCCGCCTCCTTCAAACGCCAGACCCCGCGCAAGCACGGGGTCTGCAGATTCGGTCGGCACCTGTCGGACCGGCAGGCCTTTGACGGTGCCGGCAGGCGATCTCACTCGGCCTTTTCGTAGAGCTCGAGCACGTAGTCCCAGTTGATCAGGCTGTCGACGAACGCCTCCAGATATTTCGGGCGGGCGTTGCGGTAGTCGATGTAGTAGGAATGCTCCCACACGTCGACGCCGAGGATCGGCGTGGCGCCATGGACCAGCGGGTTTTCGCCGTTCGCCGTCTTGGAGATGGCGAGCTTGCCGTCCTTGACCGAGAGCCAGGCCCAGCCGGAGCCGAACTGCGTCGTGCCGGCGGCAATGAAGTCCGCCTTGAACTTGTCGTAGCCGCCGAGATCGCTGTCGACCGCCTTCTGCAGCGCGCCCGGCAGCTTGTTGCCGCCGCCGCCCTTCTTCATCCACTTCCAGAAGTGGATGTGGTTGTAGTGCTGGCCGGCATTGTTGAACAGGCCGGCATTCTTGCCGAACGACTGTTTTACGATCTCTTCCAGCGAGAGGTTCTCCATGCCGGCCTCGGCGGCCAGCTTGTTGCCGTTGTCGACATAGGCCTTGTGGTGCTTGTCATGATGGTATTCGAGCGTCTCCTTCGACATGAAGGGCTGGAGCGCCTCATAATCGTAAGGCAAAGCGGGCAGTTCGAAAGCCATGTCAGTACTCCCTCGTTGGCTAGAAGCCGGCACTTGTCGGGCCGGCGAAAGACAGGTCGCAGCGCACGGGAAACTCCGCCGCTTCGCGTCGGTTCCCTTCTAGCGGCTCAAGCCGCGGAAGTCGAATGCGCCCACTCCCAATAGAGCTCGCGCGCCTTGCGCGCCACCGGGCCGGGCTGCAGCTCACGATCCTCGATGCGCGTGACGGGTACCACCTTGGAGTGGTTGCCGGTCGAGAAGATCTCGTCGGCTTCGAGGAAATCCCGCACCGTCAGCGTCGCTTCGGTGGTGCGGAAGCCGTAGTCGCCCAACAGGCCGATGGTGCGCGAGCGGGTGATGCCGGACAGGAAGGTTCGGTTCGGCGCCGGCGTGTAGATATGCCCGTCCTTGACCAGGAAGATGTTCGACGAGCCGGTCTCGGCGACATTGCCCAGCATGTCGAGCACGAGCGCGTTGTCGAAGCCGCGCTTGCGCGCCTCCAGGATGGCCCGGCCGTTGTTGGGATAGAGACAGCCCGCCTTGGCGTCGGTCGGCATGGACTCGATCGTCGGCCTGCGGAACGGCGAGACGGTGAGCGAGAAGCCCGACGGCGGGATCATCGGCGCCTCGTAGAGGCAGAGACAGAAGCGCGTAGACTCGGGATCGGCCGGCACACCCATGTAGCCGCCGTGCTCGGCCCAATACATAGGCCGGATGTAGATCGCGGTTTTGCCGTCGAATTTCTTCAGCCCGTCCCAGGTCAGCCCGACGATCTCGTCGGCGCTCATGGTCGGCTTCAGCCCGAGGCTGATGGCGGAGGCGTTGACCCGCGCCGCATGGCGGTCGAGGTCGGGCGCCACACCCTCGAACCAGCGGGCGCCGTCGAACACCGTCGAAGCAAGCCAGAAGGCATGCGAGCGCGGCCCGATCAGGGCGACGTTGCCGTCATGCCAGTCGCCGTCGACATAGGTCCAGGTGGTAGTCTGCGCGGGTGTCGCCAAACTCATCGAAGCGCCTCCGATCGGGCCGACATGGAAAGCCGCTTTGCGCGGCGAGGTCAACCGGGCGTCTGGCCAAAACAGTGGGCCAGCTTGGATTCCTGGTGGAAACAGCAAGCTGCCCGGCCTGACCGAAGGAAGGCACGACATGCGCGGCTCCTCGCCGCGCAGTGCCTCTGCACATAAGGATGGCTGCTTCGCGGTAAGGCAGTGCCATCGTGAAAGCGGCGGCGTTCCGACCACTTGCCCGTGGAGCTACTTGCCCGCAGAACCGCCGGGTGCGTCGGCAGTCCGCCTGGGCCGGCGGACGGCTCTTACCTTCCCGCTCGTTGCGCCACCGCAGAAGAACCGGTCGCCGCCGTCGGATTCCAGACCCGACACGGCCATCCCGGCCGGCATGGCGAGTTCCTCGAGAACGTCGCCGGTTTCAGGGTCGATCCGCCTCAGCTCGCTCGCCTCGTTTTCCCAGGTCGCGTGCCAGAGTTCGCCGTCCACCCAAGTCACTCCGGTGACGAACCGATCGGTGTCGATAGTGCGCAGGACGGTCCCGGTGTGCGGATCGACCTGATGGATCTTGCGATCCCGATACTGCCCCACCCACAGCGACCCTTCAGCCCATGCGAGCCCCGAGTCGCCGCCGCCTCCGGGCGCCGGTATCGTGGCGAGCACGCGGCCGCTCTCAGGATCGATCTTCTGGATGCGGTCCTCGGCGATCTGGAACAGGTGACGGCCGTCGAAGGCGGTTCCCGCATGCGCGGCGACATCGATCGACCGCACCGCTTCTCCGCTCGCGGGATCCACGGCATTGAGCCTGTCTCCGGAGGCAAACCAGACGTGCCGGCCGTCGAAGGTGAGCCCGTGCACCTTATCGGCGCCCGGAAAAGGTCCGTATTCACGAAGCACCTCGGCTGCGGATCGTTTCATGGCCATTTCTCCACTTGCTGGCGAAGATTATTAGCCTCCCGGCAGCGGACCGGGGAGTAACAAGGCTGGCGGGAATCCCGGAACCGACGCGGTCACCCAGCGGCGCGCCCGCCCGCGGCCGAAGGACTGCACCTTGCCCGCCGCCGCAAGCAACTCCAGACCGCGCTGCACGGTGCGGGGACTGGCGCCAAGCGCCATCGCCAGAGCCGAGCTCGACCAGGCCTCACCGTCCGCCAGCAGGGCGAGCACCGCCGCGTACTTTTCGTCAGCCGGCGGAGCCAGCACGACGAGCCGGCGTCCGTCGTGCGGATCGAGCGCAAAGCCGCGCTTGGTCGCGCCGACGTCCGCCAGGGACCGCAGCTCCGCCCGCAGCCGCCCGACTTCCACGCGCAAGCGGGCGCGATGCGATTCATCGGCATGCTTGCCCCCGAAAGCCCTCGCGACAAGCGCGCTCCTCGGCATGTCGGCCGGCCAGGCTTCCGCCATTGCGCGCGCCAGCGCGAACAGGACGGGACGCGTCGCCAGCGAGACCATCCGCTCTTCGCAACGAACGAGGTTGCGACACGCATCGACGACCAGCACCTGCGACGACAGCAGCGTTTCGACCTGCTCCAGCAGCAGCAGGCGCTGCTCGCCACCGGCGATCAGGCGGGCCGCGGGCATCGTCATCGCCAATGAGGCACGTTCGACCTCCGCCGACAATGCCGGGATGGCCGCCTCGCGCGCCGCCCGCCCCGCCCGGCTCAGCGCGCCGCGCGCCGCGCGGGCCTGCAGGCGCCGTATGGCAATTCCCGCGATGGCGAGTTCATGGGCGGCTCGCAGGGCGGGCGGGAGCGACGTGGGATCGAGCCCTGCAAGCATCCGTTCCGCCTCATCCAGACGACCGATGAGGAGCAGGCGCCGCGCCTCGATATGCCGGGCATGCGCGGCATTCACGCGGTCGCCATGTGCTTCGAGCGCCGTTCGTGCCGCCTCGAGCGCCTTCTCGGGCCAGCCCAGGTCCCGCGAGACGAGTGCGATCTCGGCCTCGGCGACCATGCATCTGGCGCGCGCCACGACTTCCTTTGGCCCGAAAGCCCGCCCCGCTCTCCGGAGCAGGGCCTTTGCGCGAACGAGATCGCCGAGCTGCGCCATGGCGATGCCCCGCAGGGCCAGGGCGGGCGCATCGTCACGCAGGGCAACCCGCTTCAACGCGCCGAGCGGATCACCTGCCGCCAGCGCGCGTGCCGCGGCCGTGATCAGCGAGTCCATGGCAATCCGGTCACGCTGTCACCTCACCATTCTCAGGCCGGCCTGGCCTTTCTCGCGACGACCGGTAGTCATGCCGGAACGACCAAGCCGGTACCAGAGGGAGAATCGCATTGGCTGACATCCACACAGGGTCCGACCTCCAATCGTATCGCCCGGCGCCGCCGGACGCGTGGAGGCCGAAATCGAGCCGTCATACCAACAAGTGCTTGCTTTTGCGGGTCTATTGCCCAACGTAGAGGCGATGCGACACGCTGCCTATGTCTTCGACGCCTACGGCACACTCTTCGATGTGCATGCCGCCGTTCGCCGCCTCGCGGAGCGGGTTGGCCCCGATGCGCAGCGGCTTTCCGACATCTGGCGCGCAAAGCAGCTCGAATATTCCTGGGTGCGCACGCTGATGGGCGCCTATCAGGATTTCTGGGTGCTCACCGAGCAGTCGCTGGATTTTGCCATGGCGGCGGTAAAGCTCCACGATGCGGCGCTGCGCGCCGACCTGCTTGCCGCCTATTGGACACTCGACTGCTATCCGGAGGTTCCGCACGTCCTCCGGACGCTGAAGGCGTCCGGCGCACGGCTGGCTATCCTCTCGAACGGGTCTCCGGACATGCTGGCGGCGGCAGTCAAGTCGGCTGCGCTCGAAAATGTGATCGACGCGGTTTTTTCCGTCGATCCGGTCCGCCGCTTCAAGACCGACCCCGCCGTCTACGACCTGGTGACCACCGGCTGGCGCCTCTATCCCGACGCGGTGTCGTTCCAGTCGTCGAACCGCTGGGACATCGCCGGAGCCGGCAAATTCGGCTTCCGTACGGTCTGGATCAACCGCAATGCCCAGCCCGACGAGTACCGCGACCTGCCGCCGCATCTGATCCTGCCGTCGCTGGAAGGATTGCTGACGGCCTGAGACTCATTGTCCTGTGGCGGGCATGCCACATGGCCAGGCAGTCACATCTCCGCCACCGTTCCTCCGCCATCGCGCCGGAATTGCAACCTTAACCCTCCAGCAGCCACGGGGCGCCGGAATGCAACCTGGCGTTTACCTGTTGTTGCCGACTGGCCGGCACTGTCCGGCCGCACAAACCGAAAGAACCGAAAGAAAAGAATGCCTGACGATCTGCCTTCCAGCCCGCTCATGTCGCGGCGCCGCTTCCTCGGCGCTGCCGCAGCCGGTGCCGCCTCCCTCACCCTCTCAGCCTGCGCGACCACCCAGCCCTATCCGGACTTCGCCGGGCCGGCCACGCCGACCCGGCCGGACGAGCCGTCGCTTGCCGGCTACGAGGCGATGTACGCCGCGGTCGTCGACGAGGGTTATGAAATCCCTGCCATTCCGCTGAAGAAGGTCGATCCGCGCTTCCTGCGCCAGATCGTCGACGATCCGACCGGCGAGCGGCCAGGCACGATCGTCGTCGACACCTCGACCCACTACCTCTACCTCGTCCGGGAGAACGGCAAGGCGCTGCGCTACGGCGTCGGGCTCGGCCGCGCCGGTTTCGACTGGTCGGGACGCGCTGTCATGCAGTGGAAGCGGAAATGGCCGAAATGGACGCCACCCGAGGCGATGATCGGCCGTCAGCCGGAACTCGAGCGCTACAGTGCCGCCAATGGCGGCATGGCACCCGGCCTCAACAACCCGCTCGGCGCCCGCGCGCTTTACATCTTCCAGAACGGCCAGGACACGCTCTATCGCATCCACGGCTCGCCGGAATGGTGGTCGATCGGCAAGTCGGTCTCGTCCGGCTGCGTGCGCCTGATGAACCAGGACATCATCGACCTCTACGACCGCGTGCCGGGCAAGTCGCCGATCCTCGTCACGTCAGGCATCGGCGTCGCCTAAGGGGACCGGCAAACGGATTGACTCCTGGACGTCCACGCTTACCAGCCGGGCGTCATGCTCCTTCCCGAAGGGTGCGCGCCGCCGATATCTGCCGCACGCACCCTGCTCTCCAAGGCCCTGACCGAAGCGGGCAACACGCTCAGAGCGGAATCGTCGGAGAAAGGCAGGCCGAGGCGTGTAGCGGCAATGGCCGCGCAAGCTCTTGCTTGATCCATGTCACGCGTTCTCTTGCGGGGGTCGCGACGCTCGTCGCTGGAGACCCATGCCTTGTGCAGGGCGAACACGCGCGGATCAAGACAGGCAAGCGGTGCGGGATAGCCGTCTTCACCGATCGCGATCGCTTCGAATCTGGGAGCGTTGACAAGCCAACCCAAGCCGCTGATCGGTGAACCATGAATCTCCTCTTGCAGATCGGAAAGGGCATCGCGCTCTTCGTCGCGCATAACATCCCGGGACTCCGGCCGAATCAGATCGACAAAATAGCCATCCCGATTGGCAGCCCGAAAGCTTCCCTTGCGAACCGGTGAGAAGGAGTGATCGAGCCTCCTCAAGATACCCAGCAGTCCTATTTCTCTCACTTGCCGACCCACAAGAGAGAGACGCCGGCGGGAATCGAACAACAAGTCGACGTCGCCGGTCGCAAGCAACTCCGCAGCCAGCCTGACTCCGGCTCGGGCCTCGTAGGCGAACAATGCGTTCGTGCCGACGACGAACAGTTGATGGCCAAGAAGGTCCCGCTCGTCGAGATCGCGCAAAATTCTGGCGGCGGTAACCGGAACACGTCCAAGGCCCATTGCCTTGTTGACAGGGGCCATCTGATCCAACCGGAGCGCGAGCCCCGACAGCCGGTCGCCGTTTCTTTCGCGGCCGCCGACAAACCGCTCGAACGCTTCCTGCGTTTCGGCGCTGATCGGGCCGAGGGAACGCTCCCGCGAGCCCACTTTGCGCAACAGGTATCGTCTGCCGCCGCGGTTCACCCAGCGCATACTACCGGAAAAGCGGCGGCGCCGCTCGACATTCGCTTCCCGCCACGCCTCGAATATTTCGACCGTGTCGATCAGTTGCCGCTGTTGGTCGCCTCTAAGCTCGGTAAAGAACATTTTCCACTCTTGCGACCGAAAATCGTCTCAATGGTGGAAAATATCAAAAATTCAGCCAGATAGCCAGTGATCCGCTAGCGTCGCTTGGTCAGGCTGCCGAGAATGCCGCGCACCAGGGCGCGACCGACCTGCGAGCCGACCGACCGCACGACCGACTTGATCGCCGCCTCGGCCACGGTCTGGCGATTCGACGGCCGCGGTGCCGGCGTCTGCCGCTGGCGCGGCGCCGGCTGGTAGCGGTCGGACGGCGCCGGCTGCTGCCCGCCGCCGAAATCCGGCAGCGTCCAGCGCGATCCGCCGGCCTGCGTGGACTGTTCTTCGGGTTCGATCTGCTGCCGCTGTTGAGCCTTCTTCTGCAGCACCTCGAAAGCGGATTCCCGGTCGATCACCTGATCGTATTGGCCGGCGACCGGGCTTTCCGAGATAAGCTTCTTGCGCTCTTCGGCCGTCACCGGGCCGAGCCGCGAGGCCGGCGGGCGGATGAGCGTCCGCTGCACCATCGACGGCACGCCCTTCTCCTCCAGCGTCGAGACCAGCGCCTCGCCGGTGCCGAGGTTGGTGATCGCCGTGGCGCAGTCGAAATCCGGATTCGGCCGGAACGTATCGGCGGCGGTGCGCACCGCCTTCTGCTCGCGTGGCGTATAGGCGCGCAATGCATGCTGCACCCGATTGCCGAGCTGGGCCAGCACCGTCTCGGGCACGTCCAGCGGGTTCTGGGTGATGAAATAGATGCCGACGCCCTTGGAACGGATCAGTCGCACCACCTGCTCGACCCTGTCGACGAGTATCTTCGGCGCCTCGTCGAACAGCAGATGCGCCTCGTCGAAGAAAAAGACGAGCTTTGGCTTGTCCGGGTCGCCCACCTCCGGAAGCTGCTCGAACAGCTCGGACATCAGCCACAGCAGGAAGGTCGCGTAGAGCCGCGGGTTCATCATCAGCTTGTCGGCGGCGAGCACGTTGATGGCGCCGCGGCCGTCGCGTGTGGTGCGCATGATGTCGGCGATGCGCAGCGCCGGCTCGCCGAAGAAATGGTTGGCGCCCTGCTGCTCGAGCACGAGCAGCGTGCGCTGGATCGCCCCGACCGACGGCTTCGTCACATTGCCGTAGCGCCGCGAGATCTCGTCGGCGCGCTCGGCGATGTTGGTCAGCAACGCCTGCAGGTCCTTCATATCGAGGAGCAGCATGCCCTCCTCGTCGGCGATGCGGAAGGCGATGTTGAGGATGCCTTCCTGCGCCTCAGTCAGGTTCATCAGGCGCGACAGCAGCAGCGGTCCCATCTCCGACACGGTCGCACGGATGGGATGGCCCTGCTCGCCGAACAGGTCCCAGAAGATCACAGGGAATTCCTGGAACTCGTAGGGGTCGAGCTTCACGGTTTCGGCGCGCTTGACCAGAAAATCCTTCGGCTCGCCCATCATGGCGATGCCCGAGAGGTCGCCCTTGATGTCGGCGCAGAACACCGGGATGCCGGCATTGGAGAAGCCTTCGGCGATGATCTGCAAGGTTACCGTCTTGCCGGTGCCGGTCGCGCCCGTCACAAGACCGTGACGATTGCCGTATTTCAACAGCAGCTCTTCCGGCCGCTGGTACGAATCGTCCGGCTTGCGGCTGGCACCGAGGAAGATGCTGGTGGGATCGGCCATGAACTCTGCTCCCGGTCGTTCCGACGGATGGTTCGAAAATGACATCCGGCGGTTAGCCAATGGTATAGAGGCGCGCCAGCCGTGCTACAATGGGAGCGAAAGTGAAAGTGCAGGCGCGGGCTTGCGCTTGGAGTTCGTGTTTGGCAATCGGTACTTGACCCCTTTGGGTTCCGTCGATGCCGACCGGATACCCGCTTCGCCCGTGTCCCGAGTGGAGGAGTAACGAAGATGGACGTCGATCGACTGATCAGCGAATCCGCCTTCCCGGAGGCCGACCGGACGCGATGGCTGGCACTGGTGGAAAAGGCGCTTGCAGGCGCCGCCTTCGATGACGTGATGGTGGGGCGCAGCGACGACGGCATCGCGCTCGACCCGCTGGCGGCGCGGCGCGGCGACGCTGTGCCGCTGTCGCGCCGCAAGCCCGCCTCGCCCTGGCTCATCGTGCAGCGCTGCGACGATACCGATCCGAAGCGCGCCAACCGCCAGGCGCTGGAGGACATCGGCAACGGCGCGACCGGCCTCGCCCTGGTCTTCGAGGGCGCGCCCAACGCCTTCGGCTATGGCCTTCCGGACGAGGCCGACACGCTGGAGCGGGTGCTCGACGGCGTGCAGCTCGACAAAGTGCATCTCAGGATCGACGCGCATCCGTCGAGCCGCGCCATGGCCGACCGCCTCGTCGCCTTCCTGACCAGGCGCCGCGCCGATCCGGCGAAGCTCGGCATCTCCTTCGGCATCGATTCGGCCGCCACCTTCGCCGGCACCGGCCGGCTGCGCATGTCGATCGAGGCGCTGCAGGCTTCAATGCCGCAGTCGCTGGCGCATTTCTTCGCCATGGGCGTGCCCGGCATCCTGCTCGAGGCCGATGGCCGCGTCTATCACAACGCAGGCGCAACCGAAGCGCAGGAACTCGGCGCCATGCTCGCCGGCGCCGTCGCTCATCTCAGGCTGTTCCAAGACGCCCGCCAGGCGCTGGTCTACGCGGCGCCCTATATCGGCTTCGCGCTTTGCGTCGACCAGGACCAGTTCCTGTCGATCGCCAAGATCCGGGCATTGCGACTGCTGTGGCAGCGCGCACAGGAAGTGGTATCGATCAAGCCGTCGCGGGCGGTGATCCATGCCGAAACCTCCTATCGCATGGCGACGGCGCTCGACCCCGAGACCAACATCCTGCGCTCGACGCTGGCCGCCTTCGCCGCCGGTGTCGGTGGCGCCGATTCGATCTCGGTGCTGCCCCACACCATCGCGCATGGATTGCCGGAGGCCTTCGCACGGCGGGTCGCGCGCAACACGCAACTGGTGCTCGCCGCCGAAAGCCATGTCGACTTCGTCGCCGATCCGGTCGCCGGCTCGGGCAGCGTGGAGGCCTTGACCGAGGCGCTTGCCGAAGCGGGCTGGACGGAATTCCAGCGCATCGAAAAGGAAGGCGGCCTGCTGCGTAGCCTGGCGGCCGGTCAGCTCCAGACGCGTGTCATGGAAGCGCGGGACCGCCGCGCCGCCGACTACAGGTCCGGAAAACGCGGCATTGTAGGCACGACGCTGTTCCCGATAAAGATCGAGCTGCCGATCGAGACGCTTTCCGCCGACCGGCGGCCGCTGCCGACCGACGGCACGGTATTCTGCCCGAGGCTGGAATCGGCCCGCATCGACGAGCTGATCGGCGCAAAGGCATGATACCCGACTTTTCGAGCATCGGCTGGCAGCGGCCGGCTACCCTCGCCCCCGTCCGCGACAGAGCGCTCTGGGAAACGCCGGAAGGCCTGGCGATCAAGCGCTTCTACGGCGAAACCGACCTCGCCGACCTCGAGACGCTCGACACGTTCCCGGGCATCGCCCCGTTCATCCGCGGCCCCTACCCGACCATGTACGTCCAGCAGCCCTGGACGATCCGCCAATATGCCGGCTTCTCGACGGCCGAGGAGTCCAACGCCTTCTACCGCCGCAATCTCGCCGCCGGCCAGAAAGGCCTGTCGGTTGCCTTCGATCTCGCCACCCATCGCGGCTACGACAGCGACCATCCGCGCGTCGCCGGCGATGTCGGCATGGCGGGGGTCGCGATCGATTCCATCCTCGACATGCGCCAGCTCTTCGACCAGATCCCGCTTGGCGAGATGACCGTGTCGATGACCATGAACGGCGCGGTGCTGCCGGTCATGGCGCTCTACATCGTGGCGGCCGAGGAACAGGGCGTCGCCCAGAAGGATCTTGCCGGCACCATCCAGAACGACATTCTGAAGGAGTTCATGGTCCGCAACACCTACATCTATCCGCCGAAACCCTCGATGCGGATCGTGTCGGACATTTTTTCCTACACCTCGGCCAACATGCCGAAGTTCAACTCCATCTCGATCTCCGGCTACCACATGCAAGAGGCCGGGGCGACCGCCGACCTGGAGCTCGCCTACACCATCGCCGACGGCATCGAATATGCGCGCGCCGGCGTCGCCGCCGGGCTCGACATTGACAAATTCGCGCCGCGCCTGTCCTTCTTCTGGGCGATCGGCATGAATTTTTTCATGGAAATCGCCAAGATGCGGGCGGCGCGGCTGATCTGGGCGGCGCTGATGCAGAAGAATTTCGCTCCAAAAGACCAGCGCTCCCTGTCCCTGCGCACCCACTGCCAGACCTCGGGCTGGTCGCTGACGGCGCAGGACCCCTACAACAACATCATGCGCACCATGATCGAGGCGATGGCGGCGACGCAGGGCCACACCCAGTCGCTGCACACCAACTCCTTCGACGAGGCGCTGGCCCTGCCGACCGACCATTCGGCGCGCATCGCCCGCAACACACAGCTCATCCTGCAGAAGGAATCCGGTACCACCCGCTTCATCGACCCGTGGGGCGGCTCGGCCTTCGTCGAACGGCTGACGCATGATCTCGCCAACAAGGCGCTCGCGCACATCGCCGAGGTGGAATCCCTCGGCGGCATGGCGGCGGCCGTGGAAAAGGGCATCCCCAAACTGCGCATCGAGGAGGCGGCGGCCCGCACGCAGGCGCGCATCGATTCCGGCGAGCAGCTTCTGGTCGGCGTCAATGCCTTCCGCCCCGAGAAGGATATCGCGGTCAACGTGCTCAAGATCGACAATGCCGAGGTGCGGGCGCGGCAATTGTCGAAACTGCAGCAGCTCAAGGGCACGCGCGACGTCGCCGCCGTCGAGACCGCGCTCGACCAGCTCACCGCCGCAGCGCGCGAAAACGGCAACCTGCTCGACTTCGCCATCAAGGCGGCTCGGGCGAAAGCGACGGTCGGAGAGGTTTCGCTGGCGCTGGAAAAGGCGTTCGGCCGCCATGTCGCGGAGGTGCGGACCATCGCCGGCGTCTACCGCGAGGCGATCGGCGAGAATGCCGTCGTCGACCGCGTCCAGGAAAAGGTTTTGGCCTTCGAGAAGGCCACCGGCGCCAGACCGCGCATCCTCGTCGCCAAGATGGGCCAGGACGGGCACGACCGCGGCCAGAAGGTGATCGCCACCGCCTTCGCCGATCTCGGCTTCGACGTCACCGTCGGCTCGATGTTCCAGACGCCCGAAGAGATCGCAAAACTGGCCGCCGAGCACGACGTGCATATCGTCGGCGCCTCGTCGCTCGCCGCCGGCCACCTCACCCTCATCCCCGAGCTCAAGGCGGCGCTGAAAAAGCTCGGCCGCGACGACATCCTCATCGTCGCCGGCGGCGTCATCCCGCCTCAGGACTTCGATGCCGTCCGCCAGGCCGGCGCCACGGAAATCTTTCCGCCGGGAACGGTGATCCCGGAGGCCGCGGAGCGCCTGCTCGACAGACTGGCGAACTGAGCCGAACACGGCGGGCACCGTCGACCACCGTGCCTGCCGTCTCGTAGCGTTGCGCGCGCATGCATTGTCGCGTCGACGGCTCAGCCGCCCGTCCGCTTCACTTCCCCTGCCGGCTCGCTCAACCGCTCTTCGGCTTCTTCCCGGAGCGGCTGCTGTTCAGCGCCACGGCAGCGCGAACGAGTGCCTTGAAAGCCTCTTCGTTGATGCTTTCACCGTCATGAAGATCGATGGCGCGGCGGGTGTTGCCTTCGAGGCTGGAATTGAAGAGGCCTGCAGGATCGTCCAGCGCCGCACCATGGGCGAAAGTCAGTTTCACCTTGTCCTTGTAGGTCTCGCCGGTGCAGACGATGCCATCGTGCTCCCACACCGGAACGCCCAGCAAGTTTGACGGCTTTCGCCACTTCACCTCCTCGACCATTTCGGGGTCCGCCTGCTTGATCAGCGTCCGCACCCGGGCGAGCGTCTTGCCTCGCCAATCGCCCAGCTGCTCGATGCGCGCATCGATCAGCTGGGCGGGCGAGGCTCCGCCTTCCGCGACCTTCGAGGCGTCCGCCGTCATGGTCGTTGCCGCGTTCTTCATCGTACAAACTCCGGCTCTTCGTGCATTCCAGCGCCTGCCGTCGCGACGGCTTCTCGACGTCGCGGACGAAACCTTCCTCTCGCTTGAGGCGTTTGTAGCAGGGATCGTTCGAAATGGAGCGTCTGCTTGGCGCGTTTGCTGAACATCATCGGCGCCGCCACCAGCGCCGGCGCCTATGCGCCGGGCCAGGAACGAGCCCCCGCGGCCTTCCGGCGGCACGGGCTGGCGGCGTCGCTGGCAAGCCGGGGCAGAACCATCCGGGACCATGGCGACGTGGCCTCGTTCCGATGGCGGCCGGATTTTTCGCGGCCGAACGCCATGAACCTGGAGGCAGTGCGCCACGCTTGCCAAGCGGTTGCAAACCGTGTGACGGCGACGATGGCTGCTCGGGAGGACGTGCTCGTCCTTGGAGGCGATTGCACCGTGGAGTTGGGAACGGTCGCCGGTGCGCGCGCGGCCGGCGTCCGGATCGGGCTCGTCTACATCGACTTCGACGCCGATCTCAACACGCCCGGCACCAGCGACGGCGCCCTGGACTGGACCGGCGTCGCCCACATGCTCGACCTTCCCGGATGCGAGGCTTCGCTTGCCGGTCTCGGCGGCATTGGTCCGATGCTCGCGCCCGCGCAGATCCTCTATTTCGGCGTCGAGAACATCACGCCGCCGGAGGCTGCAGCGATCAAGGAACACGCAATCGAGCTCATATCGCGCCATGAAGCTGTCGGCGACATCGAGGCGGCGGTAGCGCGCGCTGCCGGATGGGCGGCACATTTCGACTGCGTGCTCGTTCACTTCGACGTCGATGTCCTCGCCTTCGTCGACTTTCCGATCGCGGAAAATGTGCGCCGTTGCGACGGTCTCAGTCTGGAACAAGCCGGCTTCGTCCTGAAGCGGCTGGCCGCCTTGCCGCAATGGCGCTGTTTGACGATCACCGAGGTCAATCCGGACCATGCGCCGGAAGAGGCCGCTGCGTTCGCGCGCTTTAATGAGGTGCTTGCGGACGCCCTTGGCTAGCTCGGAAACCATCTCACAGTTTTTCGCCGGGCAACTCGCTCGCCTGCCTCACCCAGTCGGCGAATTGGGACTCGTCGAGCTGGTCCTCATGAATGTCGAGATAGCGCACCTCCGGATGCTTTGACGCGCCGGGCGGCACGGGATCCAGCGACGTGCCACGGAAGAACGTCACCTTCACGTATTTGGCGAAGACGTGGAAGCTGGCGAACCAGAGATCGTCCTCGACGCCGTAGAAGGGCGAATTCCATTTCACCGCCTTGCGCACATTGGGAACCGTGCGCTCGATGATCGCATCGAGGCGGCGCCCGACCTCGCTTTTCCAGCCCGGCATGGCGGCGATGTAGGCCCGCACGGGCGCATCGCCATAACCTTTCGGGATCTGCGGATTGCCGCCCGAAAGCAGCACCGGCTGGGCGCCCGCCGTCTTGCCCGCGGCAGCCGCGGAAGGCTTGCCCGGCGCCTTCGGCTTTTCCGGAGCCGGTTTCTTGCCAACGGCGCGCGACGGGCGCTTGGGCGTCGTGGGATCGGTCTTGCGGGTCATGGTCGGCTGCCTCTCAAAGAGGTTTCAGGACGAGCCTGCCATAGGCGATGAAGGCACATAGGGCAGCCACAACCAGCCAATAGATCATAGGACCGAAATTCGGGTCGCCGGAATAGATGTGCAAGGCGCAAAACAGCAGCATCTCCGCGGCTATCAGCGCCGCCGCGATCGGAACCAGCATGGCCAAGGGTTTGTAGAATGCCGGGAGAATCAGGCCCAGGGCGCAGATGAGCTCAAGGACGCTCATCGTCAGCCAAGCACCGTGCGGGATCGCGCTCAAGGAAGGCACGGTCTGCGCGGAATTGGAGAACTTCCAGACCGCGCCCGTCACGGTATGCAGGGCGAGCAGGATTTGAAGAACCCACAAGAGAATATTCATGTTACCTCCCGGCTCGCGATGAAGTGCCGCGGCTTACGTTCAGTCCAGCCGCTCCAGCACCTGCTCCAGATTGGCGAAGAAGCGCTGCCATCCGGCGATCGCGCCGCGGTAGTAGGACTGCTGGTCCGGCCGAAAACCCGACTGCTCCATGCGCAGAACCGTGCCCGTGGGCGTCGGTGTAAGCGTCCAGGTGATGACGCTCCTGAGGTCCTTGGTGTCCCAGGTATAGGATAGCGTCCTGTTCGGCTCGACCGCCAGAACTTCGCCGTCCACGGCGCCCCAGGCGGCGCTGAGATTGAAACGGCTGCCCTCCTCCGGCCTGAAATCGGTCTTCATCAGCCACTCCTCGATCAGGTGCGACTGCGTCAGTGCGCGCCAGATCCTTTGCGGCGGATGCGGGATTTCCCGCTCGATGACGACGGAGCGCGGTTCTGATTGCTTCATTGGTCCATCCTGTCGAGCAGGTTTTCGAGCTGGTCGAACTTGCTCTGCCAGAAGCCGGTCATCTCGTTCGCCCAATCGGTCAGCGGGGCGAGCGCACCCGCCTGCGCGCTGTAGTGGGTCTGGCGGCCATTGTGGCGGTCGCGCACCAGCCCGGCCTGCTTCAGCACGCCGAGATGTTTCGAGACGGCCGGCTGCGAGACACCGGCCCGCGCCGTCAGCGCGCCGACCGTCTGCTCGCCTTCGCGGCACAGGCGCTCGAAAATGGCCCGCCGCGTCGGATCGGCGAGCGTTCTGAACAGCATGTCCTGCGCGTCCGGCATTTTTCCTTGATTGATAACTTTTGGGCTATGGGATTGATCAATAACCGCCGGGATATGGATCGTCAACCGGCATTGGGAAGCCGCCACCGATTACCGGCTGGCTTGGCGTGACCGTTGTCACATCCGTTGCAACAGGCCCCGCTCCATGTTATACATGCCGTTATAACATGGAGGTCCCCATGAACACCGTCATCCGCAAGATCGGCAATTCCGAGGGCGTGATCCTGCCGAAGGAACTGCTCACAAAACTCAACCTGCAGGCCGGTGACAATGTCCTGATCGTGCAGGAGGGCGATGAGCTTCGCCTGCGCCGCGTCGAGGATTCGGCGGAGGAATTCGAGCGCAAGATGGCGGTCGCACGCGATCGCATGAAGAAATACGAAAAGGTCTATCGCGCGCTGGCGAAATGACCGAGTTCCATTCGCTCGACTTCATTCTCGCCCTGCATGCCGAGCAGTTGCGCCTGCATGGCGGAGCTGCCGGCGTGCGCGACGAAGGCATGCTGGATTCTGCGCTCAATCGGCCGCTGCAAAAACAGGCCTATGGCGACTCCGACTTGTGCGAACTGGCCGCCGCCTATCTTTTCGGCATCGCCAAGAACCACCCGTTCGTGGACGGCAACAAGCGTACCGCGTTGGCGGCAGCCGATACGTTTCTCTTCTTCAACGGACTTGAGCTGCAGGCCGGAGATGAAGACCTTATCCACTTCGTCCTGATGGTCGCCGCCGGCGAAATCGACGAGGACGGCGCCGCTGCCTTCTTCAGGGATCACACGGTTGCGCTTGAAGGCTGAGGCTGCCGTCTCAGCCTGCCTTCATCCCGACGATCTCGAATTCCTTGCCGTTGACGCTCGCCTCGTCGCCGACACCCTTGCCGAACAGCGCCCGGGCCATCGGCGAGACGTGGCTGATCGATCCCTGCGCGGCGTCGGCCTCGTCCTCGCCGACGATCCTCCAGGTGTGCCGCTTGCCGTCCTCTCCGAGCAGCGTCACCGTCATGCCGAAACGCACCACATCGGACCCTGGCTCGGGCACGGAAACCTCCGCCGTCTCGCGGCGGGACGTCCAATAGCGCAGGTCGCGCGACACCAGCGCAATGCGCTCGCGGTTGGACGAGCGCTCGGCCTCGCCGAGCTCTTCCCTCAGGCGGGCAAGTTCCTTCTCGATGTGCGCCAGGCCTTTCTCGGTGACGAGGTTGCGGTGCTGACTCACCGGCCGCTCGCCGATGTCGGCGATGGCCTCGTTGTCGTCTTCGCGTGTGAACGCCCTGCTCATCGACCAAATCTATGCCTTCGGCCGGTAGCCGGCAAGCCATTCGAGGACGACCGGCCGGTGGCACGTTTCGTGCTCCTCCCACCCAAAAGGCAGACAGGGTGTGCCGATGTTGAACAGACGCCACTTTCTGGCGGGCTCGGCCGGGCTTGCGGCCCCCGCGGCGCTGTCGCTGCCGGCGGCGGCGGTGCAGCGCCCGCCGGCAGGGATCGAGACGGCGCACCTGCGCGGCGCCATCAACGCCGCCGAGTCCGGTATCGCGCCGGGTGCCCTGGACGACCAGAGCAAGGCTTTCGCGAAGCTCCTGCGGAAGGCGGAAACCAGCGACGCCCCGATCTTCCTGCCGCCCGGCACCTATGTCGTCTCCAACATCACCTTGCCGCGCCGCGTGCAGCTCACCGGCGTGTCTGGCGCCACCCGCATCCTCTATGGCGGCGACGGCCATCTGCTCATGGCCGAGCACGGCGACCACATCGAACTGTCCGGCCTCGTGCTCGACGGCGCCAACCGCTGGATCGGCGAGTACGCGCATGGTCTCGTCGATCTGCGCCGCATCAGTCATCTCGTCGTCGACGATTGCCAGATCCTCGGCAGCGGCAGCAACGGCCTGGCACTCGAAGGCGTGTCCGGCCGCATCGAGCGGACGACCATCTCGGGAGCCGGGGAATCCGGTATCTATTCGGTCGAGGCCGGACGGCTGTCGATCGCCGGCAACAGCGTCACCGACTGCGCCAATGGCGGTATCCTGGTCCATCGCTGGCAGGCGGCCGACGATTTCACCATGGTGACGAACAATCGCGTCGAGCGCATCGCTGCGCGCAGGGGCGGCACCGGGCCCTATGGCAACGGCATCAACGCCTTCCGTGCCGACCATGTCATGATCGCCAACAATTCGATCGTGGACTGCGCCTTTTCCGCCATCCGCGCCAACAGCAGCGGTGACATCCAGATCGCCAACAATACGTGCGTGCGCAGCGGCGAGACCGCCATCTATGCCGAATTCGCCTTCGAGGGCGCGGTGATCGGCGGCAATGTCGTCAACGGCGCGGCAAACGGCATCTCCGTCGTGAACTATAACGAGGGCGGCCGTCTGGCGATCGTCAGCGGCAACATCGTGCGCAATCTCGTCACCGCCGGCCCCTACCCCGCCGACCCGCCCGGCTTCGGGGTAGGCATCACGGTGGAGGCCGACACCACCGTCACCGGCAATGTGATCGAGGAGGCTCCGCTCTACGGCATCAAGATCGGCTGGGGGCCCTATATGCGCAACGTCTCGGCGACCAGCAACGTCATCCGCAACAGCCATACCGGCATCGCCGTCAGCGTGGTCGAGGGTTGCGGGCCGGCGGTCATCGCCGACAACGTCGTCGAAGCCGCACCCGCCGGCGCGGTGGTCGGCTTCCGCTGGAGCGAGGCGGTCACCGGCGACATGGCCGAGACGGGCAGCGGCTACGGCCATCTCACCGTCGAACGCAACCACGTGAGCTGACGGGCTACCCCGTCAGCGCCGCGGCTGGGCGGACCAGGCCCACCGTCGCGCCCTTGCGGCTCAGCACCGGCGGGTGCGCCATCGCCATCAGCCTTCCGGCAAGATCGGCGTCATGGCCGCCGAGCAGCCGGGCCAGCACCGCGGCGATCATGGCGGCGGCGCCGCGCTCGCCGCCGTCGAGGCATTTCAGGGCGATGCCGCAGCCGAGTTCCGGCAGGGCGGCGCAGAAGACACCTTCGGCGCCGACCTTGACGAAGATTTTTCCGGGCGCCGCCTGCATCAGCCTGGTGTCGGCGCGGCCGGTCCCGGCGACGAAGAACGGTTCGGCCATGCAGGCAGCCAGCAGCCGCTTCGCCGCCTGGGCGCGTGCCGGCGCAAGCCCCTGCCCTGTCGCCATACGGGCGAAGCCGAGCGCCAGGCTTTTCAGCGGCACGGCATAGGTCGGAATGGAGCAGCCGTCGGTGGCGCCGTTCTCCTCGCCATGCCCGGCACCGGTCACCGCCTGCATCGCCTCGCGCACCATCTGCTGCGAGCGGTGGCCGGCCGCCACATAGCCGCGATGGTCGACGCCGAGATGGCGGCAGGTGCAGAGGAAGCCGGCATGCTTGCCGGAGCAGTTGTTGTGCAGACCGCCGGGCTCGCCACCCGAGCGTGCCAAAGCGAGGCTCGACTCGAAATGGCTCGGCCAGTGGACGCCGCACTCCAGGTCCGCCTCGTCGAGACCGGCGCTGGCGAGCATGGCCGCGGCCAGTTCGACATGGGCGGGCTCGCCGCCATGCGAGGCGCAGGCCAGCGCCAGCTCCCGGTCGCCGAAGCCGCAGGCGTCGGCAGCGCCGCTTTCCACCAGCGGCAACGCCTGGATCGCCTTCACCGCCGAGCGCGGAAACACCGGCTGGCCGACGTCGCCGATCTCCAGCACCGTCCTGCCGTCGGCATCGACCACTGCGACGGCGCCGCGATGCGCGCTCTCGACATGGCCGCCGCGCAGCACCTCGACCAGCACCGGATCGGTCACGATTTCACCATCTTCGATCGTCTCATTTCGGCGGGCGGGCGCCCTGTCCATCCTTGCCCCAAATGTCGAGGTTCCGCCAGATGCGGCTGGTCAAGCGCCTGTTTCTGTTCCTGCTCGTCGTCTTCGTGGCACCGGCTCTGGCGGCGATCGCCTGGTGGCAATTGGGCGAGCATCCCAGTTCGTGGCGCGACGCCGACTGGTCGTCCTCCGGCCTGCTGGCCGAGCCGCAAGACGACCCGGAAGCCGCCATCTACGTCATGGCGGCGCGCACCGGCGGGCTGAAGGGCGCGCTTTCCGTCCATAGCTGGATCGTCACCAAGGCGGCCGGGGCATCCTCCTACCAGCGCTACGACAAGGTCGGCTGGGGCTCGCCGGTGCGCCGCAACGGCTACCCCGCCGATGCGCGCTGGTATTCGAACCTGCCCACCGTCGTGCGCAAGATTTCCGGCGGCGAGGCCGAGCGGCTGATCCCCAAGGTCGAGGCGGCGATTGCCGCCTATCCCTATGGCAGACCCGGAGACTATCGAATCTGGCCCGGCCCGAACTCCAACAGCTTCGTCGCCCACGTCCTTGCCGCCGTGCCCGAGCTCGGCGCGAAAATGCCGTCCAACGCTACCGGCCGCGATTTCGCGCCGGGATTCGCGTCGGTCGCCTGGTTGCCGGGAACCCGCGATCTGCACGCGACGCTCGGCGGCTATCTCGGCTTTTCCGCAGGCATCACCAGCGGGCTGGAGATGCATTTCCTCGGCCTGGTCGCGGGAGTGGACATCACCGAACCGGGGCTGAAGATACCGGCCTTCGGGACGGTGTCGCTTTCGGGCGTGGCACAGGCGGCCACGGGCGGCCACGGCGACACAGCCGAATGATACTGTCTCACGCATCCAGCCTCCATCCTCGCCACGCCCTGCCTTCGCAGTCTGGCCATTGTTCAAAGAGCGCTCCCTGCCTCGGAGGGAAAAGTCGGGAAGCGGGGCGCTGGGCCGAGCCTCTTTAGTAAATATATGGCGCGGCCTTCGCGCCCCGCCGGCGATTTCGGGCCCTATCCCGTTCCGCTTCGCTATAGCTCCGGCTCCGGCTTCTTGCGTCGCCTCGGCTGGCCATGCCGCAGCACTCGTCCAGTGCGCCCCGCACATAGTTGCGGAGGAGGAACCTTCGGACGGGCCTCCCCGGGCGCGGGCTACGTCTTCCCGCACCGGAGGCGCCGGTCCCTCCCCACCAAACCACCGTCGCGACCGGCGTTCCCGCGGGAGGAACTGCCGGCAAGGATAAGGGAGGCGGAGATGTGGGGGATAAAAAGGCCGGGATTTTCGCGGCCACGGCTGTAAGCAACTGAACAGGCCGGAAAATATTCTCGGCTGCGGATTTTTCATCCCCAGGGATTGGGTGCCAAGCGCCCTCGTCCACGGCTTCAGGTTGGCAGCGAAGCCGTTGCGGCAGCCTCACCTGTCGCCGACGATCCCCGTCGGCAGAAATCCGCCGTCGACCACCAGCGTGTGGCCGTTGACGTAGCTTGCCTCCGGCGACAGCAGGAAGGCGACGGCGGCGGCCACCTCCTCCGGCTCGCCGTAGCGGCCCTGCGGGACATGGCGCAGCCACAGCCTGCGCTCTTCCACGCCGTGCAGGCGCGCCGTCATCGGGCTCTCGATCGGGCCCGGCGCCACGCAGTTCACCCGCACGCCGCGATGGCCGTATTCGGTGGCCATCACCTCCGACATCAGCTTCACGCCGGCCTTCGACGCGCCATAGGCGACCCGGCCGGCATTGGCGCGCAGGCCGGACACCGAGGCTATGTTGACGATCGACAGGCTGGCGCCCATGCGCTCCAGCGCCGCCTTGGCGGCAATGAAGGAGCCGACCAGGTTGACATCGAGGATCTGGCGGAACAGCTCGGCGCTCGTCTCCTCCACCGAAAGATCGCTGATGATGGCGGCCGAATTGACCAGGCCGCCGATCAGGCCGAGGCGGTCGATGACCGCATCGAAAGCCTCCGCCACCTCGTCCTCGTCGGTCACGTCGGCGGCCAGGAAGACCGCGTTCTCGTCTGAAAAAGCTTCTTCGGCCGTCGCCAGCGCCGCCTCGTCGGCATCGACCAGCGCGACCGGCCAGCCCTCGTCCAGCAGCCGCTTCACCACGGCCATGCCGATCCCCGAGGCGCCACCGGTCACGACGGCCGAGTGCTTCATCTGATGCGGTCGAGGATGGAGACGTAATTGGCGACCGCGGCACCGCCCATGTTGAAGATGCCGCCGAGCTTCGCGTCCTTCACCTGGATGCCGCCGGCCTCGCCGGTGAGCTGCATGGAGGTCAGCACATGCATCGATACGCCGGTGGCGCCGATCGGATGGCCTTTGGCCTTCAGCCCGCCCGACGGGTTGACGGGCAGCCGGCCGCCCTTCTCCGTCTGGCCCTCCAGCGCGACCTTGGCGCCCTGGCCGCGAGGCGCCAAACCCATCGCCTCGTATTCGATCAACTCGGCGATGGTGAAGCAGTCATGCGTCTCGACGAAGGAGAGATCGTCGAGCGTCACGCCGGCCGACTTCAACGCACGCGCCCACGCCTCCTCGCAGCCCTCGAACAAAAGAATGTCGCGCTTCGACATCGGCAGGAAGTCCTGCACGTGCTCGTTGGCGCGGAAAGCGACGGCGCGGCGCATGGAGAGCGCCGTGGTCGCGTCGGTCAACACCAGGGCTGCCGCGCCGTCCGACACCAGCGAGCAGTCGGTGCGCTTCAGCGGACCGGCGACGAACGGGTTCTTGTCGCTCTCCTGGCGGCAGAATTCGTAGCCGAAATCCCTGCGCATATGGGCATAAGGATTGTCGACGCCGTTCCTGTGGTTCTTCGCGGCGATCGCGGCAAGCGCGTCCGACTGGTCGCCATGTCGCTGGAAATAGGCCGCAGCGATCTTTCCGAACTGGCCGGCGAAGCCCGCGGGAATGTCGCCCTCCTCCGGCATATAGGAGGCACGGATCAGATTCTGCTGAACCTGAGGGCCCGGCGTGGTGGTCATCTGCTCGGCGCCGACGACCAGGACGAACTTCGCCGCTCCGACCTCGACCGCCCGGATGCCCTGCCGCACCGCCGCGGAACCGGTGGCGCAGGCGTTCTCGACGCGCGTGGCCGGCTTGAAGCGCAGCCGGTCGTCGGTCTGCAGGACGAGGCTCGCAGTAAAATCCTGCGGCGAGAAGCCCGCATTGAAATGCCCGAGCACGATCTCGCCGACGTCCTGCGGGCCGATGCCGGCATGCTCGAGCGCCTCGGCGGCCACCTTGGTGATCAGGCCCTCGAGCGTCTCGCCCTCCAGCTTGCCGAAACGCGAATGCGCCCAGCCGACGATGCATGCGGTCATGGCGACCTCCTCTGAGTAGTGCATGTTGCGCCAAAAACGGCGGAATTCCAACGCCGTCAAATCTGTTCAATCATGAACGGCTTTTGCAGTGCGGTAAAGATGGAAGTGGTTGTTCGGTGCCGCTTGGGTAACCGAAACAGGTCAGCCGATTTTTGTTGATTGACCCGTCAATAAAAAATAAATTCGCCGCAGGAGAAGACCAATGCCCAAGCTCGGAATGGAGCCGCTGCGCCGGCGTGCCCTCATCGATGCCGCGATCTCGGCGATCAGCGACCGCGGCACGCTCGACGTCACCATGTCCGACATCGCCGGCCGCGCCGGGGTGTCGTCGGCGCTCGCCCACCATTATTTCGGCGCCAAGGAGGACCTGCTGCAGGCGACGATGCGGCACCTGCTCGCCGATCTCGGCCGCGACACGGTGGCGGCGCTGGCCAAGACCCGCACGCCGCGCGAGCGCATCTCCGCGGTGGTGCGCGTCAACCTCTCCGTCAGCCAGTTCCGCCAGGAGACCGTGCACGCCTGGCTTGCCTTCTATGGGGAGGCGCAGAAGTCGACGCCGCTGCGCCGGTTGCTGCGCGTCTACAGCCGCCGGCTCTACTCCAACCTGATGAGCGGGCTCGTGCCTCTCACCGGGCGCCGCGAGGCCGAGCGCATGGCCGAAACCATCGCAGCCATGATCGACGGGCTCTACATTCGCCGCGCCCTGCGCGACGGCCTTCCGCACCCGATCAGCGCCACGGCGCTGGTCGAGGACTATGTCGAGACCAAGCTGAAGCAGTGCAGCACATGACCCGGCGTCCCAACATCCTCATCCTGATGGTCGACCAGCTTGCTGGCACGCTGTTTCCGGACGGCCCGGCGGATTTCCTTCACGTGCCGAATCTGAAGGCGCTAGCAAGCCGTTGCGCGCGCTTCGCAAACAACTACACGGCGTCGCCGTTATGCGCGCCGGGCCGCGCCGCCTTCATGAGCGGCCAGCTGCCGTCGCGCACCGGCGTCTACGACAATGCCGCCGAGTTCGCCTCGTCGGTCCCAACCTTCGCGCATCATCTGCGTGCCGCCGGCTATTCGACCTGCCTCTCCGGAAAAATGCATTTCGTCGGCCCCGACCAACTGCACGGCTTCGAGGAGCGGCTGACGACCGACATCTATCCCGCCGATTTCGGCTGGACGCCGGACTACAGAAAACCCGGCGAGCGCATCGACTGGTGGTACCACAATCTCGGCTCGGTCACCGGTGCGGGCGTCGCCGAGATCACCAACCAGCTCGAATATGACGACGAGGTCGCCTTCCACGCGATCCAGAAGCTCTACGACCATGCCCGGCATTGCGACGACGCGGAGCGCCGGCCGTGGTGCCTCACGGTCTCCTTCACCCATCCGCACGATCCCTATGTGGCGCGGCGCAAGCATTGGGACCTCTACGAGGACTGCCCGGCGCTCGACCCGGCTGTCCCCTTCATCGCGCGCGAAAAACAGGACCCGCATTCGCAGCGCCTCTACGACGCCAGCGACTACGGCAGCTTCGACATCACGGCGGAAGACATGCGCCGCTCACGGCGCGGCTATTTCGCCTCGATCTCCTACATCGACGAGAAGGTCGGCGAGATTCTCGGCGTGCTCGAAGCGACACGGATGCGCGACGACACCGTCGTCGTTTTCTGTTCCGACCATGGCGACATGCTCGGCGAGCGCGGCCTGTGGTTCAAGATGAATTTCTTCGAGGGCTCGGCGCGGGTGCCGCTGATGATCGCCGGCAGGGGCATTCCGGCCGGCCTGGTCGAGACGCCGGTCTCCAATCTCGACATCGCGCCGACGCTCTGCGACCTCGCCGGCATCGACATCGGCGCCATCCGCCCGTGGACCGACGGCGAAACGCTGGTTCCGCTGATGAAAGGGCAGCCGCGTACGACGCCGGTGCTGATGGAATATGCCGCCGAGGGCTCGCAGGCGCCGCTGGTGGCCATCCGCGAGGGCCGCTACAAGTTCGTGCATTGCGAGATCGACCCGCCGCAACTGTTTGATCTTGAATCGGATCCGCTCGAGCTGAAGAACCTCGCCGCCGACCCGGCCAATGCGGCACTGGTCGAGGACTTCATGGCCAAGGTGCGCGCCCGCTGGGACATGGCGGCCTTCGACGCCGCCGTGCGCGAGAACCAGGCGCGGCGCTGGGTGGTCTATCCCGCGCTGCGCAACGGCGCCTACTACCCCTGGGAATTCCAGCCGCTGCAAAAGGCGTCCGAGCGCTACATGCGCAACCACATGGACCTCAACGTGCTCGAAGAGCGCAAGCGTTTCCCGCGAGGAGAGTGAGATGATCACCGTCTGGGGCAGAGCCACCTCCGTCAACGTGCAGACCGTCATGTGGGCGCTGGCCGAGCTCGGCCTCGACAGCGAGCGCCACGACGTGGGCGGCGCCTTCGGCGGCAACGACACGCCGGACTTCCTCGCCATGAACCCCAACGGGCTGGTGCCGGTGCTGCGCGACGGCGATGGGCCGTTCCTGTGGGAGAGCGCGGCGATCGTGCGCTATCTCGGCGCCGGCTATGGCGACGGACAGTTCTGGCCGGTCTCGCCCGCGGCGCGCGCCACGGTCGACAAATGGGCGGAGTGGATCAAGACCAGCTTCGGCCCGGCCTTCCTCACCGGCATCTTCTGGCCGTCGATCGCCGTGCCCGAAGCCAAGCGCGACCTGGCGGCGATCGCGGCTGCGGAGAAGCGGCTGAAGACGCTCGCCGCCATGCTCGACGCGCGGCTGGCCGAGGGCGCCTATCTCGGCGGCGAGGATGTCTGCTTCGCCGACATGGTGGTGGGCGCGCCGCTCTACCGCTATTACACGCTCGATTTCGAACGCGCCGACACGCCCAACCTGCGCGCCTACTACGAGCGGCTCACCGCAAGGCCGGCCTATGCCGAGCACGTCATGGTCTCCTACGACAGTCTGAGGGCGAAATGATCCCCGATCTCGACCATCTTAGGCGCGCCTACGCGGCGACGTCGAAGGCCACGCAGGTCACGCCGATGCTGGAATCGGGGGCGCTGGCCGCGCGAACCGGCGCGGCGCGCGTCTTCGTCAAGCCGGAATCGCTGCAATGGGCCGGCTCCTTCAAGGTGCGCGGCGCCTACTGGCGGCTCAAGCAGCTTTCGCCCGACGAGGCGAAGCGCGGCGTGGTCGCCTATTCCTCCGGCAATTTCGCGCAGGGGCTCGCCGCCGCCGGCCAGGCGCTCGGCATTCCCGTCACCATCGTCATGCCGATCGACGCGCCGGCCGCCAAGCGCGACGCCACCGCCGGCTACGGCGCCACCGTGGTCGTCACCGACCACGGCCAGCGGGCGCGGGAAGAAGTCGCCTCCGAGCGGGCCCGGCAGATCGCGGCGGAAGAAAACCTCGTGCTGCTCCATCCGTTCGACGATCCTGAGATCGTCGCCGGCCAGGGCGGCGCCGGGCTGGAGGCGCTGGACCAGCTTGCCGCGCGCGGCGCCGAGGCCGAAGTCCTGTTCTGCCCGGTCGGCGGCGGCGGACTGATCGGCGGCGTGGCGCTCGCCTTCCATTATCTCTCACCGCAGACCGCGATCCACGGCGTCGAGCCCGAGGGTTTCAACGGCATGGGCAATTCGATCGCCCATGGCGGGATCGAGACCATGCCGCTGGTGGCGCCGTCGATCTGCGACGGGCTGATGGCGCGGCGGCCGGGCGTGGCGCCCTTCGCGGCAGCGCAGGCCGCCGGCGTGCGGGGCATGACTGTCAGCGACAGCGCGGTGCGCACCGCCATGAAGATCGCCTTCGAGCGGCTGAAGCTGGTGCTCGAGCCGTCGGGCGCGGCCTCGCTGGCGGCGCTGCTCTCCGGCCAGGTCGATGTCAAGGGCAAGAACGTGCTCGTCATCGCCAGCGGCGGCAACGTCTCGCTCGCCGACTTCACAAGACACGTCGCCGATGCTTGAGGCGGATTTCGTCATCGTCGGCTCGGGCTCGGCCGGCTCGGCCATGGCCTATCGCCTTTCGGAGGACGGAAAGCACTCCGTCATCGTCATCGAATTTGGCGGCACCGACATCGGCCCGCTTATCCAGATGCCGTCGGCGCTGTCCTTCCCGATGAATATGAGCCTCTACGACTGGGGTTTTGCCAGCGAGCCGGAGCCGCATCTCGGTCGCCGCGTGCTCGCCACCCCGCGGGGCAAGGTTCTGGGCGGCTCCTCCTCGATCAACGGCATGGTCTATGTGCGCGGCCATGCCGGCGACTTCGACCACTGGGCGGAATCCGGCGCCACCGGCTGGAGTTATGCCGACGTGCTGCCCTATTTCAAGCGCATGGAGAACGTGCGCGGCGGCGAGGACGGCTGGCGCGGCACCGACGGTCCGCTCCATGTGCAGCGCGGCGCCCGCAAGAACCCGCTCTATGCCGCCTTCGTCGAGGCTGGCGCCGAGGCCGGCTTCGAGCTCACCGACGACTACAACGGCTCCAAACAGGAAGGTTTCGGCGCGATGGAGCAGACCATCCATCGCGGCCGCCGCTGGTCCGCCGCCAACGCCTATCTGCGGCCCGCGCTGAAGCGGCAGAACGTGAGTCTCGTCAAAGGCTTCGCGCGAAAAATTGTCATCGAGAACCACCGCGCCGTAGGCGTCGAGATCGAGACGGGAAAGCGGATCCTAACCATCCGCGCCCGCCGCGAAGTGATCGTCGCGGCCTCCTCGATCAACTCGCCGAAGCTGCTGATGCTGTCCGGCATCGGCCCGGCCGCGCAGCTCAGGGCCAACGGCATCGAGGTGGTGGCGGACCGCCCGGGCGTCGGCGCCAATTTGCAGGATCACCTCGAGCTCTACATCCAGCAGGAAGCAACGCAGCCGGTCACGCTCTATTCGGTGCTGAACCCCTTCTCAAAGGCGATGATCGGCGCCGAATGGCTGTTCTTCAAGACCGGCCTCGGCGCCACCAATCATTTCGAGGCCGCGGCCTTCGTGCGCTCGAAGGCGGGCGTGGATTACCCCGATATCCAGTTCCACTTCCTGCCGGCGGCGATCCGCTACGACGGCAAGTCGGCCGCCAAGTCGCACGGTTTTCAGGCGCATGTCGGGCCGATGCGCTCGAAGTCGCGCGGCACCGTCAGCCTGCGCTCGCCCGATCCCCGGGCGAAACCGGTGATCCGCTTCAACTACATGTCGCACGCCGAGGACTGGGCCGATTTCCGCCACTGCATCCGGCTGACCCGCGAAATCTTCGGCCAGCCCGCCTTCCAGGCCTATCGCGGCGCCGAACTGTCGCCGGGATCGCATGTGCAGAGCGACGACGAACTCGATGCCTTCATCCGCGAGCACGCCGAGAGCGCCTACCACCCCTGCGGCACCTGCCGCATGGGCCGCGCCGATGACCTGACGAGCGTCGTCGACCCCGAATGCCGGGTCATAGGCGTAGACGGCCTGCGCGTCGCCGATTCCTCGATCTTCCCGCGTGTCACCAACGGCAATCTCAACGCGCCGTCGATCATGACCGGCGAGAAGGCCGCCGACCACATCCTCGGCCGCGCGCCGCTGCCGCCCTCCAACCAGCAGCCGTGGTACAATCCGCGCTGGCGCGAGAGCGACCGGTGAGGCCGCTCCCGCTGGCGTCCGCAGGCAAACGCCGCTAGACCCAACGGAAATCGGAACAGGACTGATGCAGCAGAACAAGCTCTATATCGTCATCGCCGTCCTTGCGGTGATCGTCGTCGCCCTCGGCGCCTATGTCTGGCGCGAGGAGAGCAAGCCGGACGGGGTGGAGATCAAGCTCGACGAGAACGGCGTTTCCATCGAACAGAACTAGTGGAGTGGTCGTGAAAGCCCAGCCGAAAGCCTCGCACTACATCAATGGCCGCCACGTCGAGGACGAGCAGGGCCCGGCCCTGCCGGTGATCTATCCGGCGACGGGCGAGACCATCGCCATGCTGCACGCGGCGACGTCGAACACGGTCGAACTCGCCGTCGAGGCGGCGCGCGCGGCGCAGCCCGCCTGGGCGCGGCTGAAGCCGGTCGAGCGCGGCCGCATCCTGCGCCGCGCCGCCGACCTGCTGCGCGAGCGCAACGGCGAGCTGGCGCGGCTGGAGACCCTCGACACCGGCAAGGCGATCCAGGAAACGCTGGTGGCGGACGCCGCCTCCGCCGCCGACGCGCTCGAATATTTCGGCGGCGCGGTTGCGGCTTTCGGCGGGGACTACACCGATCTCGGGGGTCCCTTCGCCTATACGCGCCGCGAGCCGCTCGGCGTCTGCGTCGGCATCGGCGCCTGGAACTATCCGATCCAGGTCGCCGGCTGGAAATCGGCGCCGGCACTCGCCATGGGCAACGCCATGGTGTTCAAGCCGTCGGAGAACACGCCGCTGTCGGCACTGGCGCTTGCCGAGATCTACACCGAGGCCGGCCTGCCGGACGGCGTCTTCAACGTCGTCCAGGGTTTTGGCGATGTCGGCACGGCGCTGGCCTCCCACGAGGCGGTGGCGAAAGTCTCCATGACCGGCTCGGTGCCGACCGGCAAGAAGGTGCTGGGCATGGCCGGCTCGCTGATGAAGCACGCCACGATGGAACTCGGCGGAAAATCGCCGCTGATCGTCTTCGACGACGCCGACCTGGAAAACGCCGTCGGCGGTGCCATGCTCGGCAATTTCTATTCGACCGGCCAGGTCTGCTCCAACGGCACGCGCGTCTTCGTGCAGAAAGGGCTGCACGATCGCTTCGTCGAGCGGCTGGTCGAGCGCACGAAGAAAATCCGGATCGGCGATCCGCTCGACCCGGAGACGCAGATGGGACCGCTGGTCAGCAAGGCGCAGCACGACAAGGTGCTGGGCTACATCGCCATCGGCAGGGACGAAGGCGCGACGCTGCGCCATGGCGGCGGCGTGCCGTCGCTGCAGGGTTTTGAAGGCGGCTGCTTCGTCGAGCCTACCATCTTCACCGACGTGGCCGATTCCATGCGCATCGCCCGCGAGGAGATTTTCGGCCCGGTCATGACGGTGCTCTCCTTCGACGACGAGGACGAGGCGGTGACGCGCGCCAACGACACCGAGTTCGGGCTCGCCGCCGGCGTCTTCACCCGCGACCTGCCGCGCGCCCATCGCGTCGTCGCCGAGCTGCAGGCCGGTACCTGCTGGATCAACGCCTACAATCTGACGCCGGTGGAAGTGCCGTTCGGCGGCTACAAGCAGTCCGGAATCGGCCGCGAGAACGCGCTGGAGGCGCTGCGTCACTATTCGCAGGTGAAGTCGGTCTATGTCGAGACCGGCGACGTCGCCAGCCCCTATTGAGCGGCCTCGCCCTGACGGAAACCTGCGGGAATTCAGCCTGTTGCGGCCGTTTCGGCAGTTTTTGAATCGGCTCCGGGAATCGGCGGCGAACCGGTCGTTTCCCGCTTGCGGCTTTTGCCGGCGACAGTTATAAGCCGCCCGTCTGGTCGCGGAGTGTAGCGCAGCCTGGTAGCGCACATCGTTCGGGACGATGGGGTCGCAGGTTCGAATCCTGCCACTCCGACCAGAAAAATCAATTAGTTAGGTTCTCTCAAATATCTGTTCAGCACAGTTTCGCAGCACAGATTGGTTTGTAGCCGCAAGCCCGCACCGGTATCGGTTTGAAAGCTCGGACACGCAAGCTTGGGTTAGCCGTTCACCGCGCCGGCTGCTCGTCAGTTCGGAATTCCGCAACTCATCAGCAGTGCGACGAGCTCGCTCTGCCGGTGCGTGCCTGTCTTGGCGAAGACGCGGTCGAGATATGTGCGACCCGTCTTGAAGGTCAGTCCGGCCGCGTCCGGCGCCTGACGCAGCGAACTGCCCGATATCAGCGATCTGGCCAGGGTAGCTTCGGCGTTCGTGAGGCCGAACACCTGCCTTGCGGTTTTTTCGAAGCCGTCCGGCACGGCTATGCCGATCGAGCGCATCATCACGACCGCACGCGAGCCGCTCATGATTCCGAACGGATCGGCATCCGTGTGAGGAGCTACCGAAAGCGACATCCTGTTGCCGGCATTGAGCGAGCCGACGCAGACCATGCCGCCCGGGTCCGGCGCCAAACCGTCAGGTGACGAGCAGACATCTTCGACAAGCCTGCGCAATTCGGCGTCCTGGCGCGGTTATGCCGCCCGTCGTTCGACAAGCCGGTCGAGCCAGTTGGGCGTCATCTCCGGCACGGATTCCAGCAGCAGCCGCGTATAGTCCTGGAACGGCGGCGACAGGACGTCCGCCTTCGCGCCCTGGTCGACCACCCGCCCCTTGTTCAGCACCACCACGCGGTCGGCGATCGCCCGCACCACCTCGATGTCGTGGGTGATGAACAGGTAGGACACGCCGAGGCGCCGCTGCAAATCCGCCAGCATGGTCAGGATGCCGGCCTGGACGATCTGGTCGAGTGCCGAGGTGATCTCGTCGCAGATGATCAGCTCCGGCTCGGCCGCCAGCGCACGGGCGATCGCCACCCGCTGCCGCTGCCCGCCGGACAATTGCGCCGGAAGCCGGTCGGCGTAGCTCTCCTCCAGCTCCACCATGCGCAGCAGTTCGAGGACGCGTCTTTCCCGCTGCGCGCCGGAAAGGCCATGGAAGAAGGAAAGTGGTCGGCCGAGGATCTTGCGGACGCTGTGGCGCGGGTTGAGCGCCGTATCCGCCGACTGGTAGATGATCTGGACGCGGCGCAGCATGTCCTTGCCGCGCTTGCGCACGACGGGCGGCAGGACGGCTCCGTCAAAGCGGAGCGTTCCACCGTCCGGCGGCAGGAGTCCGGCGATCACCCGGCCGAGCGTCGACTTCCCGGAGCCGGATTCGCCGACGAGGGCGACGGTCTGGCCGCGCCCCACCGCGAGATCGATGCCGTCCAGGGCCTTGAAGGTGCCGTACGAGGCCGAAATCTGCTCGACGCGCAAGAGGTCGTCGCCCGTGGCTGCGTGGCTGGCTCCCTGCAGATTGCGCACGGCCCACAGCGACTTCGTATAGGGATGTCTCGGCGCGTCGATGATCGACGCGATCGGCGCCTCCTCCACCGCCTCGCCGTAGCGCAGCACCATGACGCGGTGCGCCATCTGTGCGACGATGGCGAGATCGTGCGAGATGTAGAGCACGGCGACGCCATGCTCCTGGATCGCCTTGCGGATCGACAGCAGCACCTCGACCTGCGTGGTGACGTCGAGCGCCGTGGTCGGCTCGTCGAAGACGATCAGGTCGGGCTGGCAGATCATCGCCATCGCTGTCATCGCCCGCTGCAACTGACCGCCGGACACCTGATGCGGGTAGCGGTCTCCGAAGCGCTCCGGGTCCGGCAGCTGCAGCGAGCGGAACAGCGCCACCGCCCTGGCCGCTGCGTCGCGCCTCGGCATGCCGCCGCGGGTCACCGCAGCCTCGACGATCTGGTCCATCAGCCGCTTGGCGGGGTTGAAGGACGCGGCCGCGCTTTGCGCCACATAGGCTATTTTCGTGCCGCGGAGCGCGCGGCGCCGGCTCTCGGGCATGGCGAGCAGGTCGGTCCCGCCGAAGCGCACGCTGCCGCCGGCCAGGCGGCAGCCGGCGCGGAAATAGCCGAGCGCAGCAAGGCCGATGGTGGACTTGCCCGCCCCGGATTCGCCGACCAGCCCCAGCACCTCGCCGCGGCGCAAGGTCAGGCTGACGCCCTTGACGATCTCCAGCCACTCGTCCTTGACCCGCGCCTCGATCCTCAGGCCGGAGATCGAGAGCACGGTGTCGCCGGCTGCCACGACCGAACGTTCATTCGTCATCGGCGAGACCGCTCGATTTGCCGAGGAACCAGTCGGCGACGAAGTTGACGCCGACGGTGAGCAGAGCGATCGCGCCCGCCGGGATGAGCGGCGTGATGTCGCCCATGTTGATCAGCGCGGCGTTGTCGCGGACCATCGATCCCCACTCCGCCATCGGCGGCTGCAGTCCGACGCCGAGGAAGGACAGCGCGGCGATCATCAGGAAGACGAAGCAGAAGCGCATGCCGAATTCGGAGATGAGGATCGGCAGGATGTTGGGCAGGATCTCGTGCACGATGCGCCAGGTGAGCCCCTCGCCGCGCGCCGATGCCGCCTCGACGAAGTCGAGCGTCACCACGTTCATCGCCGCCGCCCGCGAGATGCGGAAGATGCGGGTGGAATCGAGCACGGCGATGATCAGGATGAGGTTCACCACCGCCGGGCCGAAGATCGCCAGCAGCATCAAGGTGAGGATCAGGTCCGGGATCGACATGACCGCGTCGACGAAGCGGCTGAGGATCTGGTCGGCCCAGCCGCGCAAGGCCGCCGCCATGATGCCGAAGAAGCCGCCGATGGCGAAGGCCAGCACCGTCGTCACCAGGGCGATGCCGATGGAATTCCGGGCGCCGTAGATGATGCGGGTCAGGAAGTCGCGCCCGAGCTGGTCGGTGCCGAGCAGGTTTTCGGAGTTCCACGGCGCGAACGGCATGTCCGAGACCGCCTGGTATTCGCCATAGGGCGCGATCCAGGGCGCCAGGGCGGCGACGAGGATGTAGGCGGTCACGATGACAAGGCCGACGATCGCCGTGGGCGGTGCGCCGCGCAGTCCCTTGAGGCTGCGGCGCACCAGGCTTTCCGGAGGCGTGACAATCGCGGAATCGGACATGGCCTGCCTCACCGCGGATGCAACAGTCGAGGATTGCTGACGATCGATATGATGTCGGCGATCAGGTTCAGCATGATGTAGGCGGCCGAGAAGATCAGGGCGCAGGCCTGGACGACCGGGACGTCGCGGTTGCGCACGGCATCCACCATGGTCTGGCCGATGCCGGGATAGACGAACACCACCTCCACCACGACGACGCCGGCGATCAGGTAGGCGAGGTTGATGGCGATGACGCTGGCGATCGGCCCGATCGCGTTGGGCAGGGCATGACGCAGTACGATCCGCATCTCCGGCTCGCCCTTCAGCCGCGCCATCTCGATATAGGGTCTTGACATCACGCCTATGAGCGCGGCGCGGGTGTTGCGCATCATGTGCGCCAGCGTCACGAACAGCAGCGTCATGATCGGCAGCGCCATGCGGTAGAGATGCTCGCCAAGGCCCATGCCGGGGCGGATGCTGGACAGCGAAGGGAAGATGTGAAGTTTTGTCGCCAGCACCAGCATCAGCACATAGGCGATGAAGAATTCGGGCAGCGAGATAGAGGCGAGCGTCGCCGAGCTGAGGAAACGGTCGATCGGCTTGTTGCGATAGCGCGCGCAGACGATGCCGAGGAAGACCGCCAGCGGCACGGCGATGACCGCCGTGGTCGCCGCCAGCGCCAGGGTGTTGAGCAGCCGCGGCCCGATGACGGTGCTGACCGGCCGCGACGAGAAGGAATCGCCGAAATCGCCGACCAGCGCGCCGCCGAGCCAGTCGACGTAGCGTTGCGGCCATGGCTTGTCCAGGCCGAGCTTCTGCTGGAAGGCGGCGACCGTTTCCGGCGTTGCCGAGCGCCCGAGAATGGCGGTGGCGAAGTCGCCCGGCAGGAAGCTGACCGCGATGAAGATGATCGCCGAGACGATCGCCAGGCTCAGCAGGCCGAGACCCAGCCGCTGCACCGTCATGTTGAGGATCGGATGGGACCGTGAAGCCAATATCGATGTCCCCGTCATTGCTCTGATTCCAGGACGCCTGTCCGTCCGGCACGCTACGCCCGAGCCGGTGCCGGCACAGCGCAGGTCCGGCTCGCCGCGTGGGCGACGATGTCCGGACCATTGCGAGCGGCATCCGTCAACGCCGCCCGGCGCGCAATGGTCAGGCCATCCACCAGCGTTCCGTCATGCGCAGGTTGTCGCACGGGAAGATGCCGCCGATCTCGCCGTGGCCGATCTTCTTCGAAATGCCGACGATCCAGTTCACGAACGCCACGGTGATGACGCCGCCGTCGTCGTGGATGATCTGCTGCATCTCGCGATACTGGCTGGCGCGCTGCTCCTGGTCGGTCTCGGAACGCGCGGCGACGAGCAGTTCGTTGAAGCGCGGGTTCTTCCAGTGTGTGTTGTTCCAGGAGGCGTCGGCGGCATAGGCCGTCGAGAACAGCCAGTCGCAGGTGGCGCGGCCATACCAGTCGCAGCCGTTGAAGGGCTTCTTCAGCCACACGTTCTCCCAATAGCCGTCGTCGGCCTCGCGGACGACGTTGATGTTGATGCCGGCCTTGGCGGCATGCTCCTTGTAGAGCACGGCCGCAGCGATTGCTCCGGGGAAGGCGGCCTCGGAAACCGAGAGATCGATGTCGAGGGACGACAGGCCGGCCTTGGCCAGATGCGCCTTGGCCTTGTCGATGTCGTAGTCATGCCGCGGCTGCGGATCGAAGTAGAACGGCATTTCGGAGGCGACCGGCGTATCGTTGCCCTTGATCGCCTCGCCGCGGAACACCTTGCGGATGACGTCGTCGCGGTCGAGCGCGTATTTCAATGCCATGCGCACGTCGGGGTTGTCGAAAGGCGCCGTCGAGGTGTCCATGTCGAAGGTGAAATGGCGCAGGCTCGGGATGCGACCGACCGCCAGGTCTGAATTGCGCTCGATCAGTGCGATGTTGTTGACGTCGAGATCGCCGATGAACTCCACCTCGCCGGTGATGAAGGCGTTGAGGCGGGCCGTCGCATCCATGATGGCGACGAACTCGACCTCGTCGAAGTGGGGCTTGTTGTCCTTGTGATAGTTCGGGTTGCGCTTCATCTTGACGGCGATGCCCGGCTCGAAATTCTCCAGGATGAAGCTGCCGGTGCCGACGCCGCGCTGCCAGTCGATGCCGCCGCCCTCCTTGGCCGGCATGATCGACAGGTGATAGTCGGCGACGAGGTAGGGAAAATCCGCCGTTCCGGACTTCAGGTTGAAGACGACCGTGTTCGGGCCGTCCGCCTCGATCGTCTCCACCTGCGACAGCAGCGACTTGGCGCCGGAAGACGAGGCGTCGCCCATGTGGTGGTGGAAGGATTCCTGGATGTCCTTCACCGTCAGGCTCTTGCCGTCGTGGAAGGTGATGCCGTCGCGGATCTTGAAGATCCACTTCCTGGCGCCGTCGGCGGGCTCGAAGCTCTCGGCAAGATCGCCGATGATCTCGCCGTTGGCGGCGATCTCGGTCAGGTTGTTGCAGAGCGAGCCGTTGAAGGCCGCCTGCGCGAAGCTGGCCGGCCATGTGCCCGGATCGAGCGTGTCCTGCTGCGAGGCGTCCGACATGCCGAAGCGCGCATAGCCGCCCTGCTTCGGCTCCTGCGCATGCAGCAGCGAGGGCATGAAGCTGGAGCCGACGCCCGCCGCCGCCGCGAGTGCCGCGGCCCGGCCAAGGAACTCGCGGCGCGAAATTCCGCCCTTGCGCAGTCTTTCGGCCCAGAATTGCATTTCACGCAGTCGAGCATCCGACATCTTTGGTTCCCCATTTTGGTGGCCGGCTCCGGCAGCCGGCGGTCTCATGCGAGCGTCCGGCGGAATGGCTTTCGGGTGCCATCTTTGTCCGGCAAGCTAGGCACCCGAAGCGTTGTTTGTCAAACAATTTTTGATTGACCGATCAATCATTTTTTGATGACTTCCGTACACCTCTCACGTCAGGGCCTTCCATGTCCGATCTCGATCTCTGCTATATGCCCGCCGCGGAAGCGCTCCGCCGTTTCAGGAGCCGCACGCTTTCACCGGTCGAACTGCTTGAGGCGCAGTTGCGGCGTATCGACGAGACCAGGGACAGCATCAACGCCGTCTGCTTCGTCTATGCCGAAGAGGCGATGGCCGAGGCGCGCAAGGCGGAGGACCGCTATACAGCGGCTGTCACCGACCTTCGTCCCCTCGAAGGGCTGCCGACGGGCATCAAGGACGAGAACACCATCGCCGGCAAGGTGACGACGTTCGGATCGCTGATCTACAAGGACAATGTCGCGCAGACAACGACGCCGGTGGTGCAGCGGCTCATCGATGCCGGCGTGGTCGTGCACGGGCGCACCACCACGCCGGAATTCTCCTCGGAGGGCTTCACCCATTCGCGCCTGTGGGGCGTGACCCGCAATCCCTGGAACCTCGACTATACCCCCGGCGGCTCCTCCGGCGGATCGGGGGCCGCCCTCGCCGGCGGCATGGCTACCTTGGCCACCGGCTCCGACATCGGCGGCTCGATCCGCATCCCGGCGTCCGCCTGCGGCCTCGTCGGCTTCAAGCCGCCCTACGGCCGCAACCCGGCGACGCCCCCGTTCAACCTCGATTTCTACAACCACCCCGGCCCGATGGCGCGCTCGGTGGAGGATTGCCTGCTGATGCAGAACGTCATGTGCGGACCGCATCCCAACGACATCGCCTCGCTGAAACCGAAACTGGAGTTGCCCGTCGATCGCCGCGGCGTCCGCGGCTGGAAGATCGCCTGCTCGCTCGACCTCGGTCATTACGAGGTCGACGACGACGTCCGCCGCAACACGCTCGCTGCCCTCGACGTCTTCCGCTCCCTCGGCGCCGAGGTGGTGGAGGTCGACCTGGGCTGGACGAAAAAGACCGAGAAGGCCGCCGACGACTACCTGCGCACGATCTTCGGGGCCTGGGTAGCCGAATATCTCGACGAGCGGGCCGCGATGCTGACCAAATACGGCAGGGCCTTCGCGCAGGCGTCGCAGACGGCGACGCCGCGGGATTTCCTGGCTTCGCTCTACACGGCCGGAGAGATGTATTCGACTTTCGGGCCGCTGATGGAAAACTTCGATGTCTTCGTTTGCCCGACGCTGGCGCTGCCGGCCGTCGGCGCCGAGCACGATCCGGCGAACGGGCTGACGATCAATGGCAAGCCCGTCGATCCACGCTATGGCTGGATCATGACCTATCCCTTCAACATGCTGAGCCGCTGCCCGGTGCTCAGCGTGCCGTCCGGCCACGCCGCCAACGGGGTCCCCACCGGCATCCAGATCGTCGGCAAGACCTACAGCGATGCGGATGTCTTCCGCGCTGGCCTTGCTTTCGAGACGGCGGTCGGCGGATGGTTCACCCGGCCCGAAGCGCGGCCGCGCATTCCCGCCGCCGCCTGAAAACGCAGTCGTGCGGCGACACTCCGCTCCCGCCCTCAATGTGATGTCCTGCGATGAAAACCGTCTACTCCCCGCGCCACGTCCTGCAGAACGCCGAGGCGGAATTCATCCGCGGCAGGAAGGTGCCGAGCTTCGAGATGCCGCGCCGGGCGGAGCTCGTCCTGGAGCGGGTCAACGCCGTTTCCCTGGGGCCTGTGATCGAGCCGAAGAGTTTCGGGACCGATCCGATCCTCAAGGTGCATGACCGCGACTTCGTCACGTTTCTCGCTACTGCCTGGGAGACGTGGTCGACCGAGAACGGGCCGATCGACGCCTTCCCCAACGCCTGGCCGCCGCCGCGTTCGTCGCGGGTGCGGACGAACCGTCCGGGCGCGGAACTCGGCCGCTATTGCATCGACCTGTCGAGCCCGATCATGGCCGGCACCTGGACGGCGGCAACCGCCGGCGCCGACACCGCGCTCACGGCCATGGAGATCGCGGCAGGGCCGGACAAAAGCGCCTTCGCTCTGTGCCGCCCGCCCGGCCATCATGCGGGCCGCGACTATTTCGGCGGCTACTGCTTCCTCAACAACGCGGCGATCGCCGCACAGGCCTGGCTCGATCGGGGTCTCGACAAGGTCGCGGTGCTCGACGTCGACTACCATCATGGCAACGGCACGCAGGACATCTTCCACGACCGCGCCGACGTGCTGACGGTCTCGATCCATGCCGATCCGCAACACGAATATCCCTATTACAGCGGCTACGCCGACGAGACCGGCGAAGGCGAAGGCGCCGGCTTCAACCTCAACATACCGCTCGCCTGGGGCTCGGACTACGCGACCTACGCTCCGGCGCTTGCCGAAGCGCTTGCACGGATCGCCGGCTTCGGGGCAGAGGCGCTGGTCGTCTCGCTCGGTGTCGACACGTTCGGCGGCGACCCGATCTCGCGTTTTCGCCTGGTCAACGCCGATTTCACCACGATGGGCCGGACAATCGCCAGCCTCGGCATCCCGACCCTGTTCGTGATGGAGGGCGGCTATGCGGTCGAGGACATCGGCGTCAACGCCGTCAACGTGCTGACCGGCTTCGAGGCCGCGCGCTGAGCAAGCGCGTCAGAAATCCTCGGGAAAGATGGCGCGCAGGAAGGCGAAGCATGCTTGCTTGGCCGCCGCCTGTCCGGCCGGGCCGGCATTGTCCATGACCAGGTTGGCGATCCAGAAACCGTCGATCATGGCGTTGAGCGAGCGTGCCACCTGTCCCGCGTCAACCTTCACGCCCCGCGCCTCGGCGAGCGCGGCGACATCGGCCTCGGCATAGGCGTTGTAGCGCGCCTTCAGCTCGGCGCAGCGCTTGCGGTAGCTCGGCACGCGCACGGACTCGGCCCAGAAGGCGAGCCAGAACGCCAGCCGCCGGGCGCTCGCGACCTTGCCGCCGAAATCGCTCTCGATCATGGTCTTGAGGCGCGCGGCCGGCGTGCCGGCGTCGAGCTTGAGCGCCTGCTCATACTCCTCGACCGTGTAGTCGAGCGCGGCGAGGATGATGCCTTCCTTCGAGTTGAAGTGGAAGGAAACGACGCCGTAGCTACATCCGGCCTCGGCCGCGATGCTGCGGATCGTGATCCCCACCAGTCCCTCGCGCGCGATCACCGCCACGGCGGCGTCCAGCAGGCTCTGGCGGCGCTCCGCCACCTGGTCCTCGCGGGTCAGGGCAGCGCCGTTGCGTCCCTTCGCTTTCTGCTTCAGCGCGGTTCGGCCCATGCGAAACGAGGTTCCATCGAGAGTTTCTTATGAACGGCTGCCGGGCGGCCAGGCAACCGTAGGGTGAGCGGCAGCAGAAACCTCTGTGTCGATACCGGAGGAATGTCAATCGAGCCGGGTTGCCATGTCCGGACGCGTTCTCATACCGGATCGGCCAGCTTGAGAAACCGCGCGGCATTGTCGTGCAGCCATTTGCGCTTGACCGCGTCTTCCATCGACAAGGCCTTCAGCTCTTCGACAGCCGCGGCGGCCGGCATCATCGGAAAACTCGACCCGAAGATCATCTTGTCCTGCAAGATGGTGCGACCGTATTGCAGCAGCGGCTCGTAGCCCGAATGCGGCTTTGCCAGCAGCTTCGGCCGCACCGCAAGCACGCCGATATAGAGCGTCGGGTGCCGCCAGCACACGCCGATCAGCTCCGTGACCCACGGCCAGCCCGGCGGCGAGGCGCAGACCCGCAGCCCCGGAAACGCGACCATCACCTCGTCCAGATATTCCGGCCGGCCATAGGACATCGGCGTCGACGTCGCGAAGTTGATGCCGCAGTGGATGTTCACCGGCACGTCGAGCTCCAGCGCCTTTTCATAGAGCGGATGGAGCAAGGGATCGTTCGGCCGCAGCTTCAGTTCGAAGCATTGCAGGTTGAGCCCGCGCAGCCCGAGATTGCGGACGGCGTGGTCGAATTCGTCGACCGCCGCCTTGCCCTTGTGCGGGTCGACGCCGGCGAAGCCGAGATAGCGCGGGCCGTGGGCACGGCAGAAGTCGGCCACGGTCTCGTTGGCAATCCTGAAGCCGAAGGTCGTCTCCACGTCGCGCGCCTTCAGCACCACATGACGCGCGCCCAGCGCCTCGTAGGTCGCGAGATAGGTCTCGACATCAGCCGCCGCGCTGCTTTCGGCCGATCGGCGTTCGCTCGCCGCATAGACGCGCCGGTAATTCTGAAGATGCGGCGCCGGCGGGTTGAAGCCGGGTGCCGGCGGGCGGCTGGAGAAGTCGATCAGCATTCCTCAGCTCCAGCGCTTGCGGTCGGCGAGGATGACCCTTGCGGCGTTGTGTCCCGGCATGCCGGTGACGCCGCCGCCCGGATGCGTCGAGGCTCCGCACTGGTAAAGATGCGCGACCGGGCTGCGGTAATCGGAAAAATGCGCGGCAGGGCGGCGGAAGAACATCTGGTCGGCGCTGATCTCGCCGTGATGCACATGGCCGTTGGGCAGGTCGAAGATCCGCTCCAGGTCGAGCGGGGTCAGTACCTGGTGATGGAGGATATGCCTGCGGATCTGCGGGAATTGGCCCTCCAGCACCCACAGGACCCTGGCGTAGAGCTCGTCGCGCCGCTCGTCCCAGGTTCCCTCCGCCAGGGTGTATGGCGCATGCCCGCCGAAGACCGTCATCACATGATGCCCCCGCGGCGCCAGCGACGGATCGGCCAGCGTCGGCACCTTGACGATCAGGAACGGGCTTTCCGCCATGCCGCCCTGGCACGACTGGCGATGCGCCTCCTCCATGTAGTCCAGGCTGGGGGCGATGGTGAGCTGGATCGGATAGTCGAAGCCGATCTCCGCCGCCGGGAAGGATGGGCATTCGGGCAGGCCGTCCAGCGCCAGATTGACGCGGAAGACCGTGGATTCGGTGCGCATCGCGCGTATGTCGCGCAAAAATTCCTCCGGCAGGCCGGCGCCATCCAGCAGCTTCAGGAAGGTCGTCCTGGCATTGGCGTTGGAAACCACGATCTTTGCGAAAAGCTCCTCTCCGCCCCCCAGCCTGACGCCGCGCGCGAGGCCGGACGTGCTCAGGATTCTCTCGACCTCGGCGCCGGTGCGGACCTCCATGCCATGCGCTTCGCCGGACCGGCGGATGGCATCGGAGATCGCGCCCATGCCGCCTTTCACGAAGCCCGACGGACCGGCGGCGGTGGTGTTGTCGCGCACGATGCCCCTGGCGAGCATATAGGCCGACCCCGGCGTCTTGAGGCTGGAGTTCGCGCCACCGCCGCCGGCGAAGAAGCCCAGCACCAGCTTGACCTCGTCGGCTTCGAACCAGCGGCCGAGATAGTCGTAGGCGCTCAGCGTCAGCAAATTGTAGATGTCGTAGAAGCGGCTGCCGATCTTTCGGAAGCGCCAGGCGAAAGCGGCGAGCCGGCCGACGTCGGCGAGCTTGCCGCTGCCGGGATCGACGGGGATCTCGAAGATGAGCTGCTTCATGAAGGGCGCCAGCCCCAGCATGTGCTCGCGATAGGCCGGATAGGCGGCCGCGTCGCGTGCCGAAAACCTGGCGATCTCGGCGTGGAATTTTTCCGGGTCGCCCCACATGGTGAAATAGCGGCCGCCCTCCAGCGGAAAGACGCTCGGCGCCGATGGAATGACCTCGAAGCCATATTTCGGCAGCTCGAGGTCGAGAATCACCTTCGGCTGCATCAGCCCCATGACGTAGGAAGCCGTGGAGACCTTGTATCCCGGCCAGACTTCTTCCGTGACCGCGGCGCCGCCGGTCAGATGGCGCCGCTCAAGCACGCACACCTTTACCCCGGCCCGCGCCAGATAGGCGCCGCAGACCAGGCCGTTGTGGCCGCCGCCGACAATGATCGCGTCATAGTGCCGGCTCATGCGCTCATCCCTGGATCCAACGGTTCTCGACACGATCGAAGCTTCCGGCGCGCAGGTCCGCCACTCCGGTGGAAAGCTGCGGCTTGGCGATCTTCAGCGATGCCGTGCGCGGGAACTCTTCGATGAAGGCATAGAAGCGCGGCACCTTGAACGGCGCCAGCCCCTGCCCCGCCCCGGCGATGATGGCGCGGACCGTCTCGTCGGAGCGGGCGAAACCGTTCTTGAGCTTGATGTAGGCCTTGACCTCCTCGCCGCGCAGCGCGTCGGGCACGCCGATCACCGCGGCCTCGGCCACCATCGCGATGGCGTTCAGCACCGACTCGACCTCGCGAGCGGCGATGTTTTCGGCGCTGCGGCGGATCATGTCCTTCTTGCGGCCGACGATGTAAAAATTGCCGTCGCGGTCCGTGCGAAACAGGTCGCCAGTGCGGAACCAGCCGTCGGTGAATACCTCGGCCGTCGCCTCGGGATTGTTGTAGTAGCCGAGCATGATGCCCGGCCCCCGCACCAGCAGCTCGCCGGTCTCGCCGGCGGCGAGCGCGCGGCCCTCGTCGTCGACGATCCTGCATTCCCGGAACGGGCAAGGCACGCCGCAGGAGCCGGACCCCACCATGTCGCTGCGCTCAATCGGCATGAACATCGCCGGTCCGAGTTCGGTCATGCCGAACGCTTCGCGGGCGTTGAGGTCGTAGCGGGCCTCCAACTTCGCATGCAGGTCGCGCGGCACGCCGTAGACGTTGGAACGGATGATCTCGTTGTCGGCATCGTCCGGATGGTCGGGCTGGCTGTGCAGCACCCAGGGCAGCAGGCAGAACTGGATGCGGTAGCGCCGCACCCACTCCATGAAACGGCTGGTGCTCTGACGAGCCGCCACATAGAGCGTGCCGCGCTGAAAGATGGTCATCAGCAGCAGCCATTGCGGGTCCATATAGAAGAACGGGGTCGAGGCGAGGATGCGCCGGTAGTCCCGGCCGTCGCGCAACGCGTTCACCTTGCCGGCGCTGATCCAGTAGCGCTGCGTCAGCATGCAGCCCTTCGGGAAGCCGCTGGTGCCGGATGTGAACTGGATGTTGAGCAGGTCGTCATGGCCGACCGGCTCCGGCGCCGCGAAAACGCCGCGCGGCCGCGCCGCCAGTTTTTCCCAGGCCACCATGCCCGGCTCGGCGCCGCCGACCACGATTATGTGCGAGAGTGCAATGTCGATCTGGCCGCTGTCGCGGGCGGCAAAAATCACAGGCAGGCAGTCCCTGTGGGTGACGATCCAGGTGAGCTCCGCCAGGTTGACCACATGCGCCAGCTCGCGCTCGCGATAGCTGACGTTGATCGGCGCCATCACCGCGCCGATGCGGCCGATGGCGAGCCAGGTGAGCGGCATGGCGGCGATGTTCGGCAGCATGACGCCGACATGCGTACCCTTGGTCATGCCCGCCGCCAGCAGCTCGGCCGCGAGCCCGTTGACGCTGCGCCGCATGCCCTCGTAGGTGATGGACTCGCCGGATTCGAAGAAATCCCACAGCAGCGCGTCGCCGGCCTCCTCCGCCGCGGCGTCGATCAGCGCGCCGATGTTGTCCGGCAGCGGTTCCGCCTCTATGCGCCGCCGCCGTTCCGCATAGTCGGGCACCGGCGTCGCCAGCACCTCCTGCCTCTTGCCCATCTTCCGCTCCGTGCCGGATATGGAAAAGCCTCCCGCCGCGGCAGGAGGTTTTCTGCTCAGTGGGCGAACCAGATCGCCTTGAGGTCGGAATATTTGTCCATCGCGTGCAACGACTTGTCGCGGCCGAAGCCGGACTGCTTGAAGCCGCCGAACGGCACGGAGAACAGGCCGCGGTCGAAGCAGTTGACCCAGACGACGCCCGCCTTGATGGCCTTGGCGGCGCGGTGGGCGTTCTTCACGCTGCCCGTCCAGACGCCGGCGGCGAGGCCGTAGATGGTGTCGTTGGCAACCGTCATCGCCTCGTCGAAATCGCGCACCGTGATGGTCGAGAGCACCGGCCCGAATATCTCTTCCCGCGCGATCTTCATGGTGTTGGCGACGGAATCGAACACGGTCGGCTCGACGTAGAAGCCGCCGCTCTCCTGTTTGACGCGGCGGCCGCCAGCCACCACACTGGCGCCGTCGGCACGCCCGGCGTCGATGTAGCCGAGCACCCGCGTCATCTGCTCCTCGGTGACCAGCGAGCCGAGCCTGGTCGCGGGATCGAGCGGATCGCCCGGAGTCAGCGCCGCTGCGTGCGCCATCACCTTTTCCAGCAGCTTGTCCTTGATCCTGTCCTCGACGATCAGGCGTGAGCCGGCATTGCAGACCTGGCCGGCATTGGCGAAGATGCCGGCGGCGATCGTCTGCGCGGCCAGATCGAGATCGTCGCAATCGGCCAGCACCACCTGCGGCGATTTTCCGCCCAGTTCCAGGCCGATGCGCTTGATGTTGGACTGGCCGGAATACTGCATGAAATAGGCGCCGACCTCGGTCGAGCCGGTGAAGCCGACGCAATCGACGTCCATGTGCAGGCCGAGCGCCTTGCCGGCGATGTGGCCGAGCCCCGGGACGACGTTGAGCACGCCCTTGGGGATGCCCGCCTCGATCGCGATCTCGGCGATCCTCAGCGCCGTGAACGGTGACTGCTCGGCGGGCTTCAGCACCACCGAATTGCCGGTGGCGAGCGCCGGGCCGAGCTTCCAGGCCGCCATCGACAGCGGATAATTCCACGGCACCACCGCGGCGACAACGCCGAGCGGCTCGCGCACGACCAGCGTGGTCATGTCGTGCGCCGTGGCCGCCACCTCGCCATAGACCTTGTCGATCGCCTCGGCATACCAGGCGATGCAGTTCGCCGCGCTCGGCACGTCACCGTTGAAGCTGTTGGCGATCGGCTTGCCGACATTCAGCGTCTCCAGCAGCGCCAGCTCCTCGCGGTTGGCGAGAATGAGCTCGGAGAAGCGCATGAGCACCTTCTTGCGCTCGACCGGCGGCACGCGCGACCAGACGCCGGCTTCGAAGGCCGCGCGCGCGGACCGGACCGCCGCATCCACGTCGGCATCGCCGCAGGAGGCCACCCTGGCAACCAGCCGGCCGTCGCCCGGGAAAATGCAGTCGAACGTCTCGCTGGTTCTCGCATCGACAAAGCCGCCGTCGATGAACGGGCGCGACGGAAGCTTTGCGGCCTTCGCCTTCTGATGCCATTCGGTCGTCGTTATCGTCATTGCCGCTCTCCTTGGTTCCCGGATGCCGCGCTACCCGCGGCCTAGAAAATCTCACCGCGCGCAAGCTCGTCGGCCGCCCGCAGGATGCCCTGCCTCAGGATGGCGACCATCTCGTCGATCTGCGCGCGCGTGATGATCAGCGGCGGCGACAGCACGCACATATGGCCGATCGGCCGGACGATGAGGCCAAGGTCGAAACAGATGGCATCGATGCGCGCGCCGAGCCTGCGGTCCAGGTCGCCGGCGACCGCGCGTTCCGTATCGGCGAGGCATTCCACGCAGCCGACCAGCCCGCTCGCCCGCACGTCGGCGACCAGCGGCAGGCCGGACAGGCTGTTCAGCGCCTCGGCGAAATAGCCGGACACGTCGCGAACGTGGTCGAGGATGCCTTCTCCTTCAATGACCTTGATGTTGGCCAGCGCCGCGGCGCAGCTCACCGGATGGCCGGTATAGGTATAGCCGTTGGTGAAGGAGCTGCCCCGGGCGTTGTCGCCGCTGACGCGCGCCAGCAGCCGTTCGGAGATCGCCAGCCCGCCGAGCGGCACGTAGCCGGAGGTGACGCCCTTGGCGAAGGTGATGATGTCGGGCACCACGCCGAACACTTTTTCCGACGCGAACCATTCGCCGCAGCGGCCGAAGGCGGTGACGACCTCGTCCGAGATGTAGACGATGTCGTTCGCCTCGCAGATCGCCTTGATGCGGGCGTGATAGCCTTTCGGCGGGATGATGACGCCGCCGGAGGCCTGCAGCGGCTCGGCGAGAAACGCCGCCACCGTGTCCGGCCCGAGCTCGGCGAGCTTGCTGCTGAACTCGTCGACGAGAAAGTCGAGGAACTCGGCCTCGGACCGGCCCTCGGCCAGCCGCATGTTGGGACTGGAGATGAAGGCGATCCGGTCCTGCCGGATATCGAAATTGGGCCAGTTGCCCTCGCGGCCCGAGCAGGCGGCCGTCAGGCTGGTGCTGCCGTGATAGCCGTCCTTGCGCACGATGATGCGCTTCTTCAGGGGCCGGCCGAGCACGTTGTTGAAGAACTCGGTGAACCTGAGCGCCGTGTCGACGGCGGTCGATCCGCCGGTGGTGAAGAAGACCCGGTCGAGGTCGCCCGGCGTCATCGCCGCGATCCGCGCCGAGAGTTCCGCGGCCGGCGAATTCACGGTGTACCAGGGCGAATTGTAGGAAAGCCGCAGCGCCTGCTCGGACATCGCATCCGCGATTTCCCTGCGGGCGTAGCCGATCTGCGTGCACCACATGCCGGCCGGTCCGTCGATCAGCCTGCGGCCGTTCGTTCCGACCACATGGATGCCCTCGCCATAGGCCAGAAGCGGGCGGCTTGTGGAGCCAAGCTTGGCCATTTCTTCCGCCGGCGACAGGAGATGACGGCGCGCGTCCATCTCCCGCTCCAGCGCGCCGACTTGTGCCCCATCCATGATTCCGCCCTTCGTACGTGTTCGTGCGCCGCACGAATAAAATGCTGTTCCGTCAAATGGTTACGCGCAGATCGGTATTCGTCCGAAAACGCAAGATCGGCTTCATTCGAGATCGGAAACGAGCCGGCCTGATCGGGCGGCATATTGCTTCGGGGCGCCTATCCTGTCAACAAATTGATTGCTTGATCAATCAAAATTTGACGCGGATGCTGCGTATCGGGCGTCCGGGTCGGCAATCCAGGAACTGGCCTCGGAGGTCGTAGACGATCAACGCTCTGGCCAAGCCGCTCCCCTACGGATTATGTAACGGCTGGGGACTGGAGGGGGCGGCTGGGATGGCAGGAGACGAGGACAAGCTCGAGGCGGAGATCCTCGCGGCCGAAGCGGAGCGTCTGCGCCGCGAGGGCGAATATACCAAGGAACACGGCAAATATGTCGCCGCCTCCTGGGATAGAGCCTCTACCGGCCTCATCACTATCGGCGTATTTACGCCCATGATCGGCTTTCTCTACCGGATCAGCAACGTGGTGATGCTCACTGCACTGGATCTTGCCTTTGCCGTAGCCGTTTGCCTCGCTGGGGCATTTGCCCTACATATGTTTGGACGACGTGCGCTTGAGAAAGGACTAGGCACATGACGCCGGATGTCCTCGTGCTTGCCGCAGGTGTGGTCGCAGTTGTCGCCTGGGCGGGCATCGGTCTGTGGAAGTTCGAGAAGCGCGTGGACAGACTCCGCGTCGATCGAGAGAATTTGGACGTTCGGTTCAGAGCCTACCGAGATCGCCAAGCTGCGACAGCTGAGGGCGATAAAACCTCGGAAACGGCTCTTTCGGAGGACTTCCGAAATCTCGGAGATCAAATCCGGCGTCTTGCCGATGAGCTAAGCCTCGTCGATGAGCAAAAAGGAAAATCGGGCGAACCGTCACCGACAGCGACCGAGCAGCCACAGCGGAACATCCAGGACACTCGCCAGCGCGCGTCCCTGCTGATTTCACGATAGCTCGACCTTCGCTCCCCGCTTCAAGCCTCGCCTGTCGCCCGACCGGCGCCCATCGCAACATCCAGTCCCCGCCGCGCGAACCGGCCTGCGAGCGGCGCGAGGCGGGCGGCGTCTTCGCCTGACGCATTGCCCTGGCGGGCGCGGTCGGTGATGCCGACGAAGATCACGGCGAAGCGGAACAGCGCAAAGGCGACGTGAAAGGGTTTCAACGCCGCCGTCGGCATGGCATTGGCGAAGTAGTGTTCGACGAACGTCACCTGCTCGGGAATGCCCAGGGCGGTGCGGTCGAGGCCCAGTATGCCGCCATATTCGTCCGGCGCGGTGTTCCACGGCATGCAGCAGAAGCCGAGGTCGGCGAGCGGATGGCCGAGCGTCGACAGTTCCCAGTCGAGGACCGCCACGACGCGCGGCTCCGCCGGATGAAACATCAAATTGCCGAGCCGGAAGTCGCCATGGGCGATCGACACCTGGCCGTCGTCCGGCGGCAGGTTGCCGGCCAGCCAGTCCGAGAGCTCGTCGAGGTCCGGAATGTTCTTGGTCGGCGAGTCCCGCCACTGCCCGCTCCAGCGCGCGAGCTGGCGCTCGAAATAATTGCCGGGGCGGCCGAAATCCGAAAGACCGACGACGTCGGGCCGCACGGCGTGCAGCTTCGCCAACGTCCCGGCCATGGCGCGATAGAGAGCCTCGCGCTCCTTCGGCGTGCAACCGGGCAGAGCCGCGTCGTGGAAGACGCGGCCTTCCACCCGCTCCATCAGATAGAACGGGGTTCCCAGCGGCTCCGCCTCGGCATGGAAGAGGATCGGTGCAGGCACCGGCACGTTCGTGCCGGCGAGCGCGCGCAGGACGCGGAACTCGCGGTCGACGGCGTGCGCGCCGCGCAGGATCGGCCCCAACGGCTGCTTGCGCAGCACCATGCGCCGTTCGGCGAAATCGACGAAATAGGTCGGGTTGGACTGGCCGCCGCCGATGCGCTCCAGCCCGAGCGCGCCGTCCCCGCCGAGCTCCGCCGCCAGGAAGCGCGAAAGCGCCGCCGGATCGAAGTCAATCTTGTCCAAGACCGTCCCCGTTCACCGCAGGTATTCTCCGTCGCCGATCAGGATGCCGCCGCCCGATCGCGCAGCACGAATTTCTGGATCTTTCCCGTCGCCGTTTTCGGCAATTCGCCGAAGACGAAGCGGCGCGGCACCTTGAAGCCCGCCAGCCTTTCGCGGCAGAACAGGCGCAGTTCATCGGGATCGACCTGCGCGTCCGGCTTCAGCTCGAGGAACGCGCACGGCACCTCGCCCCATTTCGGATCTGCCGCCGCGACCACCGCGGCCAGCATCACGGCCGGATGCTGGTGCAGCACGCTCTCCACCTCCAGGCTGGAGATGTTCTCGCCGCCGGAAATGATGATGTCCTTGGAGCGGTCCTTGAGCTCGATGGCGCCGTCGGCGTGGCGCACGGCGAGGTCGCCGGTGTGGAACCAGCCGCCGGCGAAGGCGGATTCGGTCGCCGCGGCGTCGCGGTAGTAGCCGGCCATCAGCGTATTGCCGGCAAGCACGATCTCGCCCATCGACGTGCCGTCGGCGGCGACGTCGGTGCCTTCCGCGTCGACGACGCGGACGCGGTTCGCCGTCGCATGGCTGACACCCTGGCGGGCGAGGAAGGCCGCCTTGTCGCCGGCCGGCGCGTCTTCCAGGGCGTCGGACAGCGTGCACAGCGTCGCCGGCCCGTAGGATTCGGTGAGGCCGTAGAGATGGACGATGTCGATGCCGAGCGCGTCGAGCTGCTCGATCAGGGTCGCGGTCGGCGCTGCACCACCGGTGCCGACCAGCACCCGCCTATCCGGCCGGCGCAGCGCGCGGTCGGGGTGGTAAAGCAGCATGTAGAGCACCACCGGCGCGCAGGCGAAATGCGTCACCCCTTCCGCCTCGATCGCCCGGAAGATCAGGCCGGGCTCGACCTTGTCCAGGCAGACATGGACGCCGCCCGCCGCCGTCACCGCCCAGGTGTGGCACCAGCCGTTGCAGTGGAACATCGGCAGCGTCCACAGATAGACGCTGTGCCGGGTGAAACCGAGCGCGGTGACGTTGCCCAGCGCGTTCAGATAGGCACCGCGATGATGGTAGACCGCGCCCTTCGGCCGGCCGGTGGTGCCGGAGGTGTAGTTGATGCAGAGCGGCTGCCATTCGTCGGTCACGCCGGTGACGGCGAAGTTCTGCGCCTCGCCGTCGTCGGTCAGCAGGTCCAGCGTCTCGGCATCGTCGGCGCCGGCATCGGCAAGCAGCACGACGCGTACCCCGGCGCGACGGCCGGCATCGCGGGCAACGACGGCGCAGGACGCGTCGGCGACCAGCACGCGGCTTTCGCAATGGCCGAGGATGTAGGCGACCGTGTCGGCGTCGAGCCGGGTGTTGATGCTGTTCAGCACGGCCCCGATCGCCGGCACGGCATAGTGGGCTGCGAGCATCTCGGGCCGGTTGACGCACATGAACGAGACGACGTCGCCCTGTCCGATCCCTTCGCCGGCCAGCCAGGCCGAAAGCCGTGCCGCGATCCCGGCGAAGCCGCGATAGGTCCAGCGCCGCTCCCGCCAGATCACCGCGGTGCGCCCGCCATGCGCCTCGACGGCACGCACCAGGAAATCGGCGGGCGAAAGCGGCCGGAAGTTGGCGGCGCGCGGCGTCAGATGCGGCTCGCTACGCACCGGACCCCTCCCCTTCGACCGGCCATGACCAGAAGTCGGCGCCCTCCTCGGCAAGCTGGCGGTTCAGCACCATCTTGTGGACCTCGTCGGCGCCGTCGACCAGCCGCGCCTGGCGGGCGTAGCGGTAGATCCATTCGAGCACGGTGTCCTTGGAGTAACCGCGCGCGCCGTTGATCTGGATGCCGACGTCGGCCGCGTCGTGCAGCAGGTTGGCGACATGCACCTTGCCCATCGACACCTCCTTGCGGGCGAAGCCGCCGCGGTCGAGCTCCCAGGCGGCCTTCATCACCAGCAGCCGGCCGATCTCGATGCGCATGGCGAGATCCCCCAGCATCATCTGCACGCTCTCGCGGTCGGCCAGCCGGACGCCGAAGCCGCTGCGCTCGGCGGCGTATTCCCGGGCGATCTCGACGCAGCGCTTGGAAAGGCCCAGCCAGCGCATGCAGTGCGTCAGCCGCGCCGGCCCGAGCCGCACCTGCGTGACCTTCATCCCGCGGCCCAGCCCGCCGAGGATGTTCTCCTCGGGGATCTCCAGCCCGTCGAACTCCAGCTCGCAATGGCCGCCGTGCTCCTCCGGCCCCATGATCCCGATGCGGCGGACGATGCGCCAGCCCGGCTGGTCCTTGTGATAGAGGAAGGCGGTGAGGCCGTGGCGCGCATCGTCGGAGGAGCGCGCGATCAGGATGAAATGGCTCGCCCCCTCTGCCCCGGTGATGAACCATTTTCGGCCGGTCACGACATAGCCGCCGCCGCGCTTCTCCGCCCTGGTGCGGATCATCGAGGGGTCCGAGCCGCCGCCCGGATGCGGCTCCGTCATGGCGATTGCGGATCGCACCTTGCCGTCGACGATCGGCTTCAGCCACTTCTCCTTCTGCCCGGGCGTGCCCAGCGCCTCCAGCACCATCATGTTGCCGTCGTCGGGCGCGGCCGAATTGAACACCACCGGCCCGAAGATCGAGCGGTTCATCGCCTCGTAGCAGACCGCCATGCCGACCTTGCCGAGCCCCTGTCCGCCGCTTTCCGGCTTGAGCTGCAGGCACCACAGGCCTTCGGCACGCGCCTTCTCGCGCAGCGGCTCCAGCACGGACAGAGCGATGTTGCCGTGCCCGTCATAGGCGGACGGGTCCGCCTCCAGCGGCAGGATGTGCTCGTCGACGAAGGCGGCGATGCGCGTACGGAAATCCTCGACGCGAGCCGGAATGCGAAAATCCATGGTCCGCTCCTAAAGCGAGGACAGCAGATGGCCGCCGTCTACGGCGACCACCGCACCCGTCATGTAGCCCCCGGCGTCGGAGGCGAGCAGCAGCAGCGGGCCGTCGAGGTCTTCCGGCCGGCCCAGCCGCCGCTGCGGTATGCGCCTGATCATCGCCTCGCCGGCCGGCGTCGCGAAGAAGTCGCGGTTGATGTCTGTCTCGACATAGCCCGGGCAGAGCGCGTTGACGCGGATGCCGAAGCGCGCCCATTCCAGCGCCAGCGCCTTGGTCAGCTGGATCAACCCCGCCTTCGACGCCGAATAGGCGGAGAGGTCGCCGGCGACGCGCAGCCCGGCGATGGACGCGACGTTGACGATCGCGCCGCCGCGCCCCGCTGCCTTCATGGCCGCCGCCGCATGTTTTGCGACCAGGAACGCGCCCTTCAGGTTGACGTCGAAGACGGCGTCCCACGCCTCCTCGCTGAGCTCCAGCGCCCGGCCGGCGCCGCTGACGCCGGCATTGTTGACGACGATGTCGAACGGCTCGGCGCCGGCGAAGGCAGCGGCGACGCTGCCGGCATCGGCGACGTCGAGCGCAATCGCGCGAGCCGTCCCGCCGGCCTCGCGGATATCGGCGCAGACCTTCTCCAGCGCATCGATACGGCGGGCCGCAAGCGCGACCGCCGCGCCCTGCGCCGCCAGCAGCCGCGCGAAATGCAGTCCCAGCCCGCCGGAGGCGCCGGTCACCAGGGCGGATTTGCCCGAAAGGTCGTTCGTCATCCTCGCCTCCCAGCGCGGGCCGGCATCAGGCCGCCCGCCGATGGAAAGGTGGCACGCGAAAAATCCGCGCGCCAGCCGTTCCAGCATCCATCAGGGCTTCAGCGTCTCCACGAACCAGTCGCGCGCCATGGCGGCGGCCACCTTCACCTTCGACTGATCGGAATAAAGCGTCATGTGCGAGGTGTGCGGCAGCACCTCCAGCTTCTTCCTGGCCGACGGAATCTGGTTGAAGGCGCCGATCTCCAGGTCCCACAGGGTGAGATCGTCGCCCTCCGCCACGATCATCAGTGTCGGCGTGTTGTAGATGCGCTTCACGAACGGGCCGACATCGTAATTCATGAGAAGATCGACCGACTCGACGGAACTCCTGTTCTCGTAGAGCGGCGCCTCCGAGGCCTTGATGGCCAGGAACGTGCGCACGGTCTCCGGGAAAGGCCAGGCGGAAACCTCCTCCGCCGAGTTCTCGGTGGCGTGCGGCAGATAGAGCCGCTCGCCGGTCTCGTAGCGCTGCTTGCGGTCGCGCAGCACCAGATCCCAGAGCGCGCGATATTCCATGGTCCCGTGGGCGCGGCGCATGTTCTCAAAGCCGTCGATCACCGGGATCTGGCTGACGATGGTTTTGACGCGCGGGTCGATGGCCGCGAGGATGAGCGCGTGGCCGCCGGAATAGGAGATGCCCCAGACGCCGATGCGCTCGGGATCGACGAGGTCGTGCCGCTCCAGGAAGCTGATGGCGTTCTGGTAGTCCTTCACCTGCGCCCACGGGTCGAGATGCTGGCGGTCGTCGCCGTCGCTGACGCCGAGATTGCGGTAGTCGAAGATCAGCGCGTTGATGCCGGCCTCGGCGAAGGCCTTGGCATAGGTCGGCATGACGATCTCGCGCACGTAGCACCAGCCGCCCGCCAGCACCACGGTGGGCGAGCGTTTCGTTTCGCTGGCGAGATACAGCCAGCCGCGCACCGTCGTGCCCTCCGACTTGAATTCCACGTCCACCCGTTTTGTCATTGCTTTCCTCTGCAGTTCGACAATCGATTGCATTTTCGTCCGAGAAATGAGTCCGCGCCGCGCCGTCAATTTCGATAGCAGACGTCGCGGGCGGCGCTCACGATCCGCGCCGCGTTGGGAATGAGATCGCGCTCCAGTCCGGAATGGTAGGGCATGGGCACCTCGGCCATGCCGACGCGCGCCACCGGCGCGTCGAGCCAGTCGAAGGCCTCTTCCATGATGCGCGCCGAGATCTCGGCACCGAAGCCGTAGCTGGCCCAGCCTTCATGCACGACGACGCAGCGGTTGGTCTTGCGCACCGAGGTCATGATGGTGTCGCCGTCGAGCGGCCTCAGGCTGCGCGGGTCGATCACTTCCGCCTCGATGCCGTCGCGCGAAAGCTCGCGCGCCGCCGCGAGTGCCACATCCACCATGGCCATGGTGGCGACGATGGTGACGTCCTTGCCGGGTCGCCGGATCGACGCCTTGCCGATCGGCAGGGCGTAAGCCGCCTCCGGCACCGTTCCCCGACTCTGCTGGTAGAGCAGCTTGTGCTCGATGAAGACCACCGGGTTGTCGTCGCGGATAGCTGCGGCGAGCAGGCCCTTTGCGTCATAGGGATTGGACGGCGCCAGCACCACCAGGCCAGGAATGTGCGCGAACCACGTCTCCAGCGACTGCGAGTGCTGCGCGCCGAGGCGGATGCCGCCGCCTTGCGGCCCGCGGATCACCAGCGGGATACGCGCCTCGCCGCCGAGCATGAAGCGCAGTTTCGCCGCCTGGTTGACGATCGCGTCCATCATGTGGGTGACGAAGTCGAAGAACTGCACCTCGACGATCGGCCGCAGGCCGGTCAGCGCCGCGCCGACGGCGGCGTTCGCCATCACGTTCTCCGAGATCGGCGTGTCGCGCACGCGCTCCGCCCCGAACGCCTGCTGCAGGCCGACGCTGCACTGGAACAGCCCGCCGATGCCGCCGACGTCCTCGCCGAGCAGGATCACGCTGTCGTCGCGCGCCATCTCCTGGTGCATAGCCTCGCGCAGCGCCTCGACATAGCCGATTTGCCGCGTGCCCGGTTCCGGCTCGGCTTCGGCCGGGGCGAGCGGCGCAATCACCGCCGGAAACAGGATATCCATCTCCGGCTCGGCCGCGGCTTCCGCATCGGCGATCGCCTGCTCGACCTCGGCATCGGCCTCCGCCCTGATGGCGTCTAGCCGCGCCTGGCCGACCTGCCGCTGCCGCAGCAGCGCCGCCATCGCGCCGATCGGGTCGCGTTGGCGCCACGCCTCTTCCTCCGCCTGCGGGCGGTAGCGTGGCAAATTGGTGCGCATCGAATGGTCGCCTGAGCGATAGGTCATCGCCTCGATCAGGCTCGGCCCGTCGCCGGCACGCGCCCGGACCACCGCCGCCTCGACGGCGGCCTTCACCGCCACCGCGTCGTTGCCGTCGATGGTCTCGCCGGGAATGCCATAGGCTGCGGCGCGCGCCGAAATGCGCGGAACGGCCGAGGCGCGCTCGACGGCAAGCGACAGGCCGTAGCCGTTGTTCTCGCACAGGAAGATCACCGGCAGTTTCCATAGTGCCGCCAGATTGAGCGCCTCGTGAAAAATGCCTTCGTTGGCGGCGCCATCGCCGAAGAAGGCGACACATACCTGTCTGGTGCCGCGGATGCTGGCCGAAAGTGCGGCACCCGTGCCGATGCCCAGTCCGGCGCCGACGATGCCGTTGGCGCCGAGCACGCCACGGTCGAGCGCGGCGATGTGCATCGAGCCGCCGAGCCCGTGGCCGTAGCCGGTGACGCGGCCGAACAGCTCGGCCATCATCTTGCCGGTGTCGGCGCCCTTGGCGATGCAGTGGCCGTGGCCGCGGTGGTGCGAGACGACGAAGTCGTCGTCGTCGAGCGCCGCGCAGGCGCCGACGGCGATCGCCTCCTGACCGACGCAGGAATGGGCGGTGCCCTTGATGACGCCCGACTTGAACAGTTCCGCCGCCCGCTCCTCGAAGCGGCGGATGCGCCACATGTCGAGAAGGAAGGTCTCGAGCCGGGCCGTCTCCAGCATGGGAGACACGCCCTGCCTGGCCGAGACCGCCCTTTCCCGACGCGCCAGGCTCATGAGAACAGGCACCCGCCGTTCACGTCGATGGTGGCGCCGGTGAGATAGGAGCCGTCCGGGCCGGCGAGGAAGGAAATCGCCGAGGCGATCTCCGACGGCTCGGCGGCGCGGCCGACCGGGATCTTGTCCCATTCGGTTTTCTTCATCGCCTCGAACGTGACGCCGCGCTTGGCCGCTTCCTCGTGCAGAGCGTCGAGATGCATGGAGGTCGCGACGTTGCCCGGCGCCACCGAGTTGACGCGGATCCTGTCGCCGGCGAGCTCGGCGGCGGCCGTGTGGGTGAGCGAGATGACCCCCGCCTTGGACGCGCAATAGGCGCCGAAGAAGCCGTGGCCGCTCTTGCCGTACCAGCTCGACACCGTGACGATCGAGGCGCCGTCGGCTGCCCTGAGCGCCGGGATGAAGTGTTTCATCAGCAAGAGGTTGGCGCGCAGGTTGATGTTGAAGACGCGGTCCCATTCCTCGACGTCGAGCGTCTCGATCGAGCCGACCTTCTGCAGCACGCCGGCGACCAGGCCGAGGAATTTCAGCGGCGCGCCGATCGCCGCGATCTCCCTGTCGATCGCGCCGTACTGCGCCGGGTCGGTGATGTCGGCGGAAACGCCGACCACCGTCGCCCCGGTGGAGGCGGCGACTTCCCGCGCCACCTCCTTCACCTTGTCGGTGAGGTCGACCAGAACCAGCGAAAAGCCGTCCCTGGCCAGCCGCTCGGCGGTGGCGCGGCCGATGCCGCCGGCAGCCCCCGTCAGAACTCCGGTGCGCGCGCTCATTGCAGGATCATCCCGCCGTCGATCAGCAGGACTTGACCGGTCATGTAATCCGACTGTTCCGACCACAGGAAGCGCACCGTGCCGACGACGTCCGACGGCTTGGCGACGCGGCCGAGCAGGATCTGGCTCGCCAGCGAGTTCATCGCCTCGCCCGGCACCGAGCTGGCACCCATGGCCAGCAGGTCGGCGTCCAGCTTTTCCCACAGCGGCGTGTCGACGACGCCGGGGCCGAAGGCATTGACGGTGATGCCCTTGCCGGCAAGCGCGCGCGCCGCCGCCTGGGTCAGGCTGATCACCGCCGCCTTGCTCGCCGAATAGGGTGCGAAGTCGGCAAAGCCGGTGCGCCCGGCCATAGAGGCGGTGTTGATGATCTTGCCCCTGGTGCCGTCCGCGATCATCGCCTTGGCGGCTTCCTGGATGCCGATCAGCACGCCCAGCGCGTTGACGTTCATGATCGCGTGCCAGGTCTTCTCGGTCGCTTCCAGGAAAGGCTCGGGCTTGTTGAAGCCGGCATTGTTGACCATCACGGCGATGCCGCCGAACTGCTTGCGGCAGGTGGCGATTGCGGCCTTCTGGTCGTCGCGGCTGGTCACGTCGACCCTGGCGAAGACGACGCGGCCCGGATGCGCCTGGCCGAGTTCGGCCACGGTGCGGCCGCCGACCTCCGGATCGATGTCGGCAATGACGACGCCGTAGCCGTCCTCCAGCAGCGTTGTGGCGATCTGCCGGCCGATGCCTCTGGCGGCGCCGGTGACGACGGCGCCCTTCCCTTGTGTGCTCATCTTCTCTTCTCCTCTCGAAATTTCGGATACTGGTCCGTCCGCCCGTCAGGCTTGCGCATGGCGCGTCCCTCCCTTGCGGCGTAGCTGATAGTCTAGCAGGAGCATCGCCAGCAGGATGGCGCCGGTCACGATGCTCTCGAACGATCCCGGAATGCCGCCGAGCGCCACCGCCGACGAGATCAGCCGGATGATGAGCGCGCCGAGCAGCACGTTGACGATAGTGCCGCGACCGCCCTCCAGCGGCACGCCGCCGACCACCGCGACGGTGATGCCGGCCAGCAGGAAGCCGTCGAAGCCGATGCCGGACGCGGAGCCGGAGCGCAGCGCGGCGAGGATGCCGGCCGTGGCGCCGAGCATCGCCGAGCCGGCGAAGGCGGCCATGTAGACCCGTGTGGTCGACACGCCGGAACCCCGCGCCCGCTCGACATTGCCGCCCACGGCATACATGGAGAGCCCGAGCTTGCTGTTGCGCATCAGCCAGCCGACGGACAGCACGATGGCGAAACCGATGATGCCGAGCAGCGTCACCGGTCCCCACGGAATGACCAGCGCGTCCGAAATGTGGAAGAGGTCCCCCGGCAGGATCGCCGGACGTTTCGGCGCGAGCACCAGCGCCAGGCCGCGCAAAGCGATCAGCATGCAGACCGTCAGCACCAGCGAGTTCACGCCGGTGCGGTCGATGACGTAGCCGATGACGGCGCCGTAGAGACCTGCCGTCAGCAGGGCGACGACGATGCCGAGCGTCAGCGAGGTTTCCGCCAGCGACAGCGCCACGATCGCGGCGACGGCGGCGACCGAGGCGACGGCAAGGTCGAGCTGTCCGACCACCATGGTCAGCATGATGCCGGTGCCGACCAGCGCGATCAGCCCGATGTTCTCGGTGATCGAGGCGGCGTTGGAGATCGTGGCGAAGCCCGGGACGGTGGCCGACAGCACGACCAGCAGGACGGCGCAGACGGCAAGCCTGACCTTGAAGCCGGCGTCGAGATCGAGCAGCCTGGTCATGGGTTGCGCGCCTTCAGCAGCGTCATCGACAACAGCACGCCGCCCGCCAGCAGACCTTTCATCAGATCGCGCACGCCGGCATCGATGCCGAGCAGCAGCATGATGTTGCCGAGCATGGTGAGCACGATGGCGCCGAAGCCGGCGCGCCAGAGCTGCCCTTCCCCGCCCTGGATGGCGATGCCGCCGACCAGGATGGCGGCGACCACGTCGATGGTGAGGCCGCGGAACATGTCGCTCTTGGCCTGCGAGACCTGGCCGACCACCAGGATGCCGACCAGGGCTGCGGCAAGCGCGGCGGCGACGAAGGCGAAGACGACGATCCGCCGCGTCGGGATGCCGATCAGGTCGGCGGCGCGCGCATTGGCCCCGGTCAGCACCATCTGCCGCCCGAGTTTGGTGCGCGACAGGAACAGCGAGCCGAGCACCAGCAGCACGACGAAGACGATCGCCTGGTTGGGGATGCCGAAGGTCGTGCCGCCGCCCAGCCAGGCGATCGGGTTGGGGCTGAGCGTGATGGTGCGGTTGTCGGCCAGCATCACCACGGAGCCGAACAGCACGGAGCCGAAGGCGAGCGTCGTGACGATCGGATTGAGGCCGCGCGACACCAGATAACCCTGCGCACCGCCGAGCAGGACGGCGGCGGCGAAGGCCAGCAGCACCGCGACGAGGGCCGGCTGGCCGGCCGAGACGGCCGCGGCGAAGATATAGGCCGCCGTCACCGCCTGCTGCTCGATCGCCAGGCTGACAAACTTGCCGCTGATGGTGATCGCGGCGGTACCGATGGCGGCGATGCCGGTGATGGCCGAGGCCTGCACGACGGCGATCAGGTTGGGCGCGGTGCCGAAGCCGTCAACAGTTAGCGCCGCGACGCCGGCCAGAGCGAGGATTGGCAGGAACGGCGCGGCGCGGCGCAGCCAGGCGCGCCCGCCGCCCTTTGCCGGCTGCGCCGAACCCTGCCGTGCCGCGACGTCATTCACGCTCAAGTCCGCCATGTGTGATCCATTTGGCGAGCCCGTCGCGGGAGAACGTCCGCGACGGCGCTTCGTGCACCAGTCGGTTGCCGTGGAAGACGAGCACGCGCTCGCCGAAACCCAAGACCTCGTCGAGATCGGTGCTGGCGAACAGCACCGCCAGCCCCTCGTCGGCAAGCGCGCGGAGCAACCGGTATATTTCGGCGCGGGCGCCGACATCGACGCCGCGCGTCGGCTCCTCCAAAAGCAGCACGCGCGGATTGTTGGAGAGCCATTTGCCGATCGACACCTTTTGGGCGTTGCCGCCCGACAGCGCCCGCACCGGACGTTCGCGATAGGCCGGCAGGATGGTCATGCGCTCGGCGATACCCTCGACGGCGCGGCGCAGTTTTGAGGCGCTGGCGATGCCCCAGAGACCGGAGGCGGCGAGGCCCGGCGCGCTCAGGCTCTCCCATACCGGCAGGTCGCGGAAGAAGCCGTCGAGCTGCCGATCGTCGGAGCAATAGGCGATGCCCGCCTTGGTGCGCTCCGACTCGAAGGCGATGCTGCCGGCGGTGACCGGACTGACGCCGGCGATCGCCCGCAGCGGCTCGACGAACCCGCTGCCGAGCTGTCCGCAGGTGGCGACCACCTCGCCGGGGCGCAGGTCGAGGTCGACGGGCGACGCCAGCCCGGCGGTGGTAACTCCCCTCAGGCTGACCGCCGGCTGCGCGCCGGGTTTTCTCCCGGACAGACCGGAATTCGGGTAAAGTTCATCCAGATTTCGCCCGATCATGGCGTGGACGACCCGCGTTATGGTCGCATCTCCGGTGGAAAAATGGTCGGCGAGGCGGCCGTTGCGCAGCACCACCGCCTGGTCGCAGATCTCGTCAAGCTCGTTCAGCCGGTGGGTGATGTAGAGGACGACATTGCCCTCCCGCGCAAGCCGGCGCACGGCCTCGTGCACCAGCGCGATGTCGCTGTCGGCCAGCGCCGCGGTCGGTTCGTCGAGGACGAGCACCCGCGCGTCCTGCGCCAGCATGCGGGCGATCTCGACGAGTTGCCGCTCACCGATGGTCAGCTCCCCGACCGATCTCGCCGGGTCGACATGGCCGAGGCCGAGGCGTTGCAGATAAGGCCTGCAGAGCCCGGGTGCGGCCCGGCGCGACAGCCAGCGCGACGGCTGCGCCAGCATGAAGTTCTCCGCCACGCTGAGGTTCGGCAGCACGCTGATTTCCTGCTGCACCACCGCCACGCCGGAACGTCCGGCCCGCCCGGGCGTGGACAGATCCACCTTCTCGCCGTCCAGGCGGATGCTGCCCCCAGTCGGCGCGATCAGCCCGGACAGGATCTTGACCAGCGTCGACTTGCCGGCGCCGTTCTCGCCGAGCAGCGCCGTGACCTTACCGCGCTCCGCCCGGAAGCTCACATCCGTCAGCGCATGGACCGGTCCGTAGGACTTCGATAGGCCGCTGATTTCCAACATGCTTTTCGTGCCGCTGTCTGTCTGGCTGGTCGGGGCGCCGCACCCGGCGCCGTCGATCGCGGGGCGGACGGACCCTGGGCCCGTCCGGCTCGGGAGTGCGTTCAGTAGACGCAGTGGTCCTGGAAGGTCTCGCCCCACAGCTTGAAACTCGACAGCACCTCGCCCGCCTTGTCCTTGTCGGTGCCGACGACGACCTGCGGGTTCGGGATGATGTTGATCTTGCTCGGCGCGAAGTTGAACTCGGGCCGCGCGTCGGCCGTGTCCGGCGCGACATACTGGCCTTCCGTCACCTGCTGTCCGTATTCGAAGTAGCGGGCGACCACGTTGAGCGAGAACCAGCCTTCGAGCCCCGCGGCCTGCACGCCGGTGGCGAACTCCTTGGCGGTCTGGATGGCCGAGATGTCGGCGATGCAGGTGGCGCTGACCAGATAGACGTCCTTGCCGGGCACCAGGCCGACCTCCTCCAGCGCCTGCACCGCGCCGGTCACCGGCCCGTCCGACAGGCCGTAGACGAAGTTCACGCCCTTGCCGCGGATGCTGGGGATGAGCTGGCTCATCGCCTTGTAGCCGCTGGCGTTATCGAAGCCGGCATATTCGGTGGCGATGACGTTGAAGGGCTTGTCCTTGGTTGCCTCCAGGAAGCCGGCCTCGCGGTCGTCGCCGGCGGAATAGCCGGGAATGAATTTCAGCATGACCAGATTGCCGCCGTCGGCGGCGAGCTTGCCGCCGGCCGCCACATAGGCGTCGCGCGCGGCGATGGCGTTCTTGCCCGCCACCTGGCCGTTGAAGAAGTCGTCGACGCCGGCATACGCGACGACCAGGTCCTCGGCCTCGGGGCGCAGCGCCTGGTTGACCTGGAACACCGGCACGCCGGTGCGGCTGAGACGCCGCAGCGTCGCCAGTCCCGCCTGGTTGTCGGCCGGCCACCACACATAGGCGGCCGGCTGGCTGGCCGAGCCGATACGCTGCTGCGTCTGGGCATCCTGCTCGGTCTGGTCGAAATTGTTCTCGATGACCGTCAGCTTGTAGTTGGCCTCGGCCGCGCTCTTCTCCGCGCCGCGGATCCACTGCGCCAGATAGGCGTTGCTGCGGCTCGGCATGAGCACGACGATTTCCTTGCCCTCGCCGTCGAGCTTTCCGTCCGGCGCCTGCGCCAGGGCGGGCACGGCTGCGGTCGTCAGGGCGAAGGCAATGGCGAAGCGCGCCAGTCTGTTCGTATCCATCCGTTCCTCCCAAAGTGGATGCGGGACTGATTAATCCGCAAGAAAACGCTTGTCAATCGATTGCAAAGGATGTTTCGTGCGCTTGTCGAACTTGTTACCTGCGGGTTCCGGGCCGCACAGGGCACGAAATCGGATGGGCGCGAGGGTAAGCCCCAGCAGGATGGCTGCGGGGGAAAAATATGTTCAAAATGAAAAATCCACCTGTGGTAGCAAGCCGGCCCGGCCGCCCGTCACCGGCGAGCCGGGAGAAAAGGAAGACGCCGATGGCGGAACGAAACATCGCGTGCGGGCAATGCGTTAGCGAGAGGCCCCAGCGGGCATGACACGGCTCAACATGCGCGAACTGGCGCGCAAGCTCGGCGTCGACCGCTCGACGATCTCGCGCGCGCTCAGCGACGACAAGGCCCATCTGGTCGCGGCCGAAACCCGCGAGCGCATCCGCGAGGAAGCGCGCGCGGCCGGCTACCGGCCTGATCTGACCGCTGCCTCGCTGCGGCGCGGACGCTCGCACACGGTGGGCGTCCTCGTGCCCGATCTCGGCAACGAGACCTTCATCAACGTCATCCGCACGATGTTCCGGCATCTCGACCAGCGCGTCGTGCCGCCGCTGACGCCGCTGATCGCCGAGACGCTCGACCAGTCGGGGGCGACGCGCCACCTCGTGCAGACCTTCCTGTCGCGCCGCGTCGACGCCATCGTCTCGCTGGCCTCCACCGAGACCGATGCCGACGTGCTGCGCGAGGCGGCCAGGGAGGCGCCGGTCGTCCTGGCGATCCGTGCGATCTCCGGTGCAAGCTTCCCGTCGGCGCTCTGCGACGACCGCGCCGGCGGCGCCATGGTCGCCACGCATTTCGCCGATCGCGGCCACAAGGTGGTCTGCCAGGTCCAGGGCCCGCCGATGGCCGCCACCTTCAAGCAGCGGGCACGCGGCTTTTCGGAAGTGTGCCGGGACCGCGGCATCGCCGAGATTCCCCACGGCGTTTTCGCCGAAAACGCCACATCGGCCGCCGGCAAGCGCGCCCTCGACGCCCTGCTGGCGGCCAGTCCGCGGCCGACCGCCGTGTTCGCCCACAACGACGCGCTCGCCCTCGGCATCATCGAGGCGATGCGGCATCGCGGGCTGCGCTACCCCGCCGACCTGGCCATCGTCGGGTTCAACAACACGCATCTGTCGCGCGTGCTGGCGGTGCCGCTGTCGACGGTCGACTATCCGGTCGAGGAGGTCAGCCGGCACGCGGGCGAGCTCGTGCGCAACCTGATCGGCAATCCCGGCTACACGGTCGAGAGCCGGTCGTTCACCCCATCGCTGATCGTAAGGGCTTCTTCGTAGTCATTTCGCTCGGCAAATCACATATGCGTCGCGGAGGATCATCTCTTTCTCGTGCCAATCCGGTGCACCGCCCGCCTCCGTCCAGATCTGACTGCGATAATTCGCAGAGCCCTCGACCGGCCCTGACGCCGCCGCCGCCGCGGACGCAGCCCGACCTGCCGACGATGGAGTCCGTCAAGGGCCGCTCTCGGCGCGGTGCACCACGATTCCGGGCATAGCCGGGCGAGGCGCGGCATTACCGTTATGAGAATCTTTGCAATCGATTGACAAAACGTCTTCTCGTAAGCATAAAATATAGGACAGCATGCCCTTCTGAGGAACCGAAATACCTTCGATAAGGAACGGCGTCTGGCAAACCAGGTCGATTCGATTGTTACCCTGATCGCTCTCGGGAGGTTGCGGCGGGTTTTCACAACACATACTGCAATCGATTGTTGATCCACGAAGCAAGGGGAGTGAGCATGTCTCGGGAAGAGGATATCGTCAGGGCCATACCGGCAATCCGGAATTCGGTGTCGCGCCGCGCCTTCATGCAGCTTGCGGCGGCCGCCGGCATCGCGGTGCCCGTCGGCGCGGCAGCGGGCGCCTTCGCCAATCGGGCGTTCGCGGCGCCGGCCGGCAAGGCCGCCACCTGCGTCGCCACGCCGGCCAACGACTATTGGGCGGCCTTCATCAAGGGCTTCAAGGCGACCGCCGGGGCGCTCAACGTCGAACAGGTCGAGCTCTATCACGACAATGACGCCGCCCGCGAGATCAGCCAGGTGCGAGGCCTGCCGACCCAGGGCGTCAACATGCTGATCAACACCGTCGTCGCCGCCGGCGAAGTGCCGATGATCGCCAAGCTCTGCCAGGAGAACAAGGTCTACTACACCGCGATCTGGGAGATCCCGGCGTGGTTCACGCCCTCCGACGTCGGCGACTACTTCGTCAACTACATGACCGCCAACTCCGTCGAGGCCGGCTACCAGGTCGGCAAGGAACTGTTCAAGTCGATCGGCGGCGAGGGCGAGGTCGTCCACATCAAGGGCCTCGCCACGCCCACCGACGATGCCCGCACCGCCGGCCTGATGAAGGCGGCGGCCGAGTTCCCGGGCATCAAGCTGGTCGGCGGCCTGCGCGGCGACTGGGTCCGCGAGAAGGCGCGCACCGTCATGCTCAGCATGGTCACCGCCTATCCCAACATGAAGGCGGTGTTCGCCCAGAACGACTCGATGGCGCTGGGTGCCCTTAGCGTGCTCAAGGAGCGCAACCTGACCAACGTGAAGATCGCGGGCATCGACGGCCTGTCGGAAGGCCTTCAGGAGGTCGCGAAGGGCGAGCAGTTCGTGGCCACCAACACCTCGCTCGCGCCCTACCAGGCCGGCTTCGCCGCCGTGACGCTGTTCGATGCGCTGTCCGGCTGGAAACCCCGCCTGGCGGAGCGGCTGCTCTACACCGGGTCGCTGACGGCAACCGCCGAAACCGCCGCCTCCATCAACGAGAAAATCTACCAGGGCGCCGAGCTGCCCTTCGACTGGGCGAAGATGAGCCGCACGCTCAATCCCGACAATTGGGACCCGCAGAACAACATCTATCCGATCGATCCGGCCACCCAGTGGGCCGGCCAGGACGGACAGGACAAGCTCAACCCCGCCTATGCCGACGCGGCGGCGTGGAAGGCCGAGTTCGACGCCGTCACGAAACTCTACGCCGACCACTACAAGAGCGGCCCGTTCAAGTGATGGCACAGACCGTGGCGGGTCGTCCGGACATTCCGGACGATCCGCCGCCGGCCGGCGCGCCGGTTCTCGAGCTTCGCGACATCTCCAAGACCTATCCCGGCGCCAGGGCTTTGTTCGGGGTGAGCTTCGTCCTGCGCCGACACCAGATGCTCGGCCTGGTCGGCGAGAACGGCGCGGGGAAGTCGACGCTGCTGTCGATCATCAACGGCACCGTCCGCCCGGATACCGGATCGATCGCGATCAACGGCCAGGCCGTGCGCTTCGGCCATCCGACCGAGGCGGCGCGCAACGGCATCGCCACGGTGTTCCAGGAACAGGGCCTCATCCCCACCCTGCCGGTGTTCGAAAACATCTTTCTCGGGCGCGAGCGAAAATTCACCATCGCCGGCGGGCTGCGCCGGCGCGCCATGATCGCGGAAGCCCGAAGCGTGCTCGACGAATTGCAGGTCGATGTCGCCCCGACGGCGCTGACCGGCTCCCTGTCGTTCGGCGAGCGGCAGCTCGTCGAGATCGCCAAGGCGTTCGCGCTCAGCCGGATCTACCCGGTCGAGCCGATCATCCTGCTCGACGAGCCGACCAGCGCGCTTTCCGACAACGAGGCCGCAAAACTGTTCGACGGCATCCGCCGCTGGCGTGCGCGCGCCTCCTTCGTGCTGGTCTCGCACCGCCTGTCCGACGTCTTCGCGGCTTGCGACGAGGTCGTGGCGCTCAAGGACGGGCAGGTCGTCGACCAGCGGCCGATCGGCAGCATCGACGAGACAGGCCTGCACGAGCTGATCGTCGGGCGGCAGCGCAACGACGCCTATTACCGCGAGGCCAGCCAGCGCGAGCCGGCCTCCGCCATCGTGCTCAGAGCCGCCGGTCTCGCCAAGCCGGGACATCTGCGCGGCGTTTCCCTGGCACTGCGCGAGGGCGAGATCCTCGGCGTGGCCGGCGTCCTCGGTTCGGGCAAGTCGACGCTGGCCAGGATCGTCGCCGGGGCCGAAGCGCAGAGCGACGGCGATGTCGTTGTGGCAGGCGCCCGCCTGCGGCGCGGCTCGCGGCGCGACGCCATCCGCCACGGCATCGGCTTCGTGCCGGCCGAACGCACCGTCGCCGGCATCATCGGCACCGACACGGTCGACTGGAACCTCACCCTGCCCAATCTGAAGCAGATCGCGCTGGGCGTGCTCGGTCTCGTATCGTCGCGGCGCAGCCGGGCGCTGACGCACGAGTGGATGCAGCGCCTCAAGGTGCGTGCTCCCGGCCCCTCCGCCGCCTGCCGGACGCTGTCCGGCGGCAACCAGCAGAAGATCGTCTTCGCCAAATGGCTGGCGCGCGGGGTCCGCATCCTGGTTCTCGACGATCCGGGCCGCGGCCTCGACGTCGGCGCCAAGGAAGACATCTATTCGCTGATGCGCGAGATCGCGGACGCAGGCGCCGCGGTGCTGCTGGTCTCCGACAACCTGCCCGAACTGATCGGGCTCTCCAACCGTATCATGGTGCTTCGCGACGGCGCGGTCTCCGCCGTCGTCGAGGCGCCCAGGGACGCCAAGCCACGCGAAGTCGACGTGGTTTCGGCCATGCTATAGGGGCGAAGATGGCCGACAGACCGGCAAGCGCAGTCAAGACCATGGGCGACCTCGACCTCCGAACGATCATCCTGCCGCTGGTGGCGATCGTCGTGCTGATCGCCTACTTCACCTACGTCAACCCGCTGTTCTTCTCCTCGGCCAACGCGCTGAACATCGGCCGTCAGTCGGCCGTGCTGCTGATGGTCGCGCTGGCCGGCACGGTGGTCATCCTGATCGGCTCGATCGACCTGTCGGTCGGCGCGCTGGTGACGCTCGCCGGCATCCTGGCGGCGCTCACCGTCGACCGCTTCGGCGTGCTCGGCGCGATACTCACCGGCGTCGGCGTCGGCGCACTGGTCGGCCTGATCAACGGCAGCCTGGTGACGATGCTGCGCGTCCCGTCCTTCCTCGTCACGCTCGGCATGCTGTCCATCCTCTCCGGCGTCACCAACCAGATATCGCAAGGACAGTCGATCCTGTTCATGGACAGCCTGCTGCCCGACATCGTCAACGGATCGGTGGTGCTCGGCGTGCCCAACGTCATCTGGTTCGCGCTGATCGCCACGGCGGTGCTGACGGTCGTCGCTTTCCGTACGAAACTCGGCCGCTATCTCTATGCGCTCGGCGGCGGCGAGATCGTCGCCGCGCATGCCGGCGTACCCGTCACCTTCTACAAGATCCTCGCCTTCGTGCTGGCCGGCGCGATCTGCGGCCTGGCCGGCGTCATGCTGACCGGACAGGTCGGCGCCGGCACGCCGACCGCCGGCGGCAGCCTGCTGCTGAATTCGATCGCTGCCGTGGTCATGGGAGGCACTGCGCTTTCCGGCGGCATCGGCGGACCGCACCGCACCTTCCTCGGCGTGCTGGTCATCGCCATCTTGACGAACGGCATGGATGTGACCGAGGTCAATAGCTTCACCCAGGACATCGTCAAGGGCGTGGTCATCATCCTGGCGGTCTCGCTCACCATCGACCGCTCGAAATATCTCTTCATCAAGTGACAGGGAGTGAGAACATGAAGGCGTCGCAAAAGAGGAAGTTCGGGCGCACGGGGCTCGACGTCACGGCGATGGGCCTCGGCACGGCACCTCTCGGCAACCAGTTCCGCGCGGTGCCGGAGGAGGATGCCCGCGCCGTGATCAAGGGAGCCTGGGATGCAGGGCTCCGCTATTTCGACACCGCACCGATGTATGGGCACGGCCTGTCCGAGCATCGCCTGGGCGAATCGCTGCGCGCCTTTCCGCGCGATGAATACGTGCTCTCCACCAAGGTCGGGCGGCTGCTGAAGCCGGTACCGGCGGGCGGCCTCACCTCCTTCTTCTGGGTCGACATGCCGCCGTTCGAGATCGTCCACGACTACAGCTACGACGGCTGCATGCGCTCCTTCGAGGACAGCCTGCAGCGGCTCGGCGTGTCGCGCATCGACATCGCCTTCATCCACGACATCGATGTCTTTTCGCACGGGCCGGAGCTGCAGAAGCAGCATTTCCGCACCGCCATGGACAGCGGCTGGAAGGCGCTGGAGAAGCTGCGGTCTGAAAAGCTAGTGTCGGCCATCGGCGTCGGCTGCAACGAATGGCAGGTGTGCGAGGCGGCGCTGCGCGAACGCGATTTCGACTGCTTCCTGCTCGCCGGCCGCTACACCCTTCTGGAGCAGGACGCGCTCGACACCTTCCTGCCGCTCTGCGAGGAGCGCGGCGTCGCCATCGTGCTCGGCGGCGGCTTCAACAGCGGCATTCTCGCCACCGGAGCGGTCAAGGGCGCCCATTACAATTACAGCGAGGCGGGGCCGGAAATCCTCGAACGGGTCGCGAAGATCGAGGCGGTGTGCCGGGACTACGACGTGCCGCTCAAGGCGGCGGCGCTGCAGTTCGTGCTCGCCCATCCGGCGATCCCGACGAACATTCCGGGCACCCGTACGAAAAGGCATCTCGACGAGAACGTCGCCCTGATCGGGCATCCCATTCCCGGCGAGTTCTGGGCTGCCTTGAAGAAGCAGGGCCTCATCCGCGAGAACGCGCCGACTTAGGGCGATCCGCAGCTTCCGGGCCGCCAAAAGTGCGGACCGGCCTAGCGCCGGCAGCGGAATGCGGAACCTCCCGCGTCCGAGCGCCCTACGCGCTCAGGCCAGGCGCTCGAGATGCAGCAGGGTCGACGGGTTGAGGACATTCGCCGTGCCCGAGAAGTCGTATTCCCGCTTGACGAGCTTGAACTTCTCTCGGGCGGTATAGTCCTCGACGATCGACAGCAGGTTGGTGTTGTAGGCATTGCGCCAGGACCACCATGCCGCGTTGGCCATCTGCCGGTCGACCGATTTTACGTCGCCGCCGAGGCGCTCGCCGATCTTGTCGAAGAATTTGTCATCGTCGGCCGCGCGCCTCGCCATCAGCGCGGATGATCGCTGCCAGCCGACAGGCTCGAAATGGACGAGCGTGACGTCGGCCTGCAACTGCCAGAGCTGCTCGTACAGATCGGGGTCGATGAGGTCGACCTGCTCGACGGAGTGCTTGGTGAAGACCAGGACGTGGCCCTTACAGTCCTTGAGAAACGAGGCGTCGGGCTTCCTGTAGTCGAACGGATGGGCGGTATAGTTGATCTTGCCGTCGTGCTTGGCGATCTTCCTGCCGCATTCCTGCCCTTCGTCGGTATATTCGGCGCCGTGATAGTGGATACGCCGCGAGCGTGTGGTGCCGAGGGCGACATAGAGCTGGAACAGATTGCTGGACCAGCCGCTGCCGAATTCGACCACCGCCCGGGTATCCGAACGGATGCAGCCCATCAGATAGCGGATCACGCTGACTGTCGAGGTGGTGTAGCGGCCTTCGCATACGTCGGGATAATACAAGGTATCGTCAAGATCGTAGCCGCCCGAGGCGGCGATGCGTTCGCCGAGCGGCCTGACCAGATTTGTCTTTTTGTAGAAGAGCTTCGGATCCTTCCTGCCGATGTCCAGTTCGCGGAAGCGCGCCAGCAGGCTGGCTATGTGGTCGTCCGGCCGCTCGACGACAAATTTCTCGACCTTGTCGAGCACCCTCTGCCAGCTCTCGCCCTGACTTTCCTTCGAACGGCCCCTTTTCCGGGTAGGCGTCTTCTCCGGCGAGGCAGCCTTCTTTTTCAGGGTCAAACCGAAAAGCATATTCTGTCTCGCATGGGTGAACGCCGAGGCCGGACCCGCTTTCTGCCAAGGAAATCCGTTTTCTGCTATCCAAAATCGCCATTATTCGAAGAATTTGCGGCACAATTCACCCGCTATATCCAAGTTTTCGACGAAAAAAGGGAACGCGGTGCCACGCCCGCAGGTGACTGCGACATCTCTTTGGGGAACAGACTTCAGATAAGCGGCCGATCGCGATCCTCTCCGCGGCTCATCAGACCATCCTCGTCCGGCCGTGCCTCGTCGGTGTTGGCGTAGCCGCCGTCTTCGGTGTCGCCGGCGATTTCCGGGTCCTCGGCCTGGTCGACGGAACTGCGTTGCGACTGCTCGCCCGTGCGGCGCGGCTGCTGCGGCTTTCCATCCGGGGTCAGGCGGGCGGTCGTGCGAAGCTGGACATGGCAAGTCTCCTCGGGATGGAAACGTCCATACTTGCACCCGGTTGCACACCGCGTCCGGCAAGCCGTCCGAGGGCAAGCCAGGCTCCGCCGAAACGCAAAACGCCCGCGCAAGAGGCGCGGGCGTCGTCGCGGCAAACCTTACCGGCCGGCGAACCTTACCGGATCAGCACCGGGCGATGTAGACACGGCCGTAGCGGTCGCGATAGCGGCACTTGCCCGGCTCGCTCGCGTTGCCGATCAGCGCGCCAGCCGTGGCGCCGGCGATGCCGCCGATGATGGCGCCGCCCGCGTCGCCCGAAATCGCCGTGCCGAGCGCAGCGCCACCCAGACCGCCGATCGCTGCGCCCTTTTCCGTTCTCGTGCAGCCGGCGACGGCGGCCGCGACTGCCAGGACGATCAGTATCTTCTTCATGCGCGGAACTTCCTCTCTCTGTGACGCGTATCAACGCCATCTCAAGCGTAACGTTCCATGGGCCGGCCCGCAAGCTGCGCCCCCAGCGGGCACATGACCAATCTTTTCGCATGGTTACATTCGACCGGCACCGCGCGGCACGCAGCCGTTACACGAGCCCGTTACTGTTCGGGCTTCCAGATGGATATGCCTTAGGGACCCGGCTACTTGCCCCAACGCCGGGTCCTTTTTTCTTCAAAGCTCAGCCGACGGCGACCCGGAACCGGGTGGCGTCCATGGCAGCGGCCATCAGCGTACGGGTATAATCCTCGCGCGGTTCGTCGAAGATCGCGGCCGTCTCCCCCTGCTCGACGATCCTGCCGTCGCGCATGACGATGATGTAGTCGGCCATGGCGCGCACCACGGCGAGATCGTGGCTGATGAACAGGTAGGACAGCTCGTGCGCCTGCTGAAGGTCGCGCAGCAGCTCGACGATCTGCTTCTGCACCGAGCGGTCGAGCGCCGAGGTCGGCTCGTCGAGCACGACCACCTTGGGCTTGAGGATCATGGCGCGGGCGATCGCGATGCGCTGGCGCTGGCCGCCGGAGAACTCATGCGGGTAGCGGTTGCGCATCGCCGGGTCGAGCCCGACCTCGCGCAGCGCCTCGATCGCGCGCCGGTCGCGCTCGGCCTTCGACAGGGAGGGCTCATGCACGAGCAAACCCTCGGTGACGATCTGGCCGACGGTCATGCGCGGCGACAGCGAGCCGAACGGATCCTGGAAGACGAGCTGCAGCTCGCGCCGCAGCGGCTGCATCGCCTCGCGGTCCAGTCCGTCGATGTCCTTCCTGCCGAAGCGGATGACGCCCTGGCTCGGCAGCAGCCGGAGCAGGGCGCGGCCGAGCGTCGACTTTCCCGACCCGGATTCGCCGACGATGCCGATGGTCTGCCGCTGCCTCAGCGCCAGCGAAATCCGGTCGACGGCGCGCAGCATCATCGGCGGACCGGCGAACAGCCCGCCGCCGATCTGGAACGTCACCTCGACATTGCGCCCCTCCAGCACCACCGGCGCACCGGCCGGCGGCGACGCCTTGCAGCCGGTCGGCTCGGCCGCCAGCAGCATCTTCGTGTAATCGTGTCTCGGCGCCGCGAAGATCGCCTCCGTCGCGCCCTCCTCCACCACCTCGCCAGAGCGCATGACGTAGACGCGGTCGGCGAGCCGGCGGACGATGCCGAGATCGTGGGTGATGAAGACGATCGCCATTCCGAGCTTACGCTGCAGCTCCGCGAGCAGCTCCAGGATGCGCGCCTGCACGGTGACGTCGAGCGCCGTGGTCGGCTCGTCGGCGATCAGGATGTCTGGATCGTTGGCGAGCGCCATGGCAATCATCACGCGCTGCCGCTGGCCGCCGGACATCTCGTAGGGGTAGGATTTGAAGCGGCGCCGCGGCTCGGGAATGCGCACCAGCTCCAGCAGCCGGATCGCCTCCGCCTTCGCCTGCGCCGCCGAGAGGCCGCGGTGCCGCCGGATCGGCTCCATCAGCTGGCTGCCGATCGAATAGAGCGGGTCGAGCGAGGTCATGGGCTCCTGGAAGATCATGCTGATCCGGGAGCCGCGGATCCTGTTCAGCTCGCTTTTCGGCAGGTCGAGCAGGTTGCGTCCGCGATAATCGACCGTCCCTACGGCACTGCCGTTGGACGCAAGCAGGCTCATAGCCGCCATCATTGTCTGGCTCTTGCCGGAGCCGGATTCGCCGACGATCGCCACCGTCTCGCCGGCGTCGACGTGAAGGTTGATGCCCCTCACCGCCTCGACCGTGCCGTCGAGCGTGCGGAAGCGCACATGCAGGTCTCTTACCGCCAGGATCGGATCGCCCCCGGCCATCGTCAGCGGTCCTTCGGGTCGAGCGCGTCGCGCAGCCCGTCGCCGACGAAGTTCAGCGCAAACAGCGTCGACACCAGGAACACCGCCGGGAACAGCAGCAGCCAGTTAGCCGTGCCGATGTTCTTGGCGCCGACCGAGATCAGCACGCCCCAGCTGGTCATCGGCTCCTGCACGCCGAGGCCGAGGAAGGAAAGGAAGCTCTCCAGGATGATCACCTGCGGCACCAGCAGCGTCATGTAGATGACGACGACGCCGAGCAGGTTGGGCACGATGTGGCGGGCGAGGATGCCGCGCCGCGACACGCCCAGCGCCTCGGCCGCCTGCACATATTCCTGCCGTCGGATCGACAGCGCCTGGCCGCGCACGATGCGCGCCATGTCGAGCCACAGCACCGCGCCGACCGCCAGGAACATCAGCACGAAGTTGCGGCCGAAGAACACCACCAGCATGATGACGAAGAAGATGAAGGGCAACGAATAAAGCACGTCGACGACGCGCATCATCACCTCGTCGACGCGGCCACCGAGGAAGCCCGCCGTGGCGCCGTAGAGCACGCCGATCGCCACCGCGACAACGCCTGCAAGCAGGCCGATCGCCAGCGACACGCGGCCCGCCATCAGCGTCCTCGAAAGCAGGTCGCGGCCGGTGTTGTCGGTGCCGAACAGGAAGTATTGCTGCTTGATGGCGCCGCTCACCACCATCGTCATGCCGTCGGCCGACTTGTCCTCGACCCTGGCATCGTCGAACGTGTCGGAACGGTCGACATAGCGCGTGACGCGATCGTCGATCTCGCGCGAGGAGGTCACTGTCGCGTAGACCCGCTCCTCCTCCTGCCGCCATTCCTTCAGATCGACGCGCATGCGCTTGACCACGTCGCCCAGCGCTGTCTCGATCATCTCGGCCTTGGGATAGGCGGACAGGCTCGGCGGCGTGCGCACATAGTCGGCATAGATGGTGGTGTACTGGTGCGACACGAACCACGGCCCGACGATGCAGACGACGGCCATCAGGCAGAGGTAGATCAGGCTGACCATGGCGGCGCGGTTGGCCTTGAGCCGCGCCCAGGCATCGCCCCAGAAGGAGCGGCCGACCACGGTCTGCTCCAGCATGGCTGCGGCGGTGAGGTCAGTCATGGTCGTGCCCCGCAAATGCCCCCTCCACCACGCTTCGCGTGGTCCCCCTCCCCCGCTTCGCAGGGGAGGATCCAGGGTCGCGGCCGGCCGCGCCGTCGATCCTCCCCCGTTTACGGGGGAGGGGGACCACGCGAAGCATGGTGGAGGGGGCACGCGCGTCAGTCATAACGCACCCGCGGGTCGACGACGGCGTAGAGGATGTCGACGATCAGGTTGAACAGGATGGTGAAGATGGCGATCACCACCACCGTTCCCATGACCAGCGTGTAGTCGCGGTTGAGCGCCGCATCGACGAAATAGCGGCCGACCCCGGGCACTGCAAAGATCGTCTCGACGATGATCGAGCCGGTGAGCAGCGCCGCCGCGGCCGGCCCGGCGTAGGAGACGATCGGGAGGAGCGCGCCGCGCAGCGCATGCCGCACCACCACCGACCATTCCGAGAGGCCTAGCGCGCGGGCGGTGCGGATGTGGTGCGAGCGCAGCGATTCGATCATCGAGCCGCGCATCAGCCGGGCGACGATGGCGATCTGCGGCAGGGCCAGGGTGATGGTCGGGCCGATGCGGTTGAGGAAGGCGCCGTCGTTCCAGCCGCCGATCGGCAGCAGGCTCCAGGTGAGCCCGAACAGGAGCTGGATGACCGGCGCGACGACGAAGGTGGGGATAGTGCTGCCGGCCGTCGCGGTGGCGATCACGGCGTAGTCCGCCACCTTGTTCTGATTGAGTGCCGCAATGATGCCGAGCACCGATCCGATCACCAGCGCCAGCGCCAGCGCGGAGGCGCCGAGCTGGATCGAGATCGGCAGGCCGTTGGCGAACAATTCACCGACGGTGAAATCGGGCAGGTTGTAGCTGGGGCCGAAATTGCCCTGCAGCAGGTTCTTCAGATAGTTGAGATATTGCAGCCAGAGCGGGTCGTTAAGGCCGAACTGGGCTTCCAGGTTCGCCTTGATTTCCGGCAGCAGCCCACGCTCCTGGTTGAACGGCCCGCCGGGCGCCACCCGGATCAGGAAGAACGCCAGCGTCACGATGACGAACAGCGTCGGAATCGCGGTGAGCAGGCGCCTGAGCACGTAGAGAAGCATGGACGCTCCTTCAGCAGAGAGCGGCCGCCGCACTCAGCGGAGCGGCGGCCGGCGACGCTATTCCGTCTTGCTGATGAAGCGGCTCGGATGGATGTCCATCACGTTGGGGCTGTAGCCCTGCAGCTTGGCCGACACGAGGTTCTTGTAGCTGTAATAGAGCAGCGGCAGAAAACCCTGATCGTCGATCAGGACCCGCTCGGCCGCGGCCAGGTCCTTCATGCGCTCCTCCGGCTTGCCGCCGGCGGCGACAGCCTTGTCCATCAGCTCCTCGAATTTGGGGCTGTCATAGAGCGAGTAGTTGTTGCCGCTCGCCTTGCGGGCCACGCCGAGGAAGCTTTCCGGGTCCTTGTAGTCGGCGATCCAGCCGACACGGGCGGTATCGTAGTCGCCCTTCTGCTCGAGGAAGGCGTAGTGGGTCTTGGTGTCGGTGTTGAGCAGCGTCACGTCGACGCCGAGCGGCTTCAACTGCTCCTGGATGGCGATGGCGGTGTTCTTGTGGTTCTCCGATGTGTTGTAGCGGATCTCCATCTTGAGCGGCTTCTCGGGCGTATAGCCGAGCTTCTCGAGGATCTTCTTGGCCTCGTCCTCACGGTCGATCTGCGACATCTCGGCGAACTTCGCCAGTTCCGGCGTGTAGCCCTCGATGCCGGGCGGCACCAGCGAGTAGCTGGGGATCATCGAGTTCTGCCAGACCTTTTCGGCCAGGAAGTCGCGGTCGATGGCCATGGATATGGCGTTGCGCAGCTCGACGTTGGTCCACGGCTCCTTGTCCCACTTCATCGCGTAGTAGTAGGAGCCGAGATAGGGGCCGAACTTGAGCTGATCGCCGAACTTCGCCTTCAGGTCGGCCATCTGCTCGGTCGGGATGTCGTCGTTGAACTCGATCTCGCCGGCCTCGAAGCGCTTGATGGCCGTCGAGCGGTCCTCGGTCGGGATGTAGTTCACCGCGTCGAGCTTGACGGTGTCGGCGGCGTGGAAATTCTCGTTCCTGACCAGCTTGATGTGGTCGTTGGGCACGAATTCGGCGAGCTTGAAGGCACCGTTGGAGACGAGATTGCCGGGCTTGATCCAGTCGGCGCCGAGCTTTTCGATCGACGCCTTGTTGACCGGATAGGTCGACTGGTGCGTCAGCATTTCGAGGAAATAGGGCGTTGGCGCCTTCAGCGTCACCTCGAAGGTGGAGGGGTCGATCGCCTTCACGGCGAGCTCTTCCGGCTTCATCTTGCCGGTATTCACTTCCTCGCCGTTCTTCACGACATAGAGCATCGAGGCATATTCGGCGCCCGTCGCCGGATCCTCGAGGCGGCGGAAGGAATAGACGAAATCCTCGGCCGTGACCGGCGAGCCGTCCGACCACTTTCCGTCGGGGCGCAGCTTGAAGGTGTAGACGAGGCCGTCGTCGGAGACCGTCCAGCTTTCGGCGGCGCCGGGGATCATCTCGGCGTTCTGGTCCTGCATCACCAGGCCTTCGAACAGGTCGCGCAGGATGTTGGCCTCATAGACGGTAGAGGTCTTGTGCGGGTCGAGCGATTCCGGATCGGCCGAGTTGCCGCGGTTGAACACCATCTCGGCATAGGCAGGCGTGGCGTAATAGGTTCCGCCAGCCGAAACCAGCGCGACGGCAAACACCGTCGCCTTGAGGAAATTGCGCATCATCATGGTTCGGTCTCCCAACTCGGTCGAAGCCCCTCAGCGACGACTTTGCCTCGTTGCGCAGGGTTATCCCGGCGCGGTTGACGCGGCTCGGCTGTTCCCGAAGCCGCTCCTGTGGCGCCGACAGTAGCACCCGCAACCGCCAATTCAACCGGGCGTCGGTTCACCCAAAGTAAGCTGCCGCTGCCAACCGGATGTCAGGAGGCAGATCGAAGCGCGGATGCCGATGCATGTTGCCTCAAGCCGGGAGAAGCGTCCTGCGTGCCTCTATCCCACCCGCCCGACAAAGACGCCCAGCGGCGGCAGAAGCAGGTTGGTCCCGTCGAGCCGTCCCGCCGCGCCGGGAAAGCCGAGCGCGGCCACGCCCGTGGTTTCACGCGGCAGCGGCACCGCGGTCTCGGCATCGGCAAAATTGAAGGCGCACAGCAGCCGCTCGTTGCCGTGCTCGCGCAAGAACATCAGCACGTCGGCCGGCGCGTCGAGCAACGCGATCGAGCCTTTCACCAGCGCCGTCTGGCCGCGCCGGAAGGCCAGCGCCCCGCGGTAGCGGGCGAGCACGGAAGCGCCGTCCTGGCGGTCGACGGCGCGCTCGCGGTGCGCATCCGGCACCGGCAGCCACGGCTTTCCCGTGGTGAAGCCGCCGGCCGGCGCTTGCGCCTGCCAGGGCATCGGCGTGCGGCAGCCGTCGCGTCCCTTGAAACCCGGCCAGAAGCGGATGCCGTAGGGATCGCGCAGGTCCTCGAAGGCAAGCTCGGCCTCCTCCAGCCCGAGCTCCTCGCCCTGATAGATGCAGATCGAGCCGCGCAGGCAGGCGAGCAGGGAAATCGCGAACTTCGCCGTCTCATCCGGAGAGTCGCCCGGCTTGGTCCAGCGGGTCACATGGCGGATGACGTCGTGGTTGGAAAAGGCCCAGCAGATCCAGCCGTCGGTGACGGCGGCCTCGAAGGCGCGCACGCATTTCGCCACATAGGCGGCGGAAAAATCCGGGCCAAGCAGGTCGAAGGTGTAGCTCATGTCGAGCTTGTCGCCGCCTCCGGTATAGGCGGCCACCGTCTTCAGCGAGCGTTTGCCGTCGCCCACCTCCCCCACCGAGGTGCGCTCGCCATACTCGTCGAGCAGCGCCCGGAAGCGCCGGAGGAAGGCGAGATTCTCCGGCCGCGTCTTGTCGTAGAGATGGTCCTGGTATTCGTAGGGGTTGGTCTGCTTCGCCTTGGCCGCGGCGCTCAGCTTCAGCGGCGGGTTGTCGCGCAGTTTCCGGTCATGGACGTAGAAGTTCACGGTGTCGAGGCGAAAACCGTCGACGCCGCGTTCCAGCCAGAATCTTACGCTCGCCAGCAGGGCATCCTGCACGTCCGGGTTATGGAAGTTGAGGTCGGGTTGGGCGGCGAGGAAGTTGTGCAGGTAATACTGTTTTCGTACCGAATCCCATTCCCAGGCCGGGCCGCCGAAGATCGACAGCCAGTTGTTGGGTGCCGAGCCGTCGGGCTTCGGGTCGGCCCAGACATACCAGTCGGCCTTCGGATTTTGCCGGCTGGCGCGGCTCTCGAGAAACCAGGGGTGGCGGTCGGAAGTGTGCGACAGCACCTGGTCGATGATGATCCTGAGGCCGAGCCGGTGGGCCTCGGCGATCACGGCGTCAAAATCGTCCAGCGTGCCGAACATCGGGTCGACGGCGCAATAGTCTGAGACGTCGTAGCCCATGTCGGCCATCGGCGACTTGAAGAAAGGCGACAACCAGACCGCGTCGACGCCGAGCGAGGCGATGTGGCCGAGCCGCCGGGCGATGCCCTTGAGGTCGCCGCTGCCGTCGCCGGTGCTGTCCTGGTAGGAGCGCGGATAGACCTGGTAGATCGCCGCGCCGCGCCACCAGTCGGATTTTTGCGTCATTCGGCGGTCTCCATGAGGCAGAGGCAGGCGCGGCCGGGCACCAAAAGCGGGTTTTGCCCGCTGTCGTCGGGGCCGGGCATGAGGTTCTTCCAGCGGAAGCCGGGCCGCTGCGGCAGCGCGACGCTGGAGGCGCGACGGTCGCCATTGACGACGACGGCGACGCGAAAGCCGTCGGGACCGGCCAGCACCATGGTCAGCCGGGCACGGCCGGGATCGGTCCAGTCCTGTTCCGTCATCGGCGCGCCGGCTTCGGTCAGCCATGCGACGTCGGGAAAGCCGGCCGAGGTCGGCTCGCCGGTCAGGAAAGTGCCGTCGCGCAGGACCGGCAACCGCTCGCGGATCGCGGACAGCGCGCAGGCGTAGCTTTCCAGTTCGCGGTCGCGGCCGGCCCAGTCGAGCCAGGTGATCTCGTTGTCCTGCGCATAGGCGTTGTTGTTGCCGTGCTGCGTGCGGCCGAACTCGTCGCCGGCCGTCAGCATGATGGTGCCGCGCGAGAAGAAAAGGGTGGCGAGCAGGCCCATCAGGTCGCGGCGGCGCTCGCCGGAGATGCCAGGATCGTCGGTGTCGCCCTCGACGCCGTTATTCCAGGAAAAATTCTCGTTATGGCCGTCGCGGTTCTGCTCGCCATTGGCCTCGTTGTGCTTGCGCTCGTAGGCGACGAGGTCGGCGAGCGGGAAGCCGTCATGGGCCGCGAGGAAGTTGACCGTGCGGGTCGCCGCGCCAGAAAAAATGTCCGACGAGCCGGCGAGCCGGGTCGCCAGTTGGCCGACCATGCCGCGGTCGCGGCGCCAGAAGCGCCTGACATCGTCGCGGAAGCGGTCGTTCCATTCGAGGAAGGGTGTGGGGAATTTTCCGAGCTGATAACCGTCCGGGCCGATGTCCCAGGGCTCGGCGATCATCACGCGGTCCTTGAGCACGGCATCTTCAGTCAACGCCCGTAGCAGGGGCGCGTCGGGGTCGAAGCCCCCGCTGGTCCGTCCCAGCACCGGCGCGAGATCGAAGCGGAAGCCGTCGACGCCGGCACGCAGGACGAAATGGCGGAGCGAATCCAGCACCAGCCGCGCCACCGCGGGGTGGCCGCAGGCGAGCGTGTTGCCGGTGCCGGTGTCGTTGACCAGCCGGCCGGGTTCGCCGGGCGCGTGGCGGTAGTAGGCGCGGTTGTCCAGCCCGCGCAGCGACAGGGTCGGCCCGAGCACGTCGCTCTCGCCGGTATGGTTGAAGACGAGGTCGAGGATGACGCCGATGCCGGCGTCGCGCAGCGCCTCGACCGTGTCGCGCAGCTCGGCGATGCCACCGGGCGCCAGCCGCGGATCCAGGGCCATGAAGGACACCGGGTTGTAGCCCCAGGCGTTGGTCAGCCCGAGCGGCGGCAGATGGCGCTCGTCGATCCAGGCCGTCACCGGCATCAGCTCGACCGCGGAAACGTTCAATCTGCGCAGGTGATCGATCACCGCCGGATGGGCGAGCGCCGCGATGGTGCCGCGTTGCGCCTCCGGGACGTCGGGATGCAATTTGGTGAAGGCCCGCACCTGGACCTCGTAGATCAGGCCGCCCGGCGAAAACAGCGGCGGTTTCGGCTCGACCGGGTCCGGCAAAGCCGTCACCACGGCCTTCGGCATGATCGGCGCGGTGTCGACGCCCGCGCCGCGTTTCAGCGCCAGCCGGGGATCGTACACATAGGGCCGGTCGATCGTGACGGCATAGGGGTCTATCAGCAGCTTGTCTGGATCGAACCAAAAACCCTGATCGGGCGCGTAGGATCCGTCGGCGCGAAAGCCATAGCGCGTGCCGTCCCTGACACCGGGAACGAAACCAAAGAAAAGAGTTTGCGGAGCTAGCGCCGGTATATCCGGAAAGCGACCAAGTTCGATGCGATCGAGTTCGGTGATCCCGTCGTCGCCGAACACCGACACCCACAACCGAGTGGCGCGGGACAGCACCGAGAAGCTGGCGCCACGACCAGCGTGATTGAAAGACAGCTTCGAGCCGAGACCGCTGTCAACGTTCGGCGGCATTGGTGAAATTCGCGATTCCCAGGAAAATCATGATCGCCTTGTTCAATTTCGTGATGTCGGTGGGATGGAGGTCGCCGATCTTACGACCGAGCTTACTCCGTGGCACCGTCGATATCTTGTCGACCATGACATCGCATGGAACGAACAGACCATTCTCCACGGTCGGCTGGACCGTGAAGCGGATGAATGGGGCCGCGGCGAGATCGGATGTGAAACCGCATATTGTGATGGAATCGGTCGCGTCGAAGGCTTCGTCCTGGACAATGAGTGATGGTCGAGGCTTGCCTGCATAGTCCCTCGCCCCCGCAACCGTCCAGATTTCACCCCGCCTCACTCATCCTCCCACCACTTTATGGTAATGGAATCGATGAATTCCTGATCGTCCCTGGCGTGAGGCGTGTTCGCGACGGCCAAGGACTGCCTATGCGCCTCGGCCTTGAACTCCGGCGAGCTTGTGTCGGGCAGCCAGAACTGCACGAGCTTCAAGCCCTGCTTGCGCTTGCGCTCGCGATAGTCCCGCACCCGTTGGGCGGACGACTTGCTGCTTGTCGACGAGGCCATCGGCGTTTTCCGTTACTGTAACGTAGTGCTGCCGGCTCTCGCTGTCCAGATCACGTAATCACGCTAGGCTTCTGCCGCCCCGTATGGCTGCGGATGCCGGCGACGTCGTCGGCGGCGGCGATCAGGTCGGCCAGCGCCTGCTGCGTGTCGAGGTCGAGTCGGTCCTTCTCGTAGCGCTCGACATAGAGCCGCAGCGTCGCGCCCGACGTGCCGGTGCCGGAGAGCCGGATGACGAAGCGCGATCCGCCCTCGAACAGCACGCGGATGCCCTGGTTCTTCGAGACCGAGCCGTCGACCGGATCGTGATAGGCGAAATCGTCCGCCGCCTCGACGGTGAGGCCGCGTACCTTGGTACCCGGCAGCGACGGCAGTTTTGCGCGCAGCTCCGACACCAGCCGGTTGGCGGCGTCGGACTCCACCTCCCCGTAGTCGTGGCGCGAATAGTAGTTGCGGCCGTAGGTCGCCCAGTGCTTTTCGGCGATCGCCTTGGCGCTCTCCTTGCGGACGGCGAGAATGTTCAGCCACAGCAGGACCGCCCAAAGCCCGTCCTTCTCGCGCACATGGTCGGAGCCGGTGCCGGCGCTCTCCTCGCCGCAGATGGTAGCCATGCCGGCGTCGAGCAGGTTGCCGAAGAACTTCCAGCCGGTCGGCGTCTCGTAGATGCCGACGCCCAGCGCCTCGGCCACCCGGTCGGCGGCGGCGCTGGTCGGCATGGAGCGGGCGATGCCCTTCAGCCCCGCCTCGTAGCCCGGCGCCAGATGGGCGTTGGCGGCGAGCATCGCCAGCGAGTCCGACGGCGTGATGAAGATGCCCTTGCCGATGATCAGGTTGCGGTCGCCGTCGCCGTCGGAGGCGGCGCCGAAATCCGGCGCGTCCGGCCCCATCATCTCGTCATAGAGATGTTTTGCGTGGACGAGGTTGGGATCGGGATGGTGGCCGCCGAAATCCGGCAGCGGCACGAAATTGCGCGCCGTTCCTTTCGGCGCGCCCAGCCGGTTCTCGAGTATCTCCTTGGCGTACGGACCGGTCACCGCATGCATGGCGTCGAAACGCATGCGGAAGCCGCCGGCAAACATCGCGCGGATCGCGTCGAAGTCGAACAGCGTCTCCATCAGTTCTGCATAGTCCTCGACGGGATCGATCACCTCGACCGTCATGCCGCCCGCCTGGACGGTGCCGATGCTGTCGATGTCGACCTCGGCTATGTCCGCTATCTTGTAGCTCGTTATCGCCTTGGTGCGGGCGAAGATAGCGTCGGTGATCTTCTCAGGCGCCGGGCCGCCATTGCCGATGTTGTATTTTATGCCGAAATCCTCGCGCGGGCCGCCGGGATTGTGGCTGGCCGACAGCACCAGCCCGCCGAAGGCCATGTATTTGCGGATGATGTGGGAAGCCGCCGGCGTCGACAGGATGCCGCCCTTGCCGACGATGACCTTGCCGAAGCCGTTGGCAGCGGCGATGGCAATCGCCTTCTGGATCACCTCGCGGTTGTAGTAGCGGCCGTCGCCGCCGATCACCAGCGTCTTGCCGGAAAAGCCGTCGAGCGCATCGAACACCGACTGGATGAAGTTCTCGGCATAGTTCTTCTGCTGGAACACCGGCACTTTCTTGCGCAGCCCCGAGGTTCCGGGCTTCTGGTCGTCATAGGGTGTCGTCTCGACCGTCCTGATGGTCATGGTTCAGGCCGCCTTTCTTGCCAGCAGTGATTTGTACAGCCCGGCATATTTCGCCGCGCTCCCGTCCCAGGAGACATCGGCCTTCATGCCCTGTTTCTGGATCGTGCTCCAGACCGCCTTGTCGGCATGGAGCGCAATCATCCGTCGCACCGCGTGCAGCAGCGCGGCGCCGCTTTCCGGCGCGAATTGCAGGCCGGTAGCGACGCCCGCCGAAACCGCCGCCTCATTGGCGTCGATGATGGTGTCGGCCAGCCCGCCGGTGCGCGCCACCAGCGGCACGCAGCCGTAGCGAAGCCCGTAAAGCTGGGTGAGGCCGCAGGGCTCGAAGCGCGACGGGATGACGATGCCGTCGCAGCCGCCCTGCATGACATGCGACAGCGCCTCGTCATAGCCCACGACCACGCCGACCCGGCCGGGATGGCGGGCGGCGGCGGCATGCAGCGCGCCTTCCAGCCCGGCATCGCCGGAGCCCAGCACCGCAAGGCGCGCGCCGGCGGCGACGATCTCGTCGAGCACGGCCGCCAGCACGTCCATGCCCTTCTGCCAGGTCAGCCGGCTGACCACGCAGATCAGCGGGCTGTCGTCGCGGTCGAGGCCGAAGCGCTGCTCCACCACACGCCGATTCGGCTTGCGCGCCGCCAGTGTCGTGCGGGTGTAGCGGGAGGCGAGATGCGGGTCGGCGGCGGGGTTCCAGATGTCGACATCGATACCGTTGACGATGCCGTGGAGGTCGGCGGCGCGGCCGTTGACCAGCCCGTCGAGCCCCATGCCGAATTGCGGCGTCCGGATCTCCTGCGCATAGGTGGGGCTTACGGTCGTGATTGCCCAGGCCGCTTGCAGACCGGCCTTGAGGAAGCCGACGCCGCCGTAATATTCGACGCCGTCCAGCGCCATCGCCCGCGGCGGCAGGCCGAGCTCCGGAAAGATCGCGGCGCCGAACTGGCCCTGGAAGGCGAGATTGTGGACGGTGATGACGGAGGGAACGCCGACCGCGTCGCCGAAGCGCATATAGGCCAGCGTCATCGCCGCCTGCCAGTCATGCACGTGGACGATGTCCGGCCGGTAGCCGGGCAGCGCGCCAGCGGCGATGTCGGCACCGACATGGCTGAGGGCGGCGAAGCGCCGCCAGTTGTCCGGCCAGTCCTTGCCACCGGCATCGCCATAGGGACCGCCGACGCGGTCGAACAGATGCGGCGCTTCCAGCACCAGCAGGTCGAGCTCGCCGACGCGCGCGGCATGGACCGCCGCCTTGCCGCCATGCAGGCCGGCATAGTGATGCACCGGTTTTTTCTTCCGGAAGGCCGCCATCACCACGGGATAGCCGGGCACCAGGGTGCGCGTCGCCACGCCGTTTTTCGCCAGCGCGACCGGCAGGGCGCCGGTCACGTCGGCGAGGCCGCCGGTCTTGATCAGCGGGAAGATTTCCGGCGTGACGGCAAGGACCTGCATTCAGTGTCTCCAGCGCAAGCGCAGGGGACAGTTTACTTCTTTCCGCTCGCGCCCACTTTGAAGCGCTTCGGCCTTTCTGCGGAAAGAAAGCAAACTGTCCCCGGCGGTCAACCTCTTACCCCAGCCTGTCGATCATCTGCTGGGTGATCAGGCAGATGCCCTTTTCGGTGACGCGGAAGCGCTGGCGGTCGTATTCCTGATCCTCGCCGGCCACCAGTCCCTCGGGAATGACGACGCCGTGGTCGAGGACGCAGCGCCTCAGCCGCGCGGAGCGACCCACCACGCAGTCGGGCAGCATCACCACTTCCTCCAGCGAGGAATAGGAGCTGATGCGCGCACCGGTGAAGATGAGGCTGCGCCGCAGCGACGCGCCGGAGATGATGCAGTCGCCGGCGATCAGCGACGACACGGCCATGCCGCGCCTGCTCTCGTCGTCATGCACGAATTTCGCCGGCGGCTTCAGTTCCGAATAGGTCCAGATCGGCCAGTCGCGGTCGTAGAGGTCGAGCTCCGGCGTCACGTCGGTCAGGTCGATATTGGCCTCCCAATAGGCGTCGACGGTGCCGACGTCACGCCAATAGGCCTCGCGCTCCATGGAGGAGCGCACGCAGGATTTGGTGAAGCGGTGCGCCACAGCCTTACCGTGCTGGACGATGTAGGGGATGATGTCCTTGCCGAAGTCGCGGCTGGAACTCGGCTCGGCGGCGTCGCGGCGCAACTGCTCGATCAGGAACTTCGTCTTGAACACATAGATGCCCATGGAGGCCAGCGCATAGTCCGGTCTGTCCGGTATGCCGGGCGGGTCGGACGGTTTCTCGACGAAGGCGATGATGTTGTCCTTCTCGTCGACATGCATGACGCCGAAGCCGGTCGCCTCCATGCGCGGCACTTCCAGGCAGCCGATGGTCACGTCGGCGCCGGCGTCGACATGCTGGCGCAGCATCAGCTCGTAGTCCATCTTGTAGATGTGGTCGCCGGCCAGGATGATCATGTATTCCGGGCCGTAGGGCTCGATGATGTCGACGTTCTGGAACACCGCATCGGCGGTGCCCTCGTACCACTGCGTCTCCGACACGCGCTGGCTGGCCGGCAGGATGTCGAAACTTTCGTTGCGCTCCGGCCTGAGGAAGTTCCAGCCGCGCTGCAGGTGACGGATCAGCGAATGCGCCTTGTACTGCGTCGCCACCGCCAAGCGGCGGATGCCGGAGTTCAGCGCATTGGACAACGCGAAGTCGATGATACGCGTCTTGCCGCCGAAATAGACCGCCGGCTTGGCGCGCCGGTCGGTCAGCTCGGCAAGGCGACTGCCGCGGCCGCCGGCCAGCACATAGGCCATGGCGTCGCGCGCAAGCGGCTGGTTCCTTTTGAGCTCCACCATCTGTTCCTCCCCTTCATTCGCCCGAGAATTCGAGCATGATCGTCGCCAGCGGCGGCAACAGCATCGTCGCCGCCGGTCCCCCCTCTTCCTGTCGAGCAAGGACGGCGCCGCCATTGCCCTTGCCCGAGCCGCCATAGTCGGCGGCGTCCGTGTTGATGATCTCGCGCCAGGTTCCGGCCTTCGGCATCGGCAGGCGGTAGTTCTCGCGCTGCACAGGCGTGAAGTTGCAGACAACCACGACCGGGTCGTGGCTGGGGGCCGAGCGCTCCCAGGCGAAGACCGAGTTCGCACGGTCGTCGACGATCAGCCAGTGAAAACCCTCCGGCTCGCAATCGCGCGCATGCAAGACCGGCCTTGAGCGGTAGAGCCGGTTGAGGTCGCGCACCGTGGCGCGCACGCCGCGGTGTGGGGCGTGGTCGAGCAGGAACCAGTCGAGCGCCCTCTCCTCGCTCCATTCGCCGCGCTGCGCGAATTCCTGGCCCATGAACAGCAGCTTCTTGCCGGGATAACCCCACATGAACGCGTAGTAGGCGCGCAGCGTTGCGAATTTCTGCCAGTCGTCGCCGGCCATCTTCGACAGCAGCGTGCCCTTTCCATGAACGACCTCGTCATGCGACAGCGGCAGCACGAAATTCTCGCTGAAGGCGTAGACCAGGCCGAAGGTGATCTGGTCGTGGTGGTGCTGCCTGTGGATCGCCTCCTTGGAAAAATACTCCAGCGTGTCGTGCATGAAGCCCATGTTCCACTTGAAGCCGAAGCCGAGCCCGCCCTCATGGACCGGCTGCGACACCTTCGGCCAGGAGGTCGATTCCTCGGCGATGGTGACGACGCCGGGATGGTTGCCGTAGACGGCTGTGTTCATGGCCTGGAGGAATTTTACCGCCTCCAGGTTTTCCCGCCCGCCCTTCTCGTTGGGAATCCATTCGCCCTGCTTGCGCGAATAGTCGAGGTAGAGCATCGAGGCCACCGCATCGACGCGCAGCCCGTCGAGATGGAATTTTTCGGCCCAGTAGAGGGCGTTGTTGACGAGGAAGGAGACGACCTCGCGGCGGCCGAAATTGTAGATCGCCGTGTTCCAGTCCGGATGAAATCCCTTGCGCGGGTCGGCATGCTCGTAGAGCGCGGTGCCGTCGAACCAGGCGAGCCCGTGCGCGTCGACCGGGAAATGCGCCGGCACCCAGTCGAGGATGACGCCGATGCCGGCCCGATGAGCACCGTCGACGAAGCGCGCGAATCCCTCCTGGTCGCCGAAGCGCGAGGTCGGCGCGTAGAGGCCGGTGGTCTGGTAGCCCCAGGACGGGTCGTAGGGGTGCTCGGTGATCGGCAGGAATTCGATATGGGTGAAGCCGGTGTCGGCGGCATAGGGGATCAGCCGCTCCGCCAGTTCGTCCCAGGACAGGAAGGTGCCGTCGTCGCGGCGCTGCCACGAGCCGGCATGCACCTCGTAGATCGACATCGGCTGACGCCGCGCATCGGCGGTGCGCCAGAAGGAGCGGTGCGCCTCGTCGCCCCATCGGTGCGCCAGCGGCGCGGTGGTGACGGAGGCGGTCGCCGGACGCAGCTCCGAATGGAAGGCGAAGGGATCGGCCTTCAGCGGCAGCCGCTCGCCCTTCGGCCCGATGATCTCGTATTTGTAGGCGCGCCAGGCGCCGATGTCGGGCAGGAAAATCTCCCAGATGCCGGTGTCCTGGCGGAACCGCATGGGATGGCGGCGCCCGTCCCAGTCGTTGAAGTCGCCGACCACCGAGACGCGCCGGGCGTTCGGCGCCCAGACGGCGAAATGCACGCCCGGCGCGCCCTCATGGTCGATCAGATGCGCGCCGAGCTTGTCGAACAGCCTGAGATGCGTGCCCTCGGCGATGTAGTAGTCGTCCATGGGCCCGAGCACGGGCCCGAAGGAGAAAGGATCGGCCAGCCACCAGTCGCCGCCGGCGTTGCGGGCGTGATACCGGAGCGGCTGACGCTTGCGGAGCGACAGCTTGCCCTCGAAGAAGCCGTCGTCGTGGCGGCGCGACAGTTCGCCGGCCTTTTTTCCCGCGAGCGTGTAGGCGGTGACGGCTTCGGCATGCGGGATGAAGCAGCGCGCCACGAGGCCCGCTCCGCATTGCTGCACGCCGAGGACGGCGAAGGCGTCGCCATGCGTGCCGGCGACGATCGCCGCCACGTCCCCCTGGTCGGCCGCGACCGACGGTGTCGGGGACGTGGCGAGCCGGCGCGCCTGCTTCATCGTGCGATCTTCCTCCCTTGGGCAGAGGCTGCTCTGGCGGCAGCTTTCCCGAAATCACGTCACAGGGGAACCCCCCAGATTTCTTCGGCATATTGGCGGATGGTGCGGTCCGACGAGAACCAGCCGACCCGCGCCACGTTGCGGATCGCCCGGGCGTACCAGTCCGGGCTGTCTTGCCAGACGGCGTCGACCTGCCGCTGCGCGTCGGCATAGGCATCGAAGTCCGCCGCCACCATGAACCAGTCGCTCTGGTAGATGCCGTCGATCAGCCCGCGGTAGCGGCCGGGCTCCTCGGGCGAGAAGACGCCGGAGGAAATCGCCGACAGCGCCTGCGCCAGCTCCGGCGATTTCTCGATCACCTCGCGCGGCTGATAGCCGTCGGCGCGGCGGCTCGCCACCTCGTCGGCCTTGAGGCCGAAGATGAAGATGTTGTCGTCGCCGACGCACTCCTTGATCTCGACATTGGCGCCGTCGAGCGTGCCGATGGTGAGCGCGCCGTTCAGCGCGAACTTCATGTTGCCGGTGCCGGAGGCCTCCATGCCGGCGGTGGAGATCTGCTCGGACAGGTCGGCCGCCGGCATCATGATCTCGGCCAGGCTGACATTGTAGTTCGGCATGAACACGACCTTGAGCAGGCCGCGCACCGCCGGGTCGCGGTTGATCACCCGCGCCACGTCGTTGGCGAGCTTTATGATCAGCTTGGCGTTGTGATAGCTCGGCGCCGCCTTGCCGCCGAAGAATTTCACGCGAGGCGCCCACTCGCGCTCGGGATGCGAGCGGATCTGGTCGTAGAGTGCCACGGCTTCGACGATGTTGAGCAGCTGGCGCTTGTATTCGTGGATGCGCTTGATCTGGATGTCGAACAGCGCCGAGGGATCGACGCGGATGCCGAGCCGCTCGGCGGTGACGGCCGCCAGCCGCTCCTTGTTCGCCCGCTTCACCGCCGCGAATTTCTCGCGGAAGGCGGCGTCCCCGGCAAAATCGTCCAGCTCCTTCAGCGCCTCGACATTGTCGAGGAATGTGTCGCCGATGGTCTCGCGAATCAGCGACGTCAGGCCCTGGTTGCTCTGGAACAGCCAGCGCCGCGGCGTGATGCCGTTGGTCTTGTTGTTGATGCGGTCGGGATAGAGCCTATGGAGGTCGGCGAACACCGTCTCCTTCATCAGCTCCGTGTGCAGCGCCGACACACCGTTGATCGAGTGCGAGCCGACGAAAGCGAGGTTGCCCATGCGCACGCGCCGGTCGCCGTCCTCCTGGATCAGCGAGATGCGGCGGATCTGGTCTTCGCCGAAGCGGCCGACGGCGCGGGCCTCCAGCAGCACTTCCGCGTTGATGGCGTAGATGATCTGCATGTGGCGCGGCAGCAGCCGCTCGAACAGCCGCACCGGCCAGCTTTCCAGCGCCTCCGGCAGCAGCGTGTGGTTGGTGTAGGCGAAAGTTCCCCTGGTGATCTTCCACGCCTTGTCGAAGTCGAGGCCGTGGATGTCCATCAGCAGCCGCATCAGTTCGGCCACCGCGATCGCCGGATGCGTGTCGTTCAAATGGACGGCAGCCTTCTCGGGCAGCAGCGACAGGTCGCCATAGGCGCTGACGTGGCGCTGCAAAATGTCCTGCAGCGAGGCGGCGGAGAAAAAATACTCCTGGCGCAGCCGCAGCTCCTGCCCGGCCTCGCTGGAATCGGCGGGATAGAGCACGCGCGACAGCGCGTCCGCCTTGTTGCTCTCGGCAAGCGCGCCGATATGGTCGCCGGCGTTGAAGCGGCTGAGCAGGATCGGATCGACCGGAAAGCCCGACCACAGGCGCAGCGTGTTCACCCGGTTGCCGCGCCAGCCGACCACGGGCGTGTCGTAGGCCACCGCCAGCACCCGCTCCTGCGGCTTCCAGACGTGCCGCTCCAGCCGGCCCGACTTGTCGGTGATCGATTCCACCGCGCCGCCGAAGCCGATCTCGAAGGCGCGCTCGCGCCGCTCGAACTCCCACGGATTGCCGTGGTCGAGCCAGGTCTCCGGCAGCTCGACCTGCCAGCCGTCATGAATCTCCTGGCGGAACATGCCGTTGACGTAGCGGATGCCGTAGCCGTGGCCGGGCACGCCGACGGTCGCCATACTCTCCATGAAGCAGGCGGCGAGGCGCCCGAGGCCGCCATTGCCGAGGGCTGCGTCGGGCTCCAGCGTGGCGATCAGGTCGATGTCGACGCCGAGGCTGGCGAGTGCTGTGCGCATGTCGTCCATCAGGCCGATGTTGGAGAAGGCGTCGCGCATCAGCCGGCCGATCAGGAATTCGAGCGACAGGTAGTAGACGCGCTTCTTGCCGTGCTCGTAGGTCTCCTTGGTGGATTCGATCCACTGGTCGATGATGCGGTCGCGCACCGCCTTGATCGCCGCCGTCAGCCAGTCATGGGGCGTGGCCACGGACGGGTCCTTGCCGACGCGGTAGCGCAGCACGTTCAAAATGTCGGCTGCCAGGGATTTCGGGTCGGACTGCAAGGTCGGGAGTTCCGGTGCCATCACGCTCAACTGAATGCCCCACGGCTTGGCGCCCGCTCGTCGCCGAGCGCCAGTGATCGGCTACCTCCCGCTTCTATGCTATCCAAAACCACGGGAAGTACAATCGATTAGAACAAGCGACGTTTTTGCTTTCGCAACAACATCGCGCCGGGCGTTTTACCGCTACTTCGCGCAGCGAGTATGACGCGCCGGCCTGCAAGGCTTTTGTTTCGAAGCCCGGCCTCACCCGCCGCTACCTGCTCCAGCACCTCTCACAGGCCGGTGAAGGTGCCTCCGAGACCCATGCCGGCTGTCTTACGCCGCCAGCGCCTGCTCGGGCGGCGCCTTGGCGCCGGTCATGAAGGCCACGGCGTCGGACATGGTGTATTCCTTCGGATCGATCACCACCAGCCGCCGGCCGAGCCGGTGGATGTGGATGCGGTCGGCCACCTCGAACACATGCGGCATGTTGTGCGAGATCAGCACGATCGGCAGGCCGCGGCGCTTAACGTCAAGGATGAGTTCGAGCACGCGCCGCGATTCCTTGACGCCCAGCGCCGCCGTCGGCTCGTCCATGATCACCACCTTGGAGCCGAAGGCGGCGGCGCGCGCCACCGCGACGCCCTGGCGCTGGCCGCCCGACAGCGTCTCCACCGCCTGGCCGATGTTCTGGATGGTCATCAGGCCGAGCTCCGAAAGCTTGTCGCGGGCGTGTTTCTCCATCGCCCGACGATCGAGCATGCGGAACCAGCTGCCGAGCACGCCGGGCTTGCGGATCTCGCGCCCCAGGAACATGTTATCGGCTATCGACAACGCCGGCGACAGCGCGAGGTTCTGGTAGACGGTCTCGATGCCGGCTTCCCGCGCCCGCATCGGCGACGAAAAGTGCACCGGCTTACCCTCGAGGGTGATCTCCCCTTCGTCCGGCAGGATCGCACCGGAGATGGCCTTGATCATCGACGATTTGCCGGCCCCGTTGTCACCGATGACGGCAAGGATCTCGCCTGGATACAGGTCGAAATCGGCATGATCGAGCGCGGTGACGCGACCATAGCGCTTGACCAGGCCGCGACACGTCAGAATCGGTTCCCGCACCATCAGCCTGCAACCCTTCTGATCCATTGATCGACAGCGACCGCCATGATGATCAGCACGCCGATCATCATGTAGGTGTATTGAGGATCGGTGCCGATCATGCGCAGGCCCAGCGAGAACAGCCCGACGATCAAGGCACCGAAAATCATGCCCAGGATCGAGCCACGTCCGCCAAACAGCGAAATGCCCCCGATCACCACCGCAGTTACCGACTCTATGTTGGCGAACGCGCCGGAGGTCGGCGAAATGGCGCCGACGCGACCGATCAGCACCCAGCCGCCGAAGGCGCAAATGATTCCGGCGAGCGTGTAGACGGAAAGCAAGATGCGGCTGGTACGTACGCCCGCGAGCTCCGCCGCGTCCGGATCGTCGCCCACGGCATACACGTGACGGCCCCAGGCGGTGTGGTTGAGCACGTACCACAAGATCAGGACCAGCAGTACCATGGCGAGGACGCCGTAGGTCAGCACCGCGCCGCCGAAACGGATGTCGTTGGCGAAAAACTTCAGGATCGGGGCATGCGCATCGATGTCCTGGGAGCGGATGGTCTCGTTGGCCGAATAGATGAAATTGATGGCCAGAATGATCTGCCAGGTGCCCAGGGTGACGATAAACGGCGGCAGCCTCATCCTTGAGACGAGCGCGCCGTTCACCCAGCCGCACAAGGCGCCGACCCCGATGCCGCAAAGGATCGAAATGGCGGGCGGCAGACCATAGCGGAACGTGAACTGCCCCATCACGACGGACGTCAGGACGAGGATCGCGCCCACAGAAAGATCGATGCCCGCCGTGAGTATGACCAATGTCTGCGCGGCCCCGATGATGCCGGTGATGGCCACCTGCTGCAGGATAAGCGTCAGCGTGAAGGGCGAGAACAGCTTGCTGCCGAGCAACAAGCCGAAGATCAGCAACGAGACGACCAGAACAATCAGCGGAACCGCGGCTGGATTGGCGTGCAGGAAGTTCTGGATGCGGCGCAGGCCGGTATCATGAACGTCGAATGAGGCGACCGTCTTATCACCCCCGTCGAGAGTGGTCTCGAATTCCTGTACTTGAGCCATGTCTTCTCCCCATGGCGCGCGAATCAATCGCGCGGACCAAGACTGCCGCGTCTGCAATTCTTGACAGGCTGTTGCCCAGTTACGGCGGCTGCCTCATCGTCCGTTGAAACAGACGGGGGATCAAGTCCCCCGTCGACCATATGGCCGGCGATGGCTATGAGCGTTCGATCCTCGAAACTCCCGCGGACTCCGGATTTGCTACGGGCAAATCCGGATATCACCGTTCGAAGCCCGTCGCTTCCGCCATCGCTACGACTTCGGACGTTCGACGCTTGAAAAGCCCATTTCGTGGCTTCTTACCGGCGCTGAAGCGCCCGCGCCTCTCATCCCCAGCACTTTTCCAGACCCGTCTTGGTGTCGATCGAATCGACGCCCGCGGCCGGCTTATCGGTGATGAGCGTGACGCCGGTGTCGAAGAAGTCCTTGCCGTCGGTCGCCTTCGGCTTGTCGCCGCTGTCAGCAAATTTCTTGATCGCCTCGATACCCATCGAGGCCATCAGCAGAGGATACTGCTGCGAGGTCGCGCCGATAATGCCTTCCGCGACGTTCTTGACGCCCGGGCACCCTCCGTCGACCGAAACGATCAGCACGTCGTTCTCCTTGCCGACGGACTTCAGCGCCTGATAGGCGCCTGCAGCGGCGGGCTCGTTGATCGTGTGGATCACGTTGATGTTCGGGTTCTGCTGCAGCAGGTTCTCCATGGCGCGCAGGCCGCCCTGCTCGTTGCCGTCAGTGAAGTCGTGGCCCGCGATGCGCGCATCGTCCTCGTCGCCGATCCTGTTGGGGTCCTTGACGTCGATGCCGAAGCCTTCCTGGAAGCCCTGGTCGCGCAGCACGTCGACCGTCGGGTAGGACGGGTTGATGTTCAGGAAGCCGATAACGGCATCCTTGGCCTTGTCGCCCATCGTCGCCGCGGCCCATTTGCCGATCAGGCGTCCGGCTTCGCGGTTGTCAGTGGCGAAAGTCATGTCGGCTTCGGTGATGGGTTCGAGCGGCGTGTCGAGAGCGATCACAAGGACGCCGGCCGCGCGCGCCTTCTGCACCGAAGGCACGATCGCCTTGGTGTCGGATGGTGTCAGCAGGATGCCCTTGGCGCCGTCGGCGATGCACGTCTCGATCGCGGCGACCTGGCTTTCATTGTCGCCGTCGATCTTGCCGGCATAGGACTTCAGCTCGACGCCGAGTTCCTGCGCCTTTGCGGTTGCGCCTTCCTTCATCTTCACGAAGAATGGGTTGCTGTCCGTCTTGGTTATCAGGCATGCGGCGATGCCGGCGGCGGAAGCCGACGACGCGAATGCCATCAGGCCGACGGCCGCAGCGGCGAATACGGATGTCTTCAGATAAGTGGTTCTCTTCACGATAGTCCTCCCAGTGGAAAAACACCACGCGCCCAGGCCGGACGCGGCGGCGAGATCGGGCGCCTCCTGCCCCGCTCGCGGCATCAGGAAATCAGGAAGCCGCACACCTGTCAATAATTAAATCACTCTGATTTATTATTGACAGGTGCTGTTTCGCGCGCCAATCTGCCAGCAAAACATGCAGCCTGAGGGAGGAGACGGGTGGAGACCGGCGGCACCAGGCTCGGCTTCCAGGAAGCCGGCGCAAGCCGCTTCCAGTTGGGCACCAACCAAAGCGGGATGCGGGCGCACAACGAGCGCCTGGTGCTGTCGCTGGTGCGCCAGCACGGCAGCCTCGCCAAGTCCGACATCGCCCGCATGACCATGCTGTCGGCGCAGACCGTGTCGGTCATCATGCGCGAGCTGGAGCAGGACGGGCTGCTGGTGAAGGAGGAGCCGATCCGCGGCAAGATCGGCCAGCCGTCGATCCCGATGTCGCTCAATCCGGAAGGCGCCTTCTTCCTCGGCCTCAAGATCGGGCGGCGGAGCGCCGAGCTGGTGCTGATCGACTTCGTCGGCACGGTGCGCGGCATGCTGCACAGCTCCTATCTCTATCCCGCGCCGAAAGAGACTGTGGCCTTCGTGCGCAACGGCATCGCCTCACTGCGCCAAACCCTGTCCGTCGAGCAGGATCGGCGGATCGCCGGGCTCGGCATCGCCATGCCGTTCGAGCTGTGGAACTGGGCCGACACGGTCGGCGCGCCGCGCGGGGCCATGGACCAATGGCGCAGCCTCGACATCCGCGCCGAGATCCAGACCGATTTCGCCTTCCCCATCTATCTGCAGAACGATGCGACCTCGGCCTGCGGCGCCGAGCTGGTGTTCGGACGCAGCGGCAATCTGCGCGACTTCGTCTATTTCTACATCGGCGCCTTCGCCGGCGGCGGCGTGGTGCTCGACGGCAAGCTCTATCGCGGCCCCACCGGCAATGCCGGCGCGCTCGGCTCGATGCCGGTGATCGGCCCGGACGGCCGGCCGGCGCAGCTGATCGACGTCGCCTCGATCGCCATCCTGGAGAAGGCGCTAAAGGCGGGTGGTCGCGACGCCTCGCATCTGTGGACCTCGCCCGAAGACTGGGGCGAGGTCGGTCCCGAGCTCGACGCCTGGATCGACGGATCGGGCACGGCGCTCGCCTATGCCATCGCATCGGCTTCGGCGGTGATCGACTTCGAGGCGGCGGTTATCGACGGCTGGATGCCGGCCTCCGTCAGGGCGAGGCTGGTGGAGGCGGTCGCCGTCGCGCTGGTGAAGATCGACGTCGAGGGCCTCGACATTCCGAGGGTGCGTGAAGGCACCGTCGGCATCCACGCACGCGCGCTCGGCGGCGCCAGCCTGCCGCTGTCGGAACGTTTTCTGCTCGGCGGGGCCGCGTCGTCGCGCGAGACATGAGCGCGACGTCCCGATTGCCGCGCGAGGACCGCGCTTGTATGGCGGCACCCGCATGTTCATCCACTGCCCTGGGGGAATCCCGATATGATCGTCTGCTGTGGTGAAGCGCTGATCGACATGCTGCCCAGGGAGAGCAGCGCCGGCGAGCCGTCCTTCGCGCCCTATGTCGGCGGCGCCGTCTTCAACACGGCGATCGCGCTCGGCCGGCTCGACCTGCCGGTCGGCTTCTTCACCGGCATCTCCACCGATTTTTTCGGCGGCATGCTGCGCGAGGCGCTGGCCGCCAGCAGCGTCGGCCTCGACCTCGTCAAATTCTCGGAGCGGCCGACCACGCTCGCCTTCGTGCGGCTGGTCGACGGGCACGCCAGCTATCTCTTCTACGACGAGAACACCGCCGGCCGCATGCTGTTCGAGCAAGACCTGCCGGCGATCGGGCCGGAGGTCGAGGCGATGCATTTCTCCTGCATCAGCCTGATCCCGGAACCCTGCGGCTCGACCTACGAGGCGCTGATGCGGCGCGAGCACGACAGCCGGGTGATGATGTTCGACCCCAACATCCGCGAGAACTTCATCGCCGACAAGCCGTCGCATCTCGCCCGCATGAAGCGCATGCTGGCGATGGCCGACATCGTGAAGCTGTCGGACGAGGATCTCGACTGGTTCGGCGAAAGCGGCCACGTCGAGGACATCGCCGCGCGCTGGCTGGAACTCGGGCCGAAGCTGATGGTGGTGACCAGGGGCGGCAAGGGCGCCCTCGCCTTCACCAGGCGCCACGCCGTGTCCGTTCCCGCCGTACCGGTGACCGTCGTCGACACGGTGGGTGCAGGCGACACCGTCAATGCCGGCATCCTGGCGTCGCTGCGCGACCAGGGCCTGCTGACCAAGGCCGCACTGGCCGAGCTTTCCGAGGAGCAGATCCGGGCGGTGCTCAGCTTCAGCGGCCGGGCCGCAGCGATCACCGTGTCGCGCGCCGGCGCCAACCCGCCCTGGCGGGCGGAGGTGGGATAGCGGGGACCCTGCACTCGGGCTGCGGGTTGTTTCGTTCCTTGCCGTGGCGAGCACACCCGGCCGTTTCACGACTTCGCCCTTGCCGCGACAAGACAAGGCACCCGCATCGGTGCTTTCCGTGCCAAGTTCCCCCTCTCCGTCTCGGGCTTCGCCCTCGACACCTCTCCCCCACTCCGTGGG
>NZ_JCACER010000011.1:0-124977 GCF_059502445.1 Kumtagia sp.
CGATCGTCCCGATGTTCACATGCGGCTTCGTCCGCTCGAATTTGCTCTTGGCCATTCTGCTCTTTCCTTGGCGTCAGCTCGTGGGTCTGCTTTGGATGGGGCCGATTAGCGACAAAGGCTGCAAAAGACAAGGGGTTTTCGCCCATCCGCCCGATGACGGGCGGCTGCAGGCTGTCGGTCTCCGGCGATCGTGCAGGAAGCCGTTCAGATAGGTATTCTGCCGGCAGGCGCAAGCCTCGCCGACAAGCTCGGGAGAACCGGATGACCAGACTGTTCAGGGGCATCAACGTGGTGTCGATCACCGTGGCCGACCTCGACCGCTCGCGCCGTTTCTACCGCGAAACGCTGGAACTTGGAGAGCCTCTCTACGACCTGCCAGAAGCCGGCTGGATCGAGTTTTCGACGGGTCGCGACGGCGGCGGCAACCTGGCACTCGTGCCGGCCGGACCGGGCTGGCGGCCGTCGGCAGGCACCACCGTGGTGTTCGACGTCGAGGATTGCCATGCCGCCGTCGCCGACCTGCGCGAGCGGGGCGTCGACTGCGACGACCCGCAGGTGTTCCCGGGTTATGTCACCTTCGCCGGCTTCCGCGATCCCGACGGCAACCGGCTGCAGATGTGCAGCCCGGCACCCGACGCGTGAAGTCCGCTTGCGGGGAAGGCGTGCGCTCGCCGACCGATCTGAGGCCGGTCGCCTTCAGCCGACGACGACCGTCGTCTTGCCGGGCACGCGGTTGTAGAGATCGATCACGTCCTGATTGATCATGCGCACGCAGCCCGACGACATGTTCTGGCCGATCGTCCACCATTCGGGTGAGCCGTGGATGCGGTAGCCGGTGTCGACGCCGTCCTTGAAGATGTAGAGCGCGCGGGCGCCAAGCGGATTGTCGGGGCCGCCCGGCTGGCCGCCGGCCCATTTGGCGACTTCAGGCTTGCGGGCGATCATCTCGCGCGGCGGCGTCCAGGTCGGCCACTGCTTCTTGTACTGGATGTTGGCGCGGCCCGACCACTCGAAACCGGCCTTGCCGATGCCGACGCCGTAGCGCAGCGCGTCGCCGCCCGGTTGCACGAGATAGAGAAAATGGTTGTTGAGGTCGACGACAATGGTGCCAGGTGCCTCGCCGGTCGGGTCAGGCACGATCTGGCGGCGAAACGCGCGCGGGATCTTTTCGTAGGGGATCTCGGGCAGCACGAACGGACCCTCGGTCACCGCGGCATACATCACCGCCGGATTGGTGACGGCAGGATCGACGCTTATCTTCGGCCGGATCGAGCCGGTGCTGGCAGTGTCGAGGCCGAGTTCGGCCGGGTCGAGCGCGCGCGAGCAGGCGGCAAGCCCCAAGGCCGCGGTGCCGACGAGAAACGCCCGCCGGCTAGATGCGGATTTTTCGCCAACGAAGGACTGCTTGCGTACCATCAGGTCTATCCCCAGTAACGGAAGACCTATGGACCAAACATGGTTTACATCGCCCTAATGGCGTCGATCGGCGTTAAGCCCGGCGGTGTGTGGCTGAGGCATGGCCGTTGCAGACGGCAGCAGCCGCCATCCGGGTCGGCGGCATTTCCGCCTACCGCCGTCCGCAAAAGCACAATGAAACAGAAAGAAGTCTCTTCAATCCCTGAAGATCGTTGGTGCGGTCGAGAAGACTCGAACTTCCACGGGTTGCCCCACAGCGACCTCAACGCTGCGCGTCTACCAATTCCGCCACGACCGCACGTCACGAAAGGGCCGGTCAGAACCGGCAAGCGGGCCTTTAGCAAATAGCCTCCGGCGAAACAAGGGCGCCGGGACGGATTTCGGCGGCTTCCTCCACAGCCGCCGCAAGTGTCGGAAACACCGGCAATTCCGATGCGCGGTGCCTACCCCGACCGAAGGTCACCGGCCATGAGGGCGCCCGCCGAGAATAATCGCCAACGCGCCGAGCAACTGGACGTTTTCGACCGACCCGTCCATATAGAAGGGAAGGGATCAGCCCATGCAGCGCAGCGAAATCGCCACGTCGTTTCTGCCCGTTCCCGGCGCGCCGCCGGTAGAATGGCTGGTCGAGCGGGGGCTGACGCCCTACGAGCGGGCCCTTGCCGTCATGGAAGCGCGGGCCGCCGCGATTCGCGAAGGCCGGGCAAACGAACTCGTCTGGCTGGTCGAACACCCGCCGCTCTACACCGCCGGAACCAGCGCCGAGCCGCGCGATCTGATCGATGCGGACCGGTTTCCCGTCTTCAAGGCCGGCCGCGGCGGCGAATACACCTATCACGGGCCCGGGCAGCGGGTCGCCTACGTCATGCTCGACCTGAAGCGGCGGCGCGAGGACGTGCGCGCCTTCGTGGCGGCGTTGGAGGAATGGATCATCGCCGCGCTGGTGGCCTTCAATGTGCGCGGCGAGCGACGCGAGGACCGCGTCGGCGTCTGGGTGGTGAGACCCGACCGACCGCCGCTCTCCGACGGAACGCCCGCCGAGGACAAGATCGCGGCGATCGGCATAAGACTGCGTCGCTGGGTGAGCTTTCACGGCATCGCCGTCAATGTCGAGCCGGATCTCACGCATTTTGCCGGGATCGTGCCGTGCGGCGTCACAGATCATGGCGTCACCAGCCTGGTCGATCTCGGCCTGCCCGTGACCATGCACGACTTCGACGTCGGGCTGAAGGCGGCCTTCCGCAACGTGTTCGGCCCTGTGGCCGACGTGGCCTCCGAACCGCAGCGGCTGGCCGGCTGACATGCGGCGGGCCGGTCTTTCCTGCCTGCTGCCGGCCCTGGCGCTCGCCACGCTGCTGCCGCTCCAGGCCGGCGCTCAGCAGGGGACCGACCTCGTCCAGCCGGAGCAGGCGACCGGCAGCCGCGCGGCTGCCGCGGTCACGGCAAAGCACCAGATGGTGGTCGCGGCCAATCCGCTCGCCGCGCAGGCCGGGCTCGACGTGCTGCGCGCCGGCGGCAGCGCCGCCGACGCGGCGGTCGCCGTGCAGACGGTGCTCGGCCTTGTCGAGCCGCAATCGTCCGGGCTCGGCGGCGGCGCCTTTTTCGTCTGGTACGACGCGGCAAGCGGCGAACTCACTACCTTCGATGCCCGCGAGACGGCACCCGCCGAAGCCACACCGGACCTTTTTCGCGGCGCCGGCGGCAAGCCGCTCCCCTTCTTCGACGCGGTGGTCGGCGGCCGCTCGGTCGGCGTTCCCGGCGTGCCCCGCCTGCTGGAGACCGTGCATCGCCGGTATGGTACCCGCCCCTGGAACTCCCTGTTCGAGCCGGCGATCCGTCTGGCGGATGACGGCTTCGCGGTGTCGCCGCGGCTTGCCGCCGCGATCGCGGAGGACAAGGGGCGGCTCGACCTGGAGCCCAGCACCCGCGCCTATTTCTTCGACGCTGCCGGCGCGCCGTTGCCGGCCGGCCACCGGCTCGCCAATCCCGCCTATGCCGAGACGCTGAGGGCGCTCGCCGACGGCGGCGCCGATGCCTTCTACAACGGGCGGATCGGCGCCCGCCTCGTTGAGGTCGTGCGCACGCATCCGAAAAATCCCGGCCTGCTGTCCGGCCGTGACATGGCGGCCTACCGCGTCAAGGAGCGGCCGGCCGTCTGCGCGCGCTATCGCGGCCACGAGGTCTGCGGCATGGGACCGCCCTCCTCCGGCGCCTTCGCCATCGGCCAGATTCTTGGCATGCTCGAGCCGTTCGATCTGGCTACCCTCGGCGCCGGCGATCCGGAAAGCTGGCGCCTGATCGGCGACGCCACGCGCCTCGCCTTCGCTGATCGCGAGCGCTATCTCGCCGACGGCGACTTCGTCTCCATCCCGAAAGGCCTGCTCGACCCGCCCTATCTCAGGGACCGCTCGGCCCTGCTGCGCCGGCCGACCGCGCTCGGCGAAGACGAGGCGACGGCCGGCGAGCCGCCCTGGGACAAGGCCGAGTTCAGGCTCGACGGCGTCTCGGCCGAGATGCCGTCGACCTCGCATTTCGTCGTCGTCGACGCGGCCGGCAACGTCGCCTCCGTCACCACCTCGATCGAGAACGGGTTCGGCGCCCGGCTGATGGTCGACGGTTTCCTGCTCAACAACCAACTCACCGACTTCGCCTTCTCGCCGGTCGAGGGCGGCCACAACGTCGCCAACCGCGTCGAGCCGGGCAAGCGCCCGCGCTCATCCATGTCGCCGACGATCGTGCTTCGCGACGGCAAGCCTGCTTTCGCGCTCGGCTCACCCGGCGGCAGCAGCATCATCTCCTATGTCGCCACCACGCTGATTGGACTGATCGACTGGAAGATGGACATGCAGGCAGCGATCGCCATGCCGCATCTGGTGAACCGGTTCGGCCCCTACGATATCGAGAAAGGTACCAAGGCCGAAGACCTCGCCGACGATCTGACCTCGCTCGGCTTCACCGTCGCGGTTAAGGACCTCAACTCCGGCCTGCACGGCATCGCCTGGACGCCGGCTGGCCTCGTCGGGGGTGCCGACCCGCGGCGCGAAGGCGTCGCGCTCGGCGACTAGCCGGCTGCCCACGTAACGCGGACCAGCATCTTCAGAGCGCGCCGATCCACAACGACACGGTGATCAGAAAGGTGCTCATCGAGACCAGAGACACGACATCCTGGATGAAATCGGTCATCAATCCCTCCTGTTTTGGATATGTTTATATTTTGTTCTTAATTTGTTCTAAAGTCAATGCATCCCTGCGCTGCCTTCTGGTCCGCCCGGGTCGTGTGGTTAACGAAGGATTGACGGCTTCAGAGCCGCGATGCCGCTCAGCCGCGACGCGGTGATCGTAGGATGCCCGCTGGATGTGCCTCTCAGTCCGGATCGCCGGTGGTGGCTGCGGTTTTCTATGCACGCCGGGGCAAGGCGTCGCTGGACACATGGGTTTCGCCGAGGTTCGAGCGCCCGCCTCGCCCGATCTGAAAGGCATCCGCCGGAGTTGGAAGGATAGACATCCGACGCTGGTGAGGAGACGAACCGCTTGGTCATGGACGTCTCTCCGACATCACCTGTCGAAAGTTGAAATCAGCAGCGGATGGTGGCCATGTACTCATATCGCCTCGGTCAGCGCCGCCTCCCCCCGCAACGAAAGTTTCATTGCAAAGCCGGACTGCTATCCGCAAAGTGCAACTTGGAGGGGCGAAGGAGGAAAAGGTGAGGACTTACTTGAGTGTAGGCCTGCGGATTGCAGCAGCGGCTTGCCTTACTGTTGGCACGGCATCGGCAGCCTCGGCTGCCGACGACTCTGCGCGAATGAAGCAGTGGATCACAACCTGGGCTTCGACTCCCGCGCCGCGTTGGGCGGAGGAGCTGCCGGCCCCGTTCGAGGTCCCTGAATTGCTCGCTGACCAGACGGTTCGCCAGGTGGCGCGCGTCAGCGCCGGAGGAGACAAGGTGCGCGTCGTGCTCTCGAACGAGTACGGGACCAAACCGCTCAGAATCGGGGCGGCCAGCATCTCGGTCGCCAAAAAGGAAGGGGCGGTCGACGCGGCTTTGCTGAAGCCGCTGACATGGGGTGGGCGTCCGTTTATCGTGGCTCCACCCGGGGCGCAGGTGATAAGCGATCCTGTCGATTTCAAGGTCGATCCGCTGTCGGAACTCGCCGTCAGCATTTTTCTCCCGGACAGGACCGCTCTGACTTCGGTGCACTGGGACGGCGTGCAGACGGCCTATGTATCCGAACCCGGCAATTTTGTTTCATCCGAAACCTTCAAGGTGGCAAGCACGCTCACCAAGCGCCTGTTTCTGAGCGGAATCCAGGTCGACGCCAAACCGACGTCGCAGGCGGTCGTGTTTTTTGGGGACTCGATTACCGACGGCAACTGCTCCACGGTCGACGCGAACAACCGATGGCCGGATCGTATTGCCGAGCGTCTCCAGGAAGCGGGGCACAAGGAGGTCACCGTCGTCAATCAGGGCTACTCCGGCAACCGCGTCCTCAGCGATGGGATGGGAGTGAACGCGCTGGCCCGCCTCGACGATCATATTTTGTCGCAGCCGCGCCTTTCGACCGTAGTCTTCATGATGGGCATCAACGATATCGGTTGGCCAGGCCCGAATGCGATCACCCAGGACGACAAGGAGCCTACCGCCGACGACATAATCGCCGGCTATCGACAAATCATCGACCGCACGCATACAGCCGGGGCCGAAATCATCGGCGCGACGTTGACGCCCTTCGCCGATACCGTCAAGGGCCAGCCGACTGAAGGCTACTATACGCCCGAGAAAGAGAAAACTCGCCAGTCCGTCAACGAGTGGATCAGGACAAGCGGAGCATTCGACGCCGTCATCGACTTCGACAAGGTCGTCGAGGACCCGGCCAAATCCGGCTACATTCGTGCGGAATAGGACTGTGGCGATCATCTCCATCCGAACGACACGGGCTACAATGCCATGGCGGAGTCTGTCGACTTGGACATCCTGATCAGACCTGGTCAATAGGCAAGCGCTCGCGCACCGAGCCAAACAAAGCTTTCCGTTTAGGCGGTGAAGATAAGTCTGGGCCACGGCCCAGGCTTTGTTTTTCCCGCAGTGCGCAGCAACACGCCGGCACCCCCGGCAGATGCGCGCATCATGCGCCGCCGCGAAACGCGCGCACGTCCAGACGCTCCTTCGCAAGCCATAGCCCGCCGATCGGCGGAAGCTCAGCCTGCGTTTCGTTGCGGCGGCAGAGCTGCCGATGGTAGCATCTGAATCGGGATCACGCATCGACTCGGAAAGGGGCAGACCGGGAGGCGCCATGAAGGCTTCGCATATCCGGTTCCGGGCACTGGTTCTTGCGTCCCTGACCTTGTTGGCGCCTGCCGGGCCGGCGGACGCCGCCGCCCGCATCTGCAGGCAGCTCGAAGCCGAGCTCGCCGGAGGCGTCGCGAAAAGCCCGGCGCGCGTGCGCAAATACGATGCGGCGATCGCCCGCCAGCGCGAGCAGATGGCGGTCGCGCGGGCGCAAGCGCGCGACGCCGGCTGCGGCTTCGCGCTCGCCTGGCGCGCCGTGCGGCAATGCGCGGTCATCAACGCCACGCTGCAGCGCATGGCCGGCAATCTGGAAACGCTGCAGCGCCAGCGCGGCCAGCTTGCCGGCGGCAAGCGCTCGCGCGCGAGCCTGTTGGCGGCGCTCGACGCGAACGGCTGCCGCGGCGGGGGCAACGACGAAGGCGACCGGGGCGGCATGCGCGCCGCCACCGAGCCGGAAAATGCGCCGGACAGGCGCCCCAACGACGCGCCCGTGCGCGTACCGGACAAGAAGGACGCTGCCGGATACGTCTTTCTGGGCGCTCCGTCGGAGCGTTTTCGCACCATGTGCGTGCGCATCTGCGACGGCTATTTCTTCCCGATGTCGCAGTCCTCCTCGATCGGCGACTTCGATCGCGACGCCCGCAACTGCGGGTCGTCCTGTCCGGGCGCCGAGACGCAGCTCTTCTACGGCCCGCCGGAGGCGGAAGGCGCGGCCGACATGCTGTCGACGGCGACCGGCCGCGCCTACCAGGCGCTTCCCACCGCCTTCCTGCACCAGAACATGTCGGAGTCGCGCACGCCCGGTTGCGGCTGCAAGGCGAATAGAAGTTTTGAAGTGGTCGCCGGCGGGGCCGGAAACCAGCGCCTTGCCGTGCCGCCCGCCCCTGCCCCGGTCGGCATAGAAAAGCCCCGCTCCGGCGAGGCGTCCGCGAGCATCGTGGCGATTCCGGCGCCGCGGCAGGCGACGAGACCTGCCGGCCCCGCTGCCCCGCCGATAGCCCCGGCACCTGGCATGGAAAGGCCGCTGGACGACCGCAAGGTCAGGGTCGTCGGGCCAGCGTTCCTTCCCGATCCAGAAGCGGCAGGAGATCCGCCAGCTCCGGTCCCGCCTCGCGTCCGGTGAGCGCCAACCTGAGCGGCAGGAACAGCGGCTTGCCCTTGCGGCCGGTTTCGGCCTTCACCGCCTCGGTCCACTGCTTCCAGGTGGAGCGGTCCCATGGCTCCTCCGGCAGGAGGTCGAAGGCAGTGCGGACGTAATCGCGGTCCTCGTCGCCGAACTCCGGCGTCTCGGCAGGCCCATCGCGCAAGATGCGCCACCAGGTGGCGGCGTCCTGCACGCTGTCGACATTGCCGCGCACGGCCAGCCAGAACGGCTCGGCCTTTTCGCCCGAGATGCCGAGCACGCCCAGCCGATCGCGCGCCTCGGCGAAGGGCATGTCCTTGAGCAGCGTGTGGTTGAGAGCGACCAGATCGGCCGGATCGAATTTCGCCGCCGATTTCGATGCGGCGGCGGGGTCGAAGCGCTCGGCAAGCTCGCTCATCGTCGGCACGGCGGCGATCGCCTCCGACGTCCCGGTGAGCACGGCCAGCGAGGCCACCGCCATCGGCTCGATGCCCTGGTCGCGCAGACTGCCGACCGACAGCGCGCCGGTGCGTTTCGACAGCCCCTCGCCCGTTGCCGTCGTCAACAGATTGTGGTGCCCGAAGGCCGGCGGCTCGGCGCCCAGTGCCCGGAACAGGGCGATCTGCACGCCGGTGTTGGTCACGTGGTCGTCGCCGCGGATGACATGGGTGACGCCCATGTCGATGTCGTCCACCACCGAGGGCAGCGTGTAGAGATAGGTGCCATCCTCCCGAACCAGCACCGGGTCGGACACCGACGCCAGATCGACGGTTTCGTCGCCGCGCACGATGTCGGCCCAGGCGATCTCGGTGCGTTCCGGATTCTCCGGCTCGCCGGCGGGAAAATTCGGCAGCAGGAAGCGCCAGTGCGGCCGGCGCCCCTCCGCCTCGAGTGCTGCTGTCTCTTCCGAGGTCAGCGCCAGCGCCTCGCGGCCATAGACCGGTGGCAGCTTTCGCGACAGCCGGACCTTCCGGCGCAGTTCCAGCTCCTCCTGCGTCTCGTAGCAGGGATAGAGCAGGCCCGCCGCCTTCAACCGCTCGACCGCCGCGTCGTAGCGGTCGAAGCGCCGCGACTGGTATTCCGTCCGGTCGGGATAGATGCCGAGCCAATGCAGGTCGTAGAGGATGGCATTGGCGTATTCCTGCTTCGAGCGCGCCTGGTCGGTGTCGTCGAAGCGCTGGATGAAGCGCCCCTTGTGCCTGGCGGCGAACAGCCAGTTGAACAGTGCCGTGCGGGCATTGCCGATGTGGATGTTGCCCGTCGGCGACGGGGCGAAACGAACGGTGACTGTCATGGTCGGGCGGGTTAACGGAAGCGTCCGGCCATTTCAAGGCATCAGGCAGGCCCGCCGGCAACAGGCTGCCCCGCCCTGCCCCGGGCGAGCGCCGATGCGCGCCACAACACCGCCGATACCGCCAGGCAATAGATGCCCATGGCGACGATCTGGGCGGGATAGCTGACACCGGCATCGATCAGGATGCCGCTCAGGCCCGGCCCCGCCGCCGAGGCGAGCACGGATGCCGCCACGATCAGCGAGCGGATGGCGCCGAGATGCTTCAGCCCGTAGATTTCGGGCCAGACGGCGCCGAACAGCGTGGTCGACAGCCCGTTGGAGACGCCGATCAGCGCCATGAAGGCGAAGGCGCTCCACTGCGCCTCGACGCCGCCGAGCACGAAACAGGCGGCGCCCAGCGGCAGCAGCACGAAGGGCAGCAGCCTCACCCCGGAATAGCGGTCGATCAATTGCCCCGATACCAGGGTGAAGCCCGTATTGACGGCGGCCATCAGCACGAAGGACGAAGCGAAGGCGGTCAGCGACCAGCCGCGCAGCTCAACCAGATAGACCTGATGGAAGAACACCGTGGTGACGATGAAGCTCGGCGCCGCCACGCCGAGCAGCGCCATGTAGAAGACCGGATCGCGGATGACTTCGGCGCGCGTCCAGTCGCGCGCGTCTGCGACGCGGGGCACCGGATCACTGGCGCGCGGCGTGCGGTCGACAGCGACCAGCGCGGCTGCCGCCGGCAGCGCCACCAGGATGAGCAGAGCCGCAGCCACCAGCCAGCCGTTGCGCCATCCGATCGCCGCGGCGAGCGCGACGAAGGCCGGCGGGAAGCCGGCGTCGCCGGCATTGTGGCCGATGATGATGATCGACAGCGCCCGGCCGCGCTGCGCCGAGAACCAGCGAGCGATCGCCGTATAGGCGTTGTGCACCATCATGCCCTGGCCGAAGAGACGCAGCAGGTAGATGGTCAGCAGCAGCAGCACGACGTTGCTCGAATAGGCCATCGTAGCCGCGGCCAGCGCCAGCATCGGCACGACCAGCAGCGTGACCGAGCGTACGCTGAACCGGTCGACGATCGGCCCGAGCCGCGGCAGCGTCAGCGCGCTGGCAAGCGTTGCGACCATGTAGATCGTGCCGAACTCGCCATGCGAAAGCCCATAGTCCTGACGGATGTGGCCGGATGAGAGCGAGATGAACGTGGTCTGCCCGACCGTCGAGAAGAAGGTGAGCAGGAAGCCGCCGGCGAGCCAGCGCACGTTGTCGCGAAGGAATGTCAGAAGGGCCATGCAGGGATCGCCGAGGAGGTCCGGCCTTGATAGGGCGGCCGCTGCGGCATGGAAAGCGCCGAAACCGTCTGGCCCAATCGAGCAAGGTTGCTCTCTTGCCAAACAGATAAGTATCTGCTTATTTGTTTGCATGAACGAGACGGACATATTCCGCGCGCTTTCCGATCCGACCCGACGGGCCGTGTTCGAGAAGCTGGCGGCGGGCGAGAGGAACGCCACCGAGCTGCGCGAGGGTTTCGGCGTCTCGCAGCCGGCGATCTCGCAGCATCTGGCCATCCTGCGCGGCGCCGGCCTGATCCGCGAGCGGCGGGCCGGACGGCACGTCCACTACAGCGTCGAGCCGGACGGGCTGGAGCCGCTGTTTTCCTGGATCGAGCGGCACCGCGCCTTCTGGCCGGCGCGGGTCGACCGCCTCAAGGATCTGCTCAGGGAGATGGACCAATGACCGCGACGACGATCGGCGAGGACGGCGAGGTGGTGGTCGAATGCGGCCTGGACGCCCCTGCCGAGCGGGTGTGGCGCGCGCTCGCCACCCCGGAACTCGCAGCCGACTGGCTGGATGCGACGTGGGCGGCGGGACGATGTGATGGCGATGTGCCGCCGGACCGGGAAACTCAACCCGACGGTCCGAACCCGAGAGCGAAAACGTTCGAGATCGTCGAGGCCGAACCGTTTTCGCGCCTTACCTATCGCTGGCGCGAGGGTCGCGTGGAGAGTTTCGTGACGGTCGAGCTGTCGCCGCGCGGAGCGAAAAGCACCTGGTTCCGGCTGGTTCACAGGCCGCCGGAATCCCGGACGGCCGCTAACGGCAACACGCCGATGGCGCTCGCCGCCTAAAGCATGTCTCCCGAACGTGTGCAGCGGTTTCGGGATAAGGACATGCGCAAAATCAAGAACCTACAGCGCGTCGCGTGAATTCTTTTTCACGCGACGCGCTGTAGCCGAAGTCACTGCAACACGGAAAATCTGGAGGATCGCGCCATGCGCGACACGATGCAACTCGTCCCCATGGTCGTCGAACAGTCGCCGCGCGGCGAGCGCTCGTTCGACATTTTTTCCCGCCTCCTGCGCGAGCGGATCGTCTTCCTGAACGGCATGGTCGACGACAGTTCGGCGGCGCTGATCTGCGCCCAGTTGCTGTTCCTCGAAGCCGAGGATCCGAAGAAGGAGATCGCCTTCTACATCAACTCGCCGGGCGGCGTCGTAAGCAGCGGCTTCGCCATCTACGACACCATGCAGTTCATCAAATGCCCGGTGGCCACGCTGTGCATGGGCACCGCTTGCTCGATGGGCTCGTTCCTGCTGATGGCGGGCGAACCCGGCCGCCGCGTCGCGCTGCCCAATTCCAGCATCGTCGTGCATCAGCCGCTCGGCGGCTTCCAGGGCCAGGCTTCCGACATCGAGCGCCACGCCCGGAACATCCTCAAGACCAAGCGCCGCATGATCAGGCTCTATGCAAGGCATTGCGGCCGCACCGAGGAAGAGGTGGAGCGCACGCTCGACCGCGACTTCTTCATGACGGCGGAGGAAGCAAGGGATTGGGGCATCGTCGACAAGGTCAACGGCAATCGCCTGGATGTCGAAGGATGATTGGAAAAGCCCGAAGGTGGGCTTCCCTCCGTTTGGCTTGCGAGTACCTATGATGGTACGGTCGGCACTCCGGATATCGTCGGCCTACCCCCGGTCGCGGAAACGGTTGGTGATCGGGTAGCGGCGGTCCCGGCCGAAATTCTTTCTGGTGATCTTGACGCCGGGCGCCGCCTGCCGGCGCTTGTATTCGGCGATGTAGAGCAGGTGCTCGATCCGGTGCACCGTGTCGCGGTCGTGGCCGCGCGCCACGATCTCGTCGACCCCCATCTCGTTCTCGACCAGGCATTCGAGGATGTCGTCGAGCACCGGATAGGGCGGCAGCGAATCCTGGTCCGTCTGGTTCTCGCGCAATTCGGCCGACGGCGCCTTGTCGATGATGTTCTGCGGGATCACCTCGCCCGAGGGCCCGAACGCGCCCGGCGGCACGTTGCCGTTGCGCCAACGCGCCAGCGCGTAGACCTGCATCTTGTAGAGGTCCTTGATCGGATTGAAGCCGCCGTTCATGTCGCCATAGAGCGTGGCGTAGCCGACCGACATCTCGCTCTTGTTGCCGGTGGTCACCACCATCGAGCCAAACTTGTTGGAGATCGCCATCAGGATGGTGCCGCGCGCCCGGCTCTGCAGGTTCTCCTCGGTGATGCCTTCCTTGGTGCCCTCGAAGAGCTGCGTCAGCGCATGCGAAAAGCCCTCGACCGGCTCGGCGATCGGCACGATGTCGTAGCGGCAGCCGAGCGCGCGGGCGCAGTCCTCGGCGTCCTTGAGCGATTCCATCGAGGTGTAGCGGTAGGGCATCATCACGGCGCGCAGCCGCTCCTCGCCGAGCGCGTCGACGGCGAGGGCCGCGCAGATCGCCGAATCGATGCCGCCGGAGAGGCCGAGCACGACGTTCTTGAAGCCGTTCTTGTTGACATAATCGCGCAGGCCCAGCAGGCAGGCGCGGTAGTCCGCTTCCTCCTTCTCCGGAATTTTCGACATCGGTCCGCCGGTGCAGACCCAGCCTTCCGCACTACGCTTCCAGCTGGTGACGGCGAGTTGCTCTTCGAACTGCGACATCTGCATGGCCAGCGTCTTGTCGGCATTGATGGCGAAGGAGGCGCCGTCGAAGACCAATTCGTCCTGGCCGCCGAGCTGGTTGGCGAAGAGCAGCGGCAGACCGCTCTCGATCACCTGGCGAATCGCCACCTGCTGGCGCACGTCGAGCTTGCCCCGATAGTAGGGCGACCCGTTCGGCACCAAAAGCAGCTCGGCGCCGCTCTCGGCCAGCGTCTCGCACACACCGAGGTCGTTCCAGATGTCCTCGCAGATCGGGATGCCGAGCCGCACGCCGCGGAAATTCACCGGTCCCGGCATGTCCGGACCGGCCTGAAAGACGCGCTTCTCGTCAAACTCGCCATAGTTCGGCAGGTCGACCTTGTAGCGCTCGGCGACGATCTTGCCGCCGTCGAGCAGCATGATCGAATTGTGGGTGCCGCTCTTGCGCTTCAGCGGTGTGCCGATGATCACGCCCGGCCCGCCGTCGGCGGTGTCGGCGGCGAGTTCCTCAACCGCCCTCTCGCAGGCGGCCAGCAGCGCCGGCTTCAGCACCAGATCCTCCGGCGGGTAGCCGACGATGAACAGTTCCGTGAACAGCACAAGGTCGGCGCCCTGACGGGCGGCGTCGGCGCGCGCCTCACGCGCCCTGGCAAGGTTGCCGGCGACATCGCCGACAGTCGGGTTGAGCTGGGCGACGGCGATGCGGAGTATGTCTGGCGCGGTCATGACATGCGATTTAACCCGCGCGCGCCCGCGCGGCAATGCCGAGCGGGCGCGTCAGCGTCGCGGGTCGTGCGCCAGGATGCTCAGGCCACTTCGGCAGCCTCGTCCTTGCGCCTCAGATCGGGCGGCGTCGCCTCGTCGGTGAGTGCCGTCACCGCCGCCTCCAGCGTCAGCGACTGCTGGTCGCGCGAGCCGAGCCGACGCATGTTGACGGTGCCCTCCTCCGCCTCGCGCTTGCCGCAGACGAGGATCACGGGCACCTTGGCCAGCGAGTGCTCGCGGACCTTGTAGTTGATCTTCTCGTTGCGCAGATCCGCCTCGGCGGCCAGCCCCGCCGCCTTCAGCCGCTTCACCACCTTTTCGGCATAGGCGTCGGCATCGGACGTGATGGTCGCCACCACCACCTGCAGCGGCGCGAACCACAGCAGCATCTGCCCGGCATGGCTCTCGATCAGGATGCCGAGGAAGCGTTCGAGCGAGCCGCAGATCGCGCGGTGCACCATCACCGGCTGCTTCTTCTCCGAATCGGAGCCGATGTAGAAGGCGCCGAACCGCTCCGGCAGGTTGAAATCCACCTGCGTGGTGCCGCACTGCCACTCGCGGCCGATGGCGTCCTTCAGCGTGTATTCGAACTTCGGCCCGTAGAACGTGCCCTCGCCCTCGTTGATGCCGGTCTTGATGCGGTTGTCCTCGCGCGCCATGCGGCCGAGCGCGCGCTTCAGAATGTCTTCCGCGTGGTCCCACATGGCATCGGTGCCGACGCGTTTCTCCGGCCGAGTGGCGAGCTTCACCACGACCTCGTCAAAGCCGAAATCCTTGTAGACCGACATCATCAGGTCGTTGATCTTCAGGATCTCCGCCTCGAGCTGCTCCTCCGTGCAGAAGATGTGAGCGTCGTCCTGCGTGAAGGCGCGCACACGCATCAGCCCGTGCAGCGCGCCCGACGCCTCGTAGCGATGGACGTTGCCGAATTCGGCAAGCCGGATCGGTAGATCGCGGTACGACTTCAGGCCGTGCTTGAAGATCTGCACATGCCCGGGGCAGTTCATCGGCTTCAGCGCGAAGACACGCTGGTCGGCTTCCGGATCGTCGGGATGGGTGAAGGCATGCGCCGACTTCACCGCGAACATATTCTCCTGGTACCAGCGCCAGTGGCCCGACGTCTCCCACAGGCTCTTGTCGAGGACCTGCGGGGCGTTGACCTCCTGGTAGTCGTCGCCGAGGCGGCGACGCATATAGGCGATGAGATTCTGGAACATCTTCCAGCCCTTGGCGTGCCAGAAGACGACGCCCGGCCCCTCTTCCTGGAAGTGGAACAGGTCCATCTCGCGCCCCAGCCGTCGGTGGTCGCGCTTCTCGGCCTCTTCCAGCATGTGGATATAGGCGTCGAGTTGCGCCTGGTCGGCCCAGGCGGTGCCGTAGATGCGCGTCAGCATTGGATTGTTGGCATCGCCGCGCCAGTAGGCGCCAGCCACCTTCATCAGCTTGAAGGCGTTGCCGATCTGCCCGGTCGAGGCCATGTGCGGCCCGCGGCAGAGATCGAACCAGTCGCCCTGGAAGTAGATCTTCAGGTCCTGGTCTTCGGGAATGGCCTCGATCAACTCGATCTTGTAGGCCTCACCCTTGTCGCGAAACACTTTTTTCGCACGCTCGCGGTCCCACACCTCCTTGGTGAAGGGTTTGTTGCGCAAAATGATCTCGCGCATCTTCTTCTCGATGACCGGAAAGTCCTCGGGCGTGAACGGCTCGTTACGGGCAAAGTCGTAGTAGAACCCGTTTTCGATGACCGGGCCGATGGTTACCTGGGTGCCCGGCCACAGCTCCTGAACCGCCTCCGCCAGCACGTGCGCGGCGTCGTGGCGGATAAGTTCCAAGGCGCGCGGGTCGTCGCGGGTGACGATCTCGACCTTGCCCGAGCGGCCGACCGGATCGGACAGATCGCGCACTGTACCGTCGAGCGCATAGGCGACCGCCTTCTTGGCGAGCGACTTCGAGATCGACTCCGCGAGCGCGGCGCCGGTCGTCGCCGCGTCGTAGTCGCGGACGGAACCATCGGGAAATGTCAGGGAAACGGACTGGGACATAAGATGCTCCTGCTATCCAGTCCCGCAAACGAGCGCGGGTGGTGAATGCCGGGCAAGCCGGCAGCAGCGGCTTTTAGTAGCCGCAGGCGCCCGCGTAAAGCAGGATTGCCCGATGATTCTCTTTCGCGGAGCAATCGGGCCGATGTTCCTCCTGAAACGCAGCGTGAAGCGAAAGCCGGACCTGCAATGGGCGCTTGCCGACCGCCAGTTCTTCGCCTGCGGCGCCTGCCATATCCTTGCCTATGCCTTCCTGGGGAAGTACCCCGCCTCGGGCTTCGGCGCGGTCTGGATCAAGCCGGCCGCCGGCTACACCGGCAATCACGTCGTCGCCACCGACGGCGATATCGCCTTCGATTATCACGGCTTTTCACGCTGGCGGCACCTCCTGGAGCACACGACACGCAAGGCCGAGCGGCTGATGCCTGGCTGGAGCTGTACCTTGGTGCCACTGCCGCCGGAGGCACTGACCTCGGAGGCAAGGTCGAAAGAGATCGAAGGGTTGTGGTTGCGCGGGCCGGAACAGTGTCTGCACGACGCGTTGCCGCACGCCCGCGCCTTTCTCGACCGGTTCGAGCCACCCGAGGGCGCTCAGGGACTCTCCAGCCGAAAATACCGCCACGGGGTGAACCAGCGATAGCGCGCGGACAGCCGCTCCGGCACGTTGTCGATGCCCTGCGTGCCACCAGGACCGCAGCGCATCACGCGGAACAGCCCCATCCACCCGCCTGCCCATAAACCGTGGCGGGCGATCGCCTCATAGGAATATTCCGAGCAGGTCGGCAGGTGGCGGCAGGTATTGCCGACGAAGCCGGAAAGCGTGAGTTGGTAGAGGCGCACAATGCCGGTGCCGAGAAGACGTCCTGGCGTCTTTCGCCAAGGGCCGCGCCAGTTGCGGCCGCGCGGGCGCCGGGCCTCGCGCCCATCGTCTTTCCCCGACCCGCGGCATGCCTTGTGCTCCATCGCCCAGACATGTTCATCCCGAACGATCTTGGCAAGAGGCTGCCTGGGCCGAGTTCGGCTCAGGAGAATGGCCGGAGGCCGTTCCTGGAGGGTGGAAATGTCTTCGCCGGAATCCGTTCGCGGCTGCCCGGCGTGTCGAACGGGTGTCCGCCCGGCCGGTACTGGAACGTAGCGATCCGAAGAACGTCGGCGAAGATTTCGAGAAAGTCGCGCATCGCGGTTCTCCTTCGAGGGGATTGAACCGCCGCTGGCACCCGGCTTCAAACGAGTATAGTGTTGGCCTCGTATGCCTTGAGGTTATGCGAAATGAAACGCGGACGCCTGCCGCTCACCGCCCTGCGCAGCTTCGAGGCGGCCGGCCGGCATTCGAGTTTCAGCCGCGCGGCCGAGGAACTCTACGTCTCGCAGGCGGCGATCAGCCGCCAAGTCCGCGAATTGGAAGCTTCGGTAGGCCGGGCGCTGTTCTTCCGCAATCACCGCCGGGTCGTTCTCACCGAGGCAGGCCGGCACCTTCTCGACCAGTTGACGCAAAGTTTCGACGCCATCGACCGCCGGCTCGGCGAGATCATCGAGCGGCCGGCCCAGCATGTCGTGACGGTGAGCGTCGAGCCCTCGCTGGCGGCGGCCTGGCTGGTGCCGAGGCTGAACGCCTTCAATGCCCTGCGGCCGGATGTCGACGTCTCGATCGACGCCAGCCCTCTCCTCATCGATTTCAGGGGCCACCGGTTCGACCTGGCGATCCGCCACGGCATGACGGCGACGTCCTGGCCGCGGACGCAGTCGCGCCATCTGTTCGACTGCACGAGGACGGCCCTGATGGCGCCGGCGATGCTGGCCGCGGGACCTCCCGTCACGTCCGCCGCGGATCTCCTCCACTTTCCCCTTCTTCACGAGGACGATCGCGACGGCTGGGCCGACTGGTTCAAGGCAGCCGGCGCCGGAGCCACGGAGCCGCGTCGCGGACCGATCTTTCCCGATGCCGCGCTCTCCGCGCAGAGCGCAGCGCTCGGCCATGGCGTCGCGCTCGGCTGCCGGCTGCTGACCTGGCCGGACTTCTCGGCCGGCAGGTTGATCGCACCGGTGGATTTCGATATCCCGGGCGGTGCCTATTGGCTGGTCGCATCGGATTTCGACCGGCTCGGCGAGCCGGCAAAGGCCTTCGCGGAGTGGGTTGCAGAGGAAATCGCGAGAGACCTCGGCGTGATCGACGCAGCTACACCATCGGCCGATGAAAGCAAAATTGCATCACGTCAAAGCGAGGATCGGTTCGGATCGCCATCGACGGTTGAGCGCTGACGTGCGGTGCGTGCAGCCGCAACCATGGGCGGAAGGAAGTTGTGCGCCGTAGTCCACAGTACGGAAAGGTCGACGCCGCCATAGCCATGGCTCAGGCGGTTTCGCATCGCATACGCCGCCCTCACCTGCAGATCGGGATATTTCCGTTCGATGCCCGGATCGATCTTGAGGATTCTGCCCGAGGCCTCGCCAACCACCTCAAGACACTTCCATACGGCGAGATGGGTGCGATGATCCTCTTCGAACTGCTCGAACGTCATTCCGCCAAGGAGCGCAGGAACACGTTCGCCCCAAAGAACGATATCCGACAGCAATTCCAAGAACCGGCTATCGGGCTGGTCCTTCATAGGGGACGCACGTCCCGCCGAACCCTTGCGGCGACCGGCTCGGAAAACCCGCCGGGCGTCATGATGTCCACGGGCACGCCCAGCAATTCCGAAATATCGCTTTGCAGCCCATCTAGATGAACGAAGGTGGTCTCCCCATGCCGGCCATCGACCAGAATATCCAGGTCGCTGCCATCGACGTCCTCGCCGCGGGCCACCGAGCCGAAGACGCGCGGGTTGCTGACGGGATAACGCGCGATGATCGCGCGCACCTCGTCCCGATGTCTTGCCAGCGCTTCCGAGGGTCGCATCGCCATCGCTCCGGCCAGGTTTCCGTTCCGGCGTCAGGCCGCCTTCTCGGCCTGCTTGCGCTCGATCTGGCCGATGGCGTCCACCACGGCGTCGAAGGTCAGCATGGTCGAGGCGTGACGCGCCTTGTAGTCGCGCACAGGCTCCAGATATTTGAGGTCGGCGAAACGGCCGATCGGCGGCGGACCATTCTCCTTCAGCATTTTTCGCATCGCCTCGCGCACCTCGCGCAACTCGTCGGCGGTCGCACCGACGACGTTCTGCGCCATGATAGCCGAGGAGGCCTGTCCGAGCGCGCAGGCTTTCACGTCGTGGGCGAAATCGGTCACCACGCCATCGCGCATCGACAGGTCGACGACGACGGTCGAGCCGCACAGCTTGGAATGCGCCCGCGCCGTCGCATCGGGATCGGCCAGCCGGCCGATGCGGCCGATATTGCCGGCAAAGCCAAGGATTTTCGCGTTGTAGACGTCGTCGATCATGATCGCGATCCATTGCTCACTGTCGGCGGTCGGCGCCGCTCGCAGCCTTCGGTCACCTATATAATGCGTCAGGCAAATCCCCGCATGCACATTTTCGCCGGCCGGGCCTCGCCAGTGAAGCGCCGGCTCGATGCGGCAGGCCAACCGAAATGATTTTCGCCCCTTCGTCGAAATTGCGCTTGCCGTTCCGCCTGAGGGCCGTCGCGCAAACGGACTGTGTCATTCCGGCGTCTTTCATTGACGCCTGCGCCCCTTATATAATGATCCGGTCTGGGTCGCAGGCTCGGACATGCCGTATTGCCGCTTTTCGGACACCGCAGGGTCAGGTGGCCGCGAAAGGCAGTGGTCCGTTCAACTCGTCGCTCCAGAGAGAGCGACTACGGGAGACTCCTTTCATGGACGCTGTCGTCAAGAAGATCATGCCGCGGTCCGACTACATGGACAAGCCGGCGACCAACCGCCCCTCGCAGGCCGAAGTCGAGGCGGCCGTGCTGACGCTGCTGCGCTGGACCGGCGACGACCCCGAGCGCGAGGGCTTGAGGGACACGCCAAAGAGGGTCGCCAAGGCCTTTCTCGAAATGTTCAACGGCTACGACATGTGCCCGGCCGAAGAGCTCGGCCGCACCTTCGAAGAGGTCGCCGGCTACGACGACCTGGTGATCGTGCGCGACATAAAGTTCCACTCGCATTGCGAGCACCATATGGTGCCGATCATCGGCAGGGCGCATGTCGGCTATCTGCCCGACGGCAAGGTGGTCGGCCTCTCCAAGATCGCGCGCGTCGTCGACATCTTCGCCCATCGGCTGCAGACGCAAGAGGCGCTCACGGCGCAGATCGCCGGCGTCATCCAGGAGGTGCTCAACCCGCGCGGGGTTGCCGTCATGGTCGAAGCCGAGCATATGTGCATGGCGATGCGCGGCATCCGCAAGCAGGGCTCCAGCACCCTGACCTCCACCTTCACCGGCGTGTTCAAGGACAATCCCGAAGAACAGATCCGGTTCTTGACAATGGTCCGGGCGGGCCAGGGCGGCTGACCCTAGCCCACCGGCTTCAGACAAGGAGCCGGCAATGCCGGATAGGTTCCCTGCCCCGCCTTCCGACAAGACGCTGCTCGAGGCGGGCGGCACGCTGACGCCGCGTTTCGACGCCAACGGACTGGTGACCGCCGTGGTGACCGATGCCGAGGACGGCACGGTGCTGATGGTCGCCCACATGAACGCCCAAGCGCTGGCGCTCACGCTCAAAACCGGCATTGCCCATTTCTGGTCACGATCGCGTGCATCCTTGTGGAAAAAGGGGGAAACGTCGGGCAACGTTCAGCAAGTGGTCGAAATGCGGGCCGATTGCGATCAGGACGCGATCTGGCTGAGTGTCAAAGTAGCGGGCGACGGTGCAACTTGTCACACCGGGCGGCGTTCTTGTTTTTACAGGATTGTCGAAATCACGGACGGGGAAGCTGGCCTGCGCGACGATGGAAGCGCGGTGCTGACGAATGCGTCTGCGCCACACGCACACGGCTGACTGGCCCATCTCTTTCCGGTTTGAAAACCAACCTGCTTCATGCTTTCGATACGCTGCGGGCGTTAAAAGCATGAACGGGAGGCTTGGGAGTTGAAGATGCTCGATTGGGCGTCGTTCAGGGGAAGACCCGGGGTCAGTGAAGCGGACGGCTTTTCCTCGCACGCGCCCGAGGACGGCAAGCCTGTCAAGAAAACCGGGATCTCGCTTGCCCTCGGCGGCGGCGCGGCGCGCGGCTGGGCCCATATCGGCGTGCTCAGGGCGCTCGACGAGGCAGGCATCGAGATCAGCATGATCGCCGGCACCTCGATCGGCGCGCTGGTCGGCGGCTGCTATCTCGCCGGCAAGCTCGACCAGCTGGAAGAATTCGCCCGCAGCCTGACCAAGCGCCGCATCTTCGGGCTGCTGGACTTCAATTTCGGCGGCAACGGCCTGTTCAGCGGCATGCGGCTCGATGCGCGCATGCAGCAGCACCTCAACGGCATGACCTTCGAGGACCTGCCGAAGCCGTTCGTCTGCGTGGCGGCGGAAATCCGCACCGGTCACGAGATCTGGCTGTCCAGCGGCTCGCTGATCACCGCCATGCGCGCCTCATATGCCCTGCCCGGCGTGTTCGAGCCGGTGACCGCCAACAAGCGCGTCCTGGTCGACGGAGCACTGGTCAATCCGGTGCCGGTGTCGGTCTGCCGCGCCTACGAACAGCCGCTGGTGGTGGCGGTCAACCTGCATTACGACCTGTTCGGCCGCGCCGCGGTGATCAAGCACAGCGCCGGCGAGCTGGTGGTCGAGACCAATGGCGGCCGCCGCGTTCCCGGCATCCAGCATGAGTCGCGGCTCGGCATCAGCGGCGTCATGGTCGAGGCCTTCAATATTATCCAGGACCGCATCTCGCGGGCTCGGCTGGCCGGCGACCCGCCGGATCTGTCGCTGCAGCCCAAGCTCGGCCATATCGGCCTTTCGGAATTCTATCGCGCCGACGAGGCGATCCGCATCGGCTACGAGACCACCAAGGAGCGGCTCGGCGAGCTCATCCGGCTGCAGAGCGTGCTCGCCTGAGCCGCAGGCCGGGCCTGCCGCGCCACCTCACATCGGGCTTTCCGCCGCGTCGACGATCCTGAACTGGACGCTGCGGGCGCCGTTCCAGTAGTTTGCCTGCACCTGTCCCGCGACATGGATGCGGGCGCCACGGCTCCTGCCCAGGAATTCGCCGAGCTCGGTGCCGGCGGCCCGGAAAGCCATCGCCTGCAGCGATCCTCCGGCATCGGAGCGCAGGTCCAGCCGCAGATGCGAACCGCCGACCGGCCGGACGTCGCGCAGCTGGTGGCGCGGCAGCACGAAGGTCGGCGCCGGATACCCAGCGCCGAATGGGCCCGCCTGCTCCAGCGCGTCGAGCAGCGCCTGCGTCGCGCCCTCGGCCGACAGCGCCGCGTCGACCAGCAGCGTCTCCTCGTCTCGCAGCCGCGACACGTCGGCCGCCGCCCGCTCCTCGAAATAGGCGCGAAGCTCGCCGAGCCGGGCACGCTGCACCGTGATGCCCGCCGCCATGGCGTGGCCGCCACCCTTGTCGATCAGCCCGCGCTCGAAGGCACCGCGCACCAGCCGGCCCAGGTCGAACCCGGCCACCGACCGGCCCGAGCCGGTGCCGACGCCGTTGGCGTTGAAAGCTATGGCGAAGGCGGGGCGGCGCACATGGTCCTTGAGCCGCGACGCAAGCAGACCGACGATGCCAGGATGCCAGCCGTCGTTGCAGGTCACCATCACCGCAGGGCCGACACCGCCGGCGAGCTCGGCGTCGGCCTCGGCGCGGGCCTGCTCCAGCATAACCTGCTCCATGGCCTGCCGCTCGCCGTTCAGGCGGCCGAGCACCTCGGCGATGCGTTCGGCCTCGACCGGGTCGTCGGTGGCCAGGAGGCGACTGCCCAGCGCCGCATCGCCGATGCGGCCGCCGGCATTGATGCGCGGGCCGATGAGGAAGCCGAGATGGAAGACGTTGATCGGCTCGCCGACGCGCGCCGTCCTTGCCAGCGCCGCCAGGCCGACATTGCGCTGCTGCCGTATCGCCAGCAGGCCCTTGACGACGAAGGCGCGGTTGACGCCGGTGAGCGGCACCACGTCGCAGACGGTCGCCAGCGCCACCAGGTCGAGCATGAACAGCAGGTCGGGCGGCGGCCGATCGGGGCGGCGCTGCCGCAACACCCTTGCCGTCTGCACCAGCGCCAGGAAGACGACACCGGCCGCGCACAGATGGCCCTGCCCGGACAGGTCGTCGTCTCGGTTCGGATTGACCACCGGCACGCCTGCCGGCAGCGCCCCGCCGACCTGGTGATGGTCGAGCACCACCACATCCGCTCCGGCCTGCCGCGCTGCTTCGATGGAGGGTGCGCTGTTGGTGCCGCAGTCGACGGTGACGACAAGCCGGGCACCGCGCCCGACCAGCTCGCGCATGGCATCCGGATTGGGGCCATAACCCTCGAAAATGCGGTCGGGGATGTAGATTTCGGACTCGATGCCGAAATGATTGAGGAACCGCTTGAGCATTGCCGAGGAAGCGGCTCCGTCGACGTCGTAGTCGCCGAAGATCGCCACCCGCTCACGCCGCTCGATCGCCGCGGCGAGCCTATCGGCCGCAGCCTCCATGTCGGTCAGCGTCGCCGGATCCGGCAGCAGGTCGCGGATGGTCGGGTCGAGGAACTTCGTCACGGCGTCGGTCGCGACGTTGCGGCCGGCGAGCACGCGCGCCACGATCTCCGGCACGCCTTGCCCCTGGGCGATGGCGAGCGCCGTCATTTCCTGGCGCTCGCTCAGCCGGTGCGCCCAGGCCGCCCCAGCGGCCGAGCGGCGCACGCCGAGGAAGAGGCGTTTTTCGGGAGTCATGTCGGCTGCGCCCGATCCGTCCTCACACCCGCTCCAGGTCTTTGTGGCGCGCCCTGATCTCGCGCACGGTGCGCGACGACGAGCGCAGCACGATCGTGTCGGTGGTAATCGCGGTGCGGCCGAAGCGGACGCCGGACAAGAGGTTGCCGTCGGTGACGCCGGTCGCGGCGAACAGCACGTCGCCCTTCGCCATGTCCTCGACCCCATAGACCCGGTCGAAGTCGACGATACCCGTCCGCGCGCCCAGCGCGCGCTTTTCCTGAGTGTCGAAGATCAGCCGCCCCTGCATCTGCCCGCCGATGCAGCGCAGGGCGGCGGCGGCCAGCACCCCTTCCGGCGCGCCGCCCGAACCGAGATAGATGTCGACGCCGGTCTCTTCCGGCTCGGTCGTGTGGATGATGCCGGCCACGTCGCCGTCGCCGATCAGCCGGATCGCCGCACCGGCCGCCCGCACCGTCTCGATCAGGCGGGAGTGGCGCGGGCGGTCAAGAATGCAGGCGGTGATTTCGCCCACCGGAACACCCTTCGCCCGGGCGAGACTGCGGATATTGTCTTCCGCCGGGGCGTCGATGTCGACCAGTCCGGCGGGATAGCCAGGTCCGATCGCGATCTTCTGCATGTAGATGTTGGGCGCGAACAGCAGGCTGCCCTTGTCGGCCACCGCGATCACCGACAATGCGTTCGGCAGGTTCTTGGCGCAGACGGTGGCGCCCTCGAGCGGTCTGACGGCGATATCGACCTCCGGTCCCTCGCCGCCTCCCAGCGTCTCGCCGAGATAGAGCGTCGGCGTCTCGTCGCGCTCTCCCGCTCCGATCACCACGGTACCGCGGATCGGCAGCCGGTCGAGCTCGGTGCGCATCGCGGCGACAGCCGCGTCGTCGGCCGCCTTCTCGTCGCCGCGGCCGCGCAACCGCGCGGCGGCGATCGCCGCGCGTTCGGTAACGCGGACGGCTTCCATCGTCAGGATACGGTCGAGGCTGGAATTCTTGGTCACCGCGTGAATGTCCTTGAAACGAAATGGCGGGCGGCGGGGTCGAAACCGGATCTTCTTGGCAAAGTACCCAGGCGACAGCAAGACCCGTTGCGAAAATCCCGGGCAGACGCTTCAATCGAGATCCATCTCGATTGGGGGGATACCATGTTCGAGACTGGTTTGCTGATCGGCCTGATTATCTGGCCGATCTCGGGAATTTGGCTCGTTGTTTCGCTACTGAGACTTATTCTCCCTCGATGGCGCAGGAGCGGCATCCGACAGTCCGCGATCTCGGCCGCCGTGTTCGTTTGCTCATTCGTCGGCATTATCGTGTGCAATCAACTGCTTTATCTCGACTATGGCCTGAGCTCACGCGATGGCCTGGAGGAGGCGCAAGCCGCGAAAAAGGCGCTGGCCGATGCCGAGAGTGCACGTGCAAAGGCTGCCGCCGAAAAGAAGGCAGCGCAAGACGCCCAAAGGAAGGCCGAAGAGGAAGCCAGGCAGGCAGCCTTGGACGCTGAGCGCCGCAAGCGGGACGCCGAAGAGCAGGCGGCCAGAATGGCGGCCGAGAAGGCCGCCGAGCTCGTCGAAAAATGTGCCGACAAGACCATGGCATTCGTGATGTCGCAGGAATTCGTCAGGCGGAACCTCAAGGCGCCTTCGACTGCCGAATTCCCATGGTACACGGACGATCAGGTCGCCGTCTCCACCAAGCCGGGCTGTGCTTTCCGGGTCATTGCCTGGGTGGACGCGCAGAACAGCTTCGGTGCCCAAATCAGGTCGGTGTACATCGTGGATATGAAATACAACGACGACGCAGGAACGTGGATGCTTACCGACATAAGCATTCAATAGACGCTGCCGGGACGTATCTAATCCGCCCGCTCGATGCGGATCACCTGCGGCTTGTCGGCGAGATGGCCGTCCTTGGTGATGCCGTCGACGGCCTTGCGTACCGCCGCCTCGGTCGTCTCATGGGTGACCAGGATGACCGTCTTCAGCGCCGCGTCGCCGAGGTCGGAGGCGTGCTGCACGATCGATTCCAGCGAGATCTGGCTGTCGGCCATGCGCTTGGCGACGGCGGCGAAGACGCCGACGCGGTCGTGCACGGTCAGGCGGATGAAATAGCCGCCCTCGTGGCTGCGCATCTTCGCCTGCTTGTAGGGTTTCAGCTCCTTGGCCGGCCGGCCGAACACCGGGCCGTGCTGGAAACCCGGCCGGCTCTTGGCGATGTCGGCGATGTCGCCGACCACCGCCGAGGCGGTAGCATTACCGCCGGCGCCCGGCCCCGACAGCAGCAGTTCGCCGAGAATGTCGGTTTCGATCGCCACCGCATTGGTCACGCCATGCACCTGCGCGATCACCGACGCCGTCGGCACCATGGTCGGGTGCACGCGCTGCTCGATGCCGCTTTCGGTGCGTTGCGCCACGCCGAGCAGCTTTATGCGGTAGCCGAGCTCGGCGGCGGCGCGGATGTCGGCCTGGGTGATGTTGGAGATACCCTCCAGATAGATGTCGTCGGCCGCTATCCTGGTGCCGAAGGCCAGGCTGGTCAGGATGGACAGCTTGTGCGCGGTGTCTTGGCCCTCGATGTCGAAGGTCGGGTCGGCCTCGGCATAGCCGAGCCGCTGCGCGTCCTTCAGCACCTCGTCGAAGGAAATGCCTTCCGCCTCCATGCGGGTGAGGATGTAATTGCAGGTGCCGTTGAGAATTCCGAAGACGCGGTTCACCGTATTGCCGGCCAGCGCCTCGCGCATCGTCTTGATCACCGGGATGCCGCCGGCCACCGCCGCCTCGTAGTTGAGCAGCACGCCTTTCCGCTCGGCGATCTCCGCCAGAGCGACGCCATGCTTGGCAAGCAGCGCCTTGTTGGCGGTGACGACATGGCGCCCAGCCTCGAGCCCGGCCTTGACGCTGGCGCGCGCCGGCCCGTCATCGCCGCCGATCAGTTCGACGAAGACGTCGATCTCGGCATTGGCGGCGAGTTCGGCCGGGTCGGCGAACCAGGCGGTCCGGGACAGGTCGATGCCGCGGTCGCGGCCGGTGTCGCGCGCCGACACCGCGGTCACGACGATTTCCCGGCCGCACTGGCGCGCGAGTTCCGCCTGCTTTTCCGCGATCACCCGCACCACCGAGGCGCCGACCGTGCCGAGACCGGCCACCCCAATACGCAAAGCTTCGGCCATGACCGGTCCGCCCTCTGAAAATCCGTCGACTTGAATGATGCGATCAGCGCCGCGCCACCAGCGGCACCACATTGTTGGGCTGCTTGGCGGCGGTGCTCAGGAAGCGCTTGATGTTGCGCGCAGCCTGGCGGATGCGGTGCTCGTTCTCTACTAGCGCGATGCGCACGTGGTCGTCGCCGTGCTCGCCGAAGCCGATGCCCGGCGCCACCGCGACGTCCGCATGCTCGATCAGCAGCTTGGAATATTCGAGCGAACCAAGATGGCGGAACGGTTCGGGGATCGGCGCCCAGGCGAACATCGAGGCCGCCGGCGCCGGAATATCCCAGCCGGCGCGGCCGAAGGCGTCGACCATCACGTCGCGGCGCTTGCGGTAGACGTCGCGCACTTCCGCTATGTCGGAGCCGTCGCCGTTGAGGGCGGCGGTCGCCGCCACCTGGATCGGCGTGAAGGCGCCGTAGTCAAGATAGGATTTCACCCGCGTCAGCGCCGCGATCAGGCGGGCATTGCCGACGGCGAAACCCATGCGCCAGCCCGGCATGGAAAATGTCTTCGACATGGAGGTGAACTCGACGGTGACGTCGATGGCGCCGGGCACCTGCAGCACCGAAGGCGGCGGATTGCCGTCGAAATAGATCTCCGAATAGGCGAGATCCGACAGGATGATGATGTCGTTCTTCTTGGCGAAGGCGACGACGTCCTTGTAGAAGTCGAGGCTCGCCACCAACGCCGTCGGATTGGACGGATAGTTGAGGATCAGCGCCAGCGGCTTGGGGATCGAATGGCGGATGCCGCGCTCGAGCGCCGGGATGAAGCCGTCGTCCGGCTCCACCTGCAGCGAGCGGATGACGCCGCCCGACATGATGAAGCCGAATGCATGGATCGGATAGGTCGGGTTGGGGCAGAGAATCACGTCGCCGGGCGCGGTGATCGCCTGCGCCATGTTGGCGAAGCCTTCCTTCGAGCCGAGCGTGGCGACGACCTCGGTCTCGGGATCGAGCTTCACCCCGAAGCGGCGGGCGTAGTAGTTCGCCTGGGCGCGGCGCAGGCCGGGAATGCCGCGCGACGACGAATAGCGATGGGTGCGCGGGTCGCGCACCACCTCGCACAGCTTGTCGACGATCGCCTTCGGCGTCGGCAGGTCGGGATTGCCCATGCCCAGATCGACGATGTCGGCGCCGTTGGCGCGGGCTGTGGCCTTCAGCCGGTTGACCTGCTCGAACACATAGGGCGGAAGCCGGCGAACCTTGTGAAACTCTTCCATCGTCGTTCCAAGAAAAGGGAGGGCAGCGTTGCGCGCGCTATATACCCAAAGTCGGCAGCGGTCGAGGCCGTCACTGGGCCTCGATCGCCTTCAGCGTGTCGCCGCCATGCTCTTCGGCGAGCTTCTGCAGGCGCCGCGGATCGCCGGTCGTGCCGGCGCCACGTCCGGAGGTCGCCTGGGCCGATTGCGCCGACTGGATGCGGGCGGTGACCCTGCCCTTGTCCTCGTCCGTCATCGGCGGCGCGGCGACCTGCGGCGGCACGTTGAGATTCGGATAGGTGCCGGTATCCAGCGGGCCGCGTTGCGGCACCAGCGGCATCGCCGTATCGGAAGCACTCGAAGCGCAGCCGGCAAGGATGGAGACCAGCACGGCCGCAAGACCGGCGCGGCACATGGCCGCCGGAGAGGATTTGTACCCGACCGTCATGATCTTTTCCGAAGTCCCCGTTAGTCGAACGCCGTGAGTCGACGTTGGACCCTTTCGAATGTGTCATGCTAGTATGTCAATAAAAAGCCTTGGGAAAAGCCCCGGGAGGACCGTGGACGGCATGAACAAAACTTCGGATGCGGGCAAGCCGGGCGCTGCCGACAGGAATGGCGCCGAGACGGCATCCGTGGAGGAGTACCTCGTCAAGGATCCGGAACGCTTCGCCCTCAACATGGCCCGCATGGTCGAGCAGGCCGGCAAGGCCGCCGCCGCCTGGGCCGAGCCGCGCGAGAAAGGCGAAGTGCGCGACACCGTCGCCGAGCCGGCCGTCGACATGGTCAAGACGTTCTCCAAGCTGACGGAATACTGGCTGTCCGATCCGCAGCGCGCCCTGGAGGCGCAGACGCGGCTGTTCGCCGGCTACATGAACGTCTGGACCAGCGCCATCCACAAGGCGGGCGGCGAGCCGGCCGACGACGCGGTGAAGCCGGACAAAGGCGACAAGCGTTTCCTGGACCCGGACTGGGGCCGCAACGCCTTCTTCGATTTCCTCAAGCAGGCCTATCTCGTCACCTCGCGCTGGGCGGGCGATCTGGTCGAGCAGGCGGAAGGCCTCGACGAGCACACCAGGCACAAGGCGTCCTTCTATGTGAAGCAGGTCTCCAACGCGCTGTCGCCGTCGAATTTCATCCTCACCAACCCCGAACTGTTCCGCGAGACGGTGGCCAGCAGCGGCGAGAACCTGGTGCGCGGCATGAAGATGCTGGCCGAGGACATCGTGGCCGGGCGTGGCGACCTGAAACTCCGTCAGGCCGACTACACGCCGTTCGAGATCGGCCGCAACGTCGCGGTGACGCCGGGCAAGGTGATCGGGCGCAGCGACGTGGCGGAGATCCTGCAATACGCGCCGACGACCGACAAGGTGCTGAAGCGGCCGCTGCTGATCTGCCCGCCCTGGATCAACAAATTCTACATCCTCGACCTCAACCCGCAGAAATCCTTCATCGGCTGGGCGCTCGACCAGGGCCACACCGTCTTCGTCATCTCCTGGGTCAACCCCGACCAGCGGCACGGCATGAAGGGCTGGGAGGCCTATGTCCGCGAAGGGCTGCAATACGGGCTGGACTGCGTGGAGACGGCGACGGGGGAGAAGAAGGTCAATGCCATCGGCTACTGCGTCGGCGGCACGCTGCTGGCGGCGGGGCTCGCCCTGCTCGCGCAGGAGGGCGACGACCGCATCGCCTCGGCGACGTTCTTCGCCACCCAGGTCGACTTCACCCATGCGGGCGACCTGAAGGTTTTCGTCGACGAGGACCAGATCGCCGCACTCGAGCGCGCCATGAACGAGAAGGGGTTCCTCGAAGGCACCAAGATGGCGACCGCTTTCAACATGCTGCGCTCGGGCGACCTGATCTGGCCTTATTTCGTCAACAACTACCTGCGCGGCAAGGATCCCCTGCCCTTCGACCTGCTCTACTGGAACGCCGATTCCACCCGGATGGCCGCAGCCAACCACTCCTTCTACCTGCGCAACTGCTATCTGGAGAACAATCTCACCGCGGGGCGGATGGAGATCGCCGGCCGGCAGCTCTCGCTCGCCGACGTGACCGTTCCGGTCTACAACCTCGCCACACGCGAGGACCACATCGCGCCGCCGCGCTCGGTCTTCGTCGGCTCGAAATTCTTCGGCGGGCCGGTGGAGTTCGTGATGGCCGGATCGGGCCATATCGCCGGCGTCGTCAATCCGCCCGCGCTGAACAAGTATCAGTTCTGGACCGGCGGCCGGGCGACGGGCAGTTTTGACGAGTGGGTTGCCGGCGCCAGCGAGAATGCGGGCTCCTGGTGGCCGCACTGGCAGAAATGGATCGAGCGGCAGGACGGGAAAAAGGTGCCGGCGCGCAAGCCAGGCGCGCATGGCAAGGTCCTCGGCGACGCGCCGGGGACCTATGTCAAGGTGCGCGTGTGAGGCAGCCGCCCGCGGCCGGCCGCCACTGCCTAAAAAGCCGGCAGAATCATGGCGCGACCATGATGCCGCCTCATTTGCTCCCTAGCTGGATTCTGGTTAAAAATCACGAATCACGCGTGCGCCTCTCGAAGGCGTGACTCATAGTTGAAATCGATACTATGCCGGCGGGCGGGACCGGCACCACGCGAGGGATTTCGGTTTGCGAGTACGGGGACAACGTAGCGCACGAGGGGGAAGCTTTACCGTCATCGGAGCTCTGGTCTCCGTCCTGCTCGCGTCCTGCACGTCCGCGACCGATCCAAATCTCGATGTGAACGGCTTCAATTCGGCGGCGATGACGGCGCCCGCGCCCGCCGACGGCACCAACCGCCTGGCCGGCTCCGGCAAGGCAACGGCCGCGACCGAAGCGCAGGGCGACGCCGAGCTCCCCGCCCGGGCTGCCGCCGTTCCCGCGACCTCCCCGCAGCAGTCGAAACCCGCGCAGCGGACGGCCGAGGCCGCGGGCGCGCCGACCGAAGCCGCGGCTGCGGAGAAGCCGGCCGAGCCGAGTGCAGGCAATCAACCTGCGCAGGCCGTGGAAGCTTCCGCCAAGCCGGAAACGAACGACAAGGCTGCCGGGGAAGACAAGGCTCAGGTGGTCGCCAGCGCCGCCGCATGGCCGCAGACCGAAGCGCCGGCACCCAGGAAGAAGGGGCTCCTGTCCTTCTTCGGATCCACGCCCGCGTCCGCGGCTCCAGCACCGATCGTCCGCCAGGATCGCGGCTCGGCCGCCGCCCCCGCCAGGGAGCAGGCGAAGGCCTTCATCGAGAACCGCCCCTCCCGCGCCGCCGCCGAAACGGACGGATCGAAGCGCGACGCGGAAAAGGCCGCCAAGCCCATCATCGACCTCGAGGCGGCGCCCAACCGCAAGCCGGTCCAGCTGGCCTCCCTGGGCGGCGAGAACGGCAACGGCCTGCCCGGCGTGCGCACCACCGCGCTGTTCGAGATCAAGCGCAAGTCCGGCATAGACGACGACAGCGACATCGACCTGCACGAGGAAGAAGGACCGGGGGTCATCCTGGCCTCGGCCGCCGGCATGGCGCGCCTCGCGCCGAACGGCCTGCTCAAGCAGACCGAGAGCGTCGACGTCGCCTGCCTGAAGCCGTCGCTGGTGCGCGTGCTGAAGACCATCGAGCGGCGCTTCGGCAAAAGGCTGATCGTGACCTCGGGATACCGCAGCCGCTCCTACAACATGCGTGTGCGCGGCGCCAAGAATTCCCAGCACATGTATTGCGCGGCCGCCGACATCCAGGTGCCGGGCGTCAGCAAGTGGGAACTGGCCAAATTCGCCCGCTCCATGCAGGGTCGTGGCGGCGTCGGCACCTATTGCCATACCAATTCCGTGCATGTCGACATCGGGCCGGAGCGCGACTGGAACTGGCGCTGCCGGCGCGGTTCATAAGGCCGAAAAACTTTGACGACGCGGGTTGCCGACCCGCTGGAAGCCCACTATAAGCCGCGTCGCTGCGCCCATCGTCTAGCGGTCTAGGACGCCGCCCTTTCACGGCGGAAACACGGGTTCGATTCCCGTTGGGCGTGCCATCGCAATCGCGATTGCCGGCACCGTTCGGCCGATGGCCTGGAATGCCGTTGCCGCCTCAGATCACCACGAAATCCGCCGACGTCATGGCGTAGCCATTGTCGATGTGGGCGAACAAAACCCTGCCGCCGGCGCCCGAGCCGTTGCTGTCGTAGAACAGATCGCCGGCCGCCTGATCGTAGAGGATGCGGTCGTCCGCATCCACTGCGGCGATGTTGAGGTTCTTGAAGCGTTCGGGCGCGAGCGCGCCCGTCGCAGCCAGCGCGGCGAAATAGGCGTTGTCCAGTTGGATGGTATCGGCGCCGTTGAAATCCTTGATCGTGTCGACGTTGGTCGCCGCGTTCAGCGGGGAGTTGAAGACGAAATTGTCGGCGCCGTTGCCGCCATACAGCGTGTCGTTGCCCCGGTAGCCCTTGAGCGTGTCGGCGCCCGCGCCGCCGGCGATGATGTCGTTGGTCTCGTTGGCCCCGTACAGAAAATCGTTGAAGTTCGAGCCGACCAGCCGCTCGATCGAATCATAAGTGTCGCCGGCGGCGTCCCCGGCATTGACCGCCGGATTGGCAAGGCTCGCGATCACGCGCTGGGCGGCGCCGGCGTAGGATGCCGTATCCGTACCGGTACCGCCGGCGAGGAAGTCGCCGCCCGCGCCACCCGTGAGCGTATCGTTGCCGGCATCGCCGAAAAGCTCATCCTTGCCGGTCAGGCCGAACAGGCTGTCATTGCCGGAATTGCCGTTGATCTCGTCGCCCGACAGCCCGCCGGTGATGGTGTCGGCCGCGGCGCTGCCGTTGAAGGTCCAGGCCTGATCCTCGACGAATGTCCGCAGCGTGCTGGCATTGCCGTAGACGAACAGGCCGTAGAAGTCGTTGACCGTGATCGCGAGGCCGATCATCTCGACCACGGCATAGCCCTCCGCGGTGACGATGCGGAAGCCCGTCACGGTGCCGGTGTTGTAGGGATACCATTCCTCGTCGTCGTAGTAGCCGCTGAGCCCGGTCCCCAGGACCTGCAGATGGATACCTTCGATCGAGAATATCCCGTAGCCGAAGTTGAAATAGGTCGAATCGCCTGCAAAGGTATGCTGGCCCGACCGGGTGGTGATGTTGGTGAACAGCGTCTCCGGATTGCCGGGCGCGAACTGCGTCATCGTGGGCATGAAACGTCTCCCGCGGCGGGATCACTCATCCCGCTCCCTGGTTTCGCCCCAAGCTCAGCATGGACCGAAAGGCAATGGAAGGCAAGATCAACGATGGTTTTTGCAGTAGCCTCCAGATAAAGCGGACATCCTGAAGTTTATTTTCGCAAGAAATTCAGATTTTCCGTCGCATGGCGGAGCAAAATGGCCGAAGCCCCTCCGCAGATCCAAGCGCGCGGGGCCGGCGAGCTGATCGCTTCCATCAGGCCTCCCGCGGAGCCGTTGCCACGCTTTGCCCTTGAAGCTTTGGCGTTCCGGTGTCACATGAGGCGACTGTTCAACTTTCACGCCTGCAAGAACCCGACACGTCCGACGAAGCCATGGTCACCTATCTCGACGCCGACGCCGCGCCGGCCCGCAACACCGGCCAGATCAAGCTCTATGGGGAAGACGCGTTCGCAGGCATGCGCAAGGCCTGCCAGCTGACCGCGCGCTGCCTGGACGAACTGGCCGGCATCGTCGCCCCGGGCGTGACCACCGACGAGATCGACCGCTTCGTCTTCGCGTTCGGCATGGACCACGGCGCGCTGCCGGCCACGCTGAACTATCGCGGCTATACCAAGTCCACCTGCACCTCCATCAACCATGTCGTCTGCCACGGCATCCCCGACGGCAAGCCGCTGCGCGAGGGCGACATCGTCAACATCGACGTCACCTACATCCTCGACGGATGGCATGGCGATTCCAGCCGCATGTACCCGGTCGGCACGATCAAGCGTGCGGCCGAACGCCTGCTGGAAGTGACCCACGAATGCCTGATGCGCGGCGTGGCGGCGGTGAAGCCCGGCGCCCGCACCGGCGCGATCGGCGCGGCGATCCAGAAATTCGCCGAGGCCGAGCGCTGCTCGGTCGTGCGCGACTTCTGCGGCCACGGCGTCGGCCGGCTGTTCCACGACGCGCCCAACATCCTGCACTACGGCAATGCCAACGAGGGCGTCGAGATGCGGCCCGGCATGATCTTCACCATCGAGCCGATGATCAATCTCGGCCGTCCGCATGTGAAGGTGCTGTCGGACGGCTGGACCGCCGTCACCCGCGACCGCTCGCTGTCGGCGCAGTACGAGCACACGGTCGGCGTGACCGCCGGCGGCTGCGAGGTCTTCACCCTGTCGCCCGCCGGCCTCGACCGCCCCGGCCTGCCCGGCTGAGGCGCGCTTCGCCAGCAGCCTTCGCGCTCCGGCAAAGCACCGTTTCCTTCCAAAGCCATCATGGTAAGCTCACATCTCGACCGTGGGGGCGGACATGGCGGACAAGGACGACGAACGCGGCTTCTTCGGCGAGCAGCCGCTGGCCGTTGGCTCCGCCAAGCCGCCGAAGCCGCATCATGCCGGGCACCGCGACCGGCTGCGGCAGCGTTTCCGCGAGGCCGGCGCCGGGGCGCTTGCCGATTACGAACTGCTCGAACTGCTGCTGTTCCGTTCGATACCGCGCGCCGACACCAAGGCGCGCGCGAAGGTTCTGCTGAAGAAATTCGGTTCGCTGGCGGAAGTGCTCGGCGCGCCGGAACATCTGCTGCGCGAGGTGGAGGATGTCGGGGAAGCCGCGGCGCTCGATCTCAAGATCGTGGCCGCCGCCGCCCAGCGCATGGCGCGCGGCGAGATCAAGGGGCGCGAGATCCTGTCGTCATGGACGCAGGTGCTCGACTACTGCCGCGCCGCAATGGCCTTCGAGGACCGCGAGCAGTTCCGCATCCTGTTCCTCGACAAGAAGAACGCGCTGATCGCCGATGAGGTCCAGCAGACGGGAACCGTCGACCACACGCCGGTCTATCCGCGCGAGGTGGTGCGCCGCGCGCTCGAACTGTCGGCTACGGCGGTCATCCTGGTGCACAACCATCCCACTCGCTCAAATCGATCACGTTTGATCACGCACAAGCACGCTGAATCACTAGGAAATTCGCGTATTTTTGGCCTTGCGTAGTGGGGGCGGTTTTGGCAAATTGGGGGCGGTTTAAGGGGTAGGAAACGGCATTCCGCTCCCAGCAAACGATCCCCGTTTCTCCTTGACCGATCCCAGTTGCGGGACAGGAGAAACGTGATGCCAAGCCTGACCGATACCGCGATCCGACATGCGTTGAAGCGCGTCGAAGCGAGCCAGAAACAAGAAAACCTTGCCGACGGCGAAGGGCGCGGGACCGGGAGGCTTGTCCTCGTCCTGAAGCCCATGCCCAAGCGCGTAACCGCCGATTGGATGGCGCAGCAATGGCGCGACGGTAAGCGCACCAAGAAGAAGATCGGCGCCTACCCGTCCATGTCGCTCGCCGAAGCGCGCGATATCTACAAGCGCGACTATGCCGACGTCATCCAGAAAGGCCGGAGCATCAGGATCGCGACCGATACGCGGCCCGGAACTGTCGCCGACCTGTTCGAGGGCTATGTCGCCTCGCTCAAGAGCGCAGGCAAGCCGTCGTGGAAGGAAACGGAAAAAGGCCTGAACAAGATAGCCGACACGCTTGGCCGCAACCGTCTTGCTCGCGAGATCGAGCCGGATGAGATCGTCGAAGTGATCCGACCAATCTACGACCGTGGCGCGCGGGCGATGGCCGACCATGTCCGCGGCTATATTCACGCAGCCTTTGGCTGGGGCATGAAGTCCGACAACGACTATCGGAACACTTCGCCACGCCGTTTCCGGATTCCCTTCAATCCGGCCACGGGCATTCCGACCGAGCCCAAGGTCCAGGGCACTCGCTGGCTCGACGAAGACGAATTCGTGCGGCTTTATCGCTGGCTGGAAAGCCCCGACACGCCAATCCATCCGCCCTATACCCGCGCCGTTCGCATTCTCATGCTGACCGGCCAGCGGGTCCAGGAAATCGCTCGGCTCCACATCGACCAGTGGGATGCAAAGGAGCGGATCATCGACTGGTCAAAGACCAAGAACCTTCAGCCGCATGCCGTCCCTGTGCCGTCGCTTGCCGCCGAGTTGCTCGAAGCCATCAACGTGAACGAATATGGCTGGTTCTTTCCCTCCGCGACGGACCCGTCGAAGCCTGTCAGTCATGGGACGCTTTACTCGTTCATGTGGCGCCAGCGCGATCGCGGCGTCATCCCCTATGTGACGAACCGAGATCTCCGCCGCACCTTCAAGACCTTGGCGGGCAAAGCGGGCGTCTCGAAGGAAATCCGCGACCGTCTCCAGAACCACGCGCTTCAGGACGTCAGCTCCAAGAACTACGACCGCTGGAACTACATGCCCGAGAAGCGGGCCGGCATGGCGAAGTGGGACAAGTTCGTCCGCGCGATGCTGGCAAAGAAGAAAGGCGACAACGCCTTGAAGAAGGCAGCGTGAGCGGTCGGCTTCTCGTGCTGGCCGCCGCCACCGCCACGCTCTGCTATACCGCCCCGGCCCATGCAGATCCGTGCGAAGGCACTCTCCCCACGCGGGCCGGCGTCCAGTTCTCCGGCATCGTCCGATATGTGGGAGATGGCGACGGCCTCTGTGTCGGGCGAACGGCGGATCCCAATGAGTGGATTGAAGTCCGCCTCGCCGATTTCAATGCCCCGGAGCTACACACTCCCGACGGTCCCGCGGCCAAGGCGGCGCTCGAACGCCTGGCGCTACAGCACGAGGTCATATGCACACCCGAGCGCGGGCGTGGCGGCCGTGTCCGCTCCTTTGACCGCGTTATCGCGCGCTGCCGGATCAGCGGAGCCAATCTTGGCGACCTGCTGCGTCAGGCCGGCGTAGCCGAGGGCGGCAACTGATGCGATCCAGTTCCCCATTGACTCCACATAGCTTGGAGGCTATATGACTTGGAACGTCAGACTGCATGATGCCTTCGAGGCGGAGTTTCTGGCTTTCGAGCGCGAGGTCCAGACCGAATTGCTGGCGGTCGCGAAGCTGCTAGGCGAATACGGCCCACAGCTCGGTCGGCCCTATGCCGACACGCTCAAAGGCTCGAAACACGCCAACATGAAGGAGATGCGTTTCTCGGCCGCCGACGGCGAATGGCGTGCTGCCTTCGCCTTTGATCCCGAACGGAAGGCCATCCTTCTCGTCGCGGGCGACAAATCCGGCGGCAGCCAGAAGCGCTTCTATAAGCAGCTTATTGCAAAGGCGGACAGCCGGTTTTCCGCACATCTGGAAAACCTGAAATCCGCAAAGAAGGACTGATCCGATGGGCCGGAGCCTGGACGAAATCATCGCTTCCCTACCCCGCGACCAGCAGGAGCAGATCGAGGCGCGCTACGAAGAGCTGAAGCAGGAGGTCGAGGGCCTCCGCGAACTGCGGGAGATCGCCGGAAAAGCCCAGGCCGACATCGCGACGGCGCTGAACATCAAGCAGCCCTCGGTCTCGAAGATCGAGAAGCAGGCGGACATGTATCTCTCGACGCTTCGTGGGTATGTCGAGGCGATAGGCGGAAAGCTGGAACTGACCGTGAAGCTGCCAGCTCGTCCGGCATTCACGATCAACCATCTCGGCGATGTCGCCGCGCCGGCCGACAAGCCTACCGTCGCTCGACGCAAGGTCGTTGGCTTGCGGTAGAAGCCCCGATGACGCTCTTGTTTGATGTCGATGGAGAGAATCTCGACCGCGGCTTCGTGAACCTCAGGGCGGCAGAATCCCGCCACGAGCAGCAGCTTCACGAGCTGATCGAATCGATGTGGGCGACCTACGAGCCCTACGCCGATCCGGATTTCCCCCAAGGCTTCGCGCGCGACGTCGATGGCCGGTTCTGGGAAATGTACCTTGGCTGCACGCTGCTCGAAGCGGGCCGCGCGCTGCTGCCTGTCGTCGAGCGTCAGCGCGCCGGCGGTCAACCGGATCTGTGCGTCGTCGAAGAGGGTCGGCGCATCTGGATCGAAGCGATCACACCCGACGAAGGCGACCCCGGCCCCGATCAAATTGTGCGACCTATCCCAATGAATGAAGGTGGTGGTCTCTCCGCCGCGCCGATCCGCCAGGCGCAATTGCGCACGACGAGCGCGTTCTGGACGAAGGCGCAGAAGATCGCACGCTACCTTGCTCAGGGCGTTATCGGCCCTGACGACGTGAGGATCATCGCCATCAGCGCAAGCCGCTTCGGTGTCTATGTCGCCGAAAGGCCCCTACCGCTCATCATGACCTCGCTGTTCCCGATCGGCGATGCCTTCATCACGATTGATCGCGAGACCGGCAATGTGGTCGAGGAAGGATTCCACCCTGCGCCCTTCATCGCTCGCGAACGCGACCCGATCCCGCGCACGGCCTTTCTCGACGAACGGTTCGCCGACATCTCCGGCGTTCTCTGGTCGCGCGTCGGGCTCGGCAACCTTTCGCGCCAAGGCAGACCACTCACCTACGTCCACAATCCCCTCGCGCAGCTCCCACTTCCGACGAACTGGGGCGTCTGGGATCGCGAGTTTGTCACCACGCCCCAGGGAGAGGCGTGGGAATCGACGGACATTCTCGCGCCCGAGCCATTGGCGGAAGCGTCGGCCGAGCAATGAGGACGCTGATCGACGTCTGGAACCTCGACACCTTTGACGCAGCCTTGATGGGCGAGTTGCGCGATCAGCAGCAGCTCCTCATCGACTATTTCGCGACAGATCGGACGAATTACCTGGAGCGTGAAGCCTCGGACCATAGGGGTCCGATCCCGTCCAACCCCCATGCCGGCGCCTATTACAGCTTCGCCGAGGACTTGATGGCAGTCACGCAGACCCGAACGATCCGGGCCTGGCATCATACGCGGATGACCGACCGCGAGGTCGAGACCGCCACGAGCAACGGGCTTTATCCGGCGACGCTCGAAACCTTGCGCGCGCGCCTGGCCGACCGAGTGGCGGACGGTGACTTCAGCGCCGATGAGGCTCGCGTGATCTTCGAGGCCAGCCCCTTTCACAACGACCAACTCGGTTCGCGGGGCGGCAAGTTCTGGATGACATCTCACCCGCACCGCATCGACGATAGCGGCGTGACCTCTCTGCTCGCCCATTGGGGCGGTGAATCCGCCTATTTCAATCACGACGAGGGCGAGATCCTCGACAGGCTCTCGAATCTCGGCGCGCCGCGCGTCCTCGAAATCGCTGTTCCCCTCAGCGTCTCGCCCGACGCCTATTCAGCGGCCAAGGCGGTGATCGCGCTCTATGCGCGCTCGCTCAACTGTCACGCTGATTGGGGCGGGTTCGACCTATACGCTTCTTCGCACCTCGGCCCCGAAGCGCTGCTGCGCGTACATAGCGGCGGCGAGCCAGACTTCGCGACCCTCGGGCGGGGCTATCCAGCCGCCTTCCATGACCGGTTCGGTGACGATGCCTAGTTCGGCGCCCCTGTGACTATCTGGATCATGGGAGCGCCCTTATCGAGCAGATCATCGAGGAAATCCTCTCGTGAGGCGATCGGCCCGGCCTGAGTCGCCAGGATGAGCGCTTCGACCACCTGTCGCGCCAGTGAGCGCGCCAGGACACGTTCACTGGTCTTGATCGCCGCCATAGTGCGGCCGTGCAGGAATGCGCTCCTGACATTGAAAAGCGTCTCGTACTGGTCGGCATAGCCGCGATCTCCCAGCAGCCCGGCCACCCGTCCACGCATTCTTCTCGTAGGGCTCATTTTTTTTGCCGGTCCGGCGCGACGCGAAAGCTCTTCTGATAGTCGGCCTGCAGGCCCAGAGCCGCCTCGATCGTGGTGATATGCGCCAGAAACTCATCGACACCCTCGGCCAGAAATGCGCGCACGAGGAAATGGGCGATCGGCGTTTCGAACAGGACGGTCCGCTTCGCCCGCTCCACGATCGCCCATCGATGTTGATCCCAAACGGCTACCTCTGTCTTGGCTTCGTCGGATAACCGCAATTCCAGGGGCCGCTCTACCTCGACCGTCCCGCCATAGCCGTCGTCATAAACGCGGTCTTCCCAGTTGAGCGTATCGGCCGATGGTGGTGAGCTGGGGCGCACGAAGATGTCGTTGTCCACGGTATAAACCCACGGGACGCGGAAGCCGCGCCAGTCGACCTCCGGCATTGTCGACCAGCCTTCCCAGGGCGCCAGCAGGAAGAAGAACAGCGCGTCCTCGAGCGCACCCGGAAACCGCCCTTTGTGTGGTTCGATCTGGCCGAGATCCTGCCGCAGGTCCATGAACAGCACGGGGACGGCACGCGCCTCCGGCTCCTTGTCGAGCGCCACATCTTCCTCGACCACCAGCCAATGGAATTCCGAAAACCGATCGGCATCGAAATCGACGCCCTGAAACATGCGCTTCAGCCGCGTCGTGTCGACGAGCGCGCGAAGCTCGTCCGCCTTGAACTGGGCAACCCGCGCCGGCCCGAACGCAAGGGACGGAAGCTCCTCTGCCAGATCGAGCGGCGCGAGATGGACACGGCGCGCGTGGGTCGCGCGAAATGCTGTGTCGAGCCCTATCGCCGCCACCTCGACAGGAGACGCGAGATGCGCCGCGTCCGCGCGAAGCTCGCATGGCAGACCGAGCGAGCGCAGCGCCGTCGAGAGTGCGAAGGTCGGCCCCTCCTTCCCGGCATTGGGATAGCCGTCACGGCAGGCTTCACGCAGCCGCACGAACGCCGGTGCGGCGAGGAGATTGTCAGGCCCCGGCGGAGCCAGCCGCCACAGCTCCGCCATTGCGTGCAACATTGCCTCGCTCGGGCCTGGCTGTGCCTCGCTCATCAGGTGATCCGCAGTCGGCGCAAGAGCTTCGCCAGCATCGCTTCATACTCCTCGGGTTTCGAGAAATCGGCGTACATCTTGCCTTTCAGAAACTCTGGCAGCTCGCACGGCTCGTAGAGAAGCGGCAGCACGACAACCTCGCCGCTGGTGATCTCCCGATTCATTGCCACGTCGAGCTCCTTCTTCACCCAAGGGGCGTCGATCGACTTGGTCGAGAGCACGACGGCGATGTAGCGGCTGAGCTTCATGCCCTCGTCGATCTTGGCGATGAGCGAGTCACCAATGTCGATTTCGGCTTCGTCCAGCCAGACTCGCGGCACGCCATGAGCGAGCAGGTCGGTTCGCAACCGACGCACGAACGGCTTGTCGACGCCGGTATGGCTCAGGAAAATCCCGTGATATTTCTCGTGGGCCGGGTCGGCCTTCTCCAGCGCCAGGCTATCCCGGACCAGTTGGTTCTCGGCGTCCGGCGACGTCGGCGGCGTCAACAGCCACCCGACCGTCATTCCAAGCGCCACGCGCCCGCCTAGGCTATAGCCCTCCGGCGTCGACGCGATCGAAGCTATCCCCTCGGCCGGGTCCGACAGGCACAAGGTCCAGCCCGTCTTCGACAGGACATCGAAATAGCGCACGAACGGGCTATCGTGATCGATCGCGCCCATCCGCCGCCCCTTCTTCACGAGCAGGTCCGAACGCTTCACAAGCCCGGCGACCTTCGGTGCGGCATAGCCCAGATGGGTTTCGCGATAGCCGAAGAAGTTCATCCGCTTTGGCTCCGACAGGCACCAGACCACGGTGGCGCCGGCCGCGATCGCGGCCTCCATCTCCTTTTCCCGATCGTCAGCCAGGAAGGCGGAATCGATGTCGTAGCTGTCATTCTGGCGCTTGAGCTTCCCCAGCTCATTGGGCTCGTTCGAGAACTCCCCCTCCGCGCCGAACAGGAAATGAGAATAGCTCTGCGGATTGATGATGATCGTGTCGTACTCGTAGAGCGGAAACGCCGCGCGCGCCTTGTCCACTCCAGCCTGGCAGAGCCCGAGATTTTCAATCTCGACACCTTCGATCTTCTCGCCGGTATATGTGACCCCGACCGTCAGCACGCGCTTCATCAACTCTCACCCTTCGTTGTCTTCTGTAGTCTCGCCCGACGATGCGCCCAGCCCCACAGTCTCACCCCGCGACCGGGACCGGCCTCACGTCCCTGACCTCGCCGCGACTTCCGACCAGTGCGATCTCGATGCCGGCCAGCGCGCAACGCGGCGCTAGTCGTTCCGCCAGACGCAAGGTGCCTTCCGTGAAAGGCACGACAGCTATCTGACGCCCTGGCGATGGGGTCGCCATCAGCATGCCGACCGTCTCGCACAGACCCTTGTAGAGCCGAGACACCTGGCCCGAATGCCTCGTGTTGATGATCCCGCCCTTGCACTCGGCGGAAATGACGTGGTTGCCGACCTCTGCGACCACATCACCCAGACCCGACTTTGGATTGACGGTGATCTGCTGGCCAGCGGCGTTCCGGTACGTGCCGCCATAGCTGGTGGTGCCGACACTGGAGATCTTGATGAAGTCGCGTCGAAGCAGCCAGGCCGCGAAGTCGAATTGCTTACCGTGCTCTCCATCGGGGTGAACACGGATGTGTTGGGTATCCTGCGTCCGCAACAGGTGCATGGCATAGGCGACCATGACCGCGCCTTCGTAGAGATGGTGTTCGTGTTCGCCGTCGGATTTTCCGACCCGGTTTGGCGGCGGCGCCAGCGCCGTAACGAGATCCTCGAAATCCATGACAATCCTCCCCGGCTGTTAGAGTAGCTGATGGGCCGAGAGTAATCGTCCTTCATCGCAAAATGGCTCAAGCTACTCGTAGCAGATTGAGCTCCCGTTCGTCCGCACTCTTTCCTCGCGCAAAACATCCGAAATCTTGACCGCCAGGAGGGGAAAGCCTTCCCCTGCGTCCGAGCCTTGCGTCTCGGCCGACCCCTTCTGCGGGAGGCCCCGCAACGCCCCTTTGAGAGGAAGAGGACGGACCGGCTTTGCCGTGACGGGTTGAGGGCTGGAGAAGAGGTCTCCGGCGCCCGTCACGGAGATTGGTCCCATGACCCAGGTTTCAGTTCTCGACGCGCGCCGCGACACCAGCGGCGGCTACAAAGTGGATGTCGGCCGCGGCGAGCGAATCGGCCGCGTCTCGTCGGAATGGTTTTCCCGGCCCGCAGACGAGCGCTACCTGTCGCTGTCCGAGCTGGCGCGGGCCGTCCGTGACCGCGCCGATCGCAGCCGGACCCGCGTGGTGGAAAGCGCCTTGATCCATGTGGAGGCGAACCGCAGCGACCCGGAACGGCTGGCGTTGATCCTGCCAGGCACGGATACGCCCATCGCCCCGACCCATTGGAGCTTCGGCCAACTCGCGAGCCTGGTCGGCGCGCCGGCAGCCTATCTGCGCCAGCTTCCCGCGCCGCTCGCGGCGATCAACCTGCAATATGGCCTGACATCCAATCGGGCGGAGCAGATCAAGACGCTGGAAACCGATAATGGCCGTGTCGAACTGCGCGCCGTCACCGGCCCGGACTACGGCCGCATCTACGATCACGAACTGGTCGAGGCCGTGCAGCGCATTGCCGGCAATGGCACGGGCGACACCCGCTGGAAGGTGCCGGGCGTGCTCGATTGGTCGACGGGCATCTACAATCCGCGCGTCGACATCACCAGGGACACCACGACGCTCTACGCCTCCGACCGCGACGTTTTCTTGTTCCTGGTCGACGACCTGAATCCGATCGAGGCCGGCCGTCTGCCGGACGGCTCGCCGGATCTCTACTTCCGGGGCTTCTACTGCTGGAACTCCGAGGTCGGCGCCAAGACACTGGGCATGGCGAGCTTCTATCTGCGCGCAGTTTGCCAGAATCGCAATCTCTGGGGCGTGGAGGATTTCGAGGAGATCACCATCCGCCACTCCAAATACGCCGCCAATCGGTTCGCCCACGAGGCGGCGCCGGCGCTGGCGAACTTCGCCAATTCCTCGCCGCTGCCTTTCGTCAACGGCATCAAGGCGGCCCGCGAGCGGATCGTGGCGCGCAGCGACGAAGATCGCACCGACTTCCTGCGCCGCCGCGGCTTCTCGAAGGCCGAGACCGGCAAGATCATCGACACGGTGCTGGCCGAGGAAGGACGGCCGCCCGAGAGCATCTTCGATTTCGTGCAGGGCATCACCGCCGTCGCGCGCGACAAGCCGCATCAAGACGCCCGCCTCGACATGGAGGCCAAGGCGAAGAAGCTGCTCGATCGAGCCGCCTGACATCCGCAAAGCCGGAGATGCGGTTTTCCGTGTCTCCGGCTTTGCGCTTCCGCGTGTCCCCAATTCCGTTCCGTGGCGCTGCCCCCTTTAGAGGAAGAGGGCGGCGCTTCGCTCCGTGACGGGTTTAGGGCTGAGAGAGAGTCTCTCGGCGCCCGTCGCGGAGACTACCCCGATGGCTGCTGCCGTTCAGAAGATCACCCTGTCGTCCTCGCGCGACATCCCTTTCAACAAGCTGGTTCTGTCCCAGTCTAACGTCCGGCGTGTGAAAGCCGGCGTATCGATCGAGGACCTCGCCGCCTCGATCGCGCGTCGCGGCCTGATTCAGAGCCTCAGCGTTCAGCCTGTCGTCGACGCCGAAGGCGCGGAGACCGGCATGTTCGAGGTCCCGGCCGGCGGACGCCGCTTCCGCGCCCTCGAACTGCTCGTGAAGCAAAAGCGCCTCGCCAAGATCGCGCCGGTGCCCTGCATCGTCCGCGACCGCGACAGCGATGTCCTCGCCGAGGAAGTCTCGCTCGCTGAGAATATCGAGCGCGCTCCGCTTCATCCGCTCGATCAATACCGCGCCTTCAAGGACATGCGCGCCAAGCACATGACCGAGGAGGAGATCGCCGCGGCGTTCTTCGTGCCGGTCAACGTGGTGAAGCAGCGTCTGCGCCTCGCCTCGGTCTCGCAGGCGCTCCTCGATGTCTATGCCGAGGATGGCATGACGCTGGAGCAGCTCATGGCGTTCACGGTCTCCGACGATCACGCGCGCCAGCAGCAGGTATGGGATGCGATCAAGGACGCCTGGTCAAAGGAGGCCTATCAGATCCGGCGCATGCTGACTGAAACGACGGTGCGCGCCTCCGACAAGCGCGCCATCTTCGTAGGCATCGAGGTCTATGAGGCGGCAGGTGGCATCGTCATGCGTGACCTGTTCCAGTCCGACGATGGCGGATGGTTGCAGGACCCGGCGCTTCTCGACCGCCTTGTTGGCGAGAAGCTGAAGGCTGAAGCCGAGACCATCGCTGCGGAAGGCTGGAAGTGGATCGAGGTGGCGGTCAGTTTCCCCTATGACGCGGCACGCGGCCTGCAGGAGATCGCCGGCACACCCCTTGATCTGACGGCGGCGGAGCAGGCCACCATCGACGCGCTGAACGCCGAGATGGCCAGGCTTGAAGCCCAATATCAGGACGCCGACGAGTTGCCGGACGAGGTCGATCAGCGTCTCGGTGAAATCGAGACCGCGCTCGCGAGCTTCGAGGATCGCCCGGTTCACTACGAGCCGGCCGATATCGCCATCGCTGGCGTATTCGTCAGCATCGACACCGATGGCTCGCTCACGGTCGATCGCGGCTTTGTCCGGCCCGAGGATGTCCCTGTCATCCCAGTCGACGGCGACGGAGAGGCCGGGTCGGAGGCCGATGGCGTATCGCGCCAGCCCGAAGGCCCGACGGTGCAGCGCGCCGTCATCACCATCGGGGGCCAGCCCGCCGAACCGGAAGATGATGACGAGGACGGCACCATCAAGCCGCTGCCCGAGCGCCTGGTCGTCGAGCTGACCGCCTACCGCACACTCGCGCTGCGTGATGCCGTCGCCAACAACCCGCACATCGCCATGACGGCGCTTCTGCACAAGCTCGTCTCGGACCGGTTCATGACCCGCATGTATGCCGGAGCCATGGAGGCGGGGGTGAAGCACATCTACTTCCCCGTCCAGGACGATGCGCTGCAGGACAGCCCCTCCGCGCGGGCAGTGCAGGAGCGTCACGACGCCTGGGCCGCCGACATCCCGAAGGACGACGACGCGCTTTGGGATTGGCTTGCCGGTCTCGACGATGCCAGCCGCATGGCGCTGCTGGCACACTGCGTCAGCTATGGCGTCAATGCGCTCTACGAGCGGCCGAATCCGCACAGCTCCAGCGGCGTGTCGCAGCATACGCTCGACATGCGGCTGACCCAGGCCGACCGTCTGGCGCGGGCTACCGGGCTCGACATCGTGGAAGCTGGTTGGCGTCCGACGTTCGGCAACTACCTCAATCGCGTCACGAAGCCGCGCATCCTCGAAGCGGTCCGCGAGGCGAAGGGCGAACAGGCCGCCCAACTCATCGACCATCTGAAGAAGGGCGACATGGCCAAGGAAGCCGAACGGCTCCTGGCCGACAGCGGCTGGCTGCCCGAACCGCTGCGCCTTGCCGATCAGCCTGACGTCGACGACGCCGGTGACACCGAAGCGTTGCCGGACTTCCTCACCGGTGACGATGACGAGGTGACCGAAGCCGATGCGGACGCCTCTGACCTGATCGCCGCCGAATAGGCCCCTTGGCGGGGAGCGACGCCGATCGCTCCCCGCCGCTTTTCCCAAGGATCCTACAGATGGATACCGCCGTCATCGACGCGCCGCGCCGCGTCGTCTTCCAGTATCTCGTTCCCGTTCACGTCGAGGTCGAAGATGGCCTCATCTGCCGCGTGACGGTGATCGACGAAACACCCGTGCGTAACCCCACCATCGTCGAAGGCGACAGCGCCTATCTCGACGAGGCCGTCGGCGCATCCGACGACGGGCAGCCATGGCCGTCCTGGCAGTTCGGCTACTGACCCCACCACGCCCTTTCATCCACCTCGAGCCCGGCCACGCGCCGGGCTCTTTTCGTTTCAGGAGACCGCCATGGCGGAATATTTCACACGCTTTTCATGCCTGCTGGATGTGGGCACGGTCGAGAACGCGGCGCGCGCCCTCGACATCTACAACGACCTGATGGCGCGGAACGCCGCCGAAGATCCTCCGGCCGAACCGTTCCTGCTTTCGATCGAACCGGAACATGGCCCCGCGCGCCTCTGGATGCGTGATCCGGGCACCGCCGACCCCCAGCTCCTCATCACCTTTGTGACGCGCTGCGCCGAGGCGTTTGGGCTCGCCGGACGTTGGGGTTTCCAATGGGCCGGCATCGCGTCCGAGCCGCGCATCGACGGCTTTTCCGGAGGCGCCCATGTCCTCGACCTGACGACGGGGCAGACCATCGAATGGATGAGCAGCGGCCGCTGGCTCGCCAACCGCCTCGCTGCGGGAGGCGCGTCATGAGCATCCCGGATTATGCGCGCGCCAATTTCCAGACGCTGCTCCGCGCCGCAGCCGATGGCAATCTGGCGCTTATGGAATGCGCGGACTCCGCCACCGGAGAAACCCGTTACGTCATCTGCGCGGTCGGCCGCGACGATGGCGAATATGTTCTTACCCCGTTCGGCCATCTCTCCGACGGCGATCCCTACGAGGCATACACACCTCCGGCTGGCAGCGACGGCATCGTGGATTGATATCCGCTACCAGACCGCCACCTCCCACTGGCCGTTGACCCGCGCGAATCCGATCGGCCGGTTCTGCGGTGTGGCGTTGGCCCGCGTCGTGTCCATCGTGAGCTGCGTCATGCATGTCACGCCCGGACCGACGCCTCCCGGTGAACAGTCGCCAAGCTTCAGGGTCGCATTGGCGAGCGACGTTCCCGTGAAGAGGCGATGGCGCCGCACGGCGGCGATCGCTTCTTCCTCCGTTGGCTGCGCGACGCCGGCGGCGGCGGCCGACGATCCGCCCAGCGAAATCATGGGGCGCGCCACGAATCCCGCGCCGAACCCCACCACCAGGCATCCGGCCGCCACCATGCCGATCGCGCTTCCCTTCATACCCGTCTCTCCCCTGACCTCGCTCGGTGAAGCGCGCGCGTCCTCGATCGTCGAGGCCGCCGCCTGCCATGTGTTGGATGACGGAGTGTAGCGCCGCGCGGCCGACCTCGGAAGACGAAGCGGTCAAAAGGTCATCGCGCGCGCCAGAGTGAGAGGTTGGCCGGGACGGGTTCGAGCCGGTGCGGTCAAGAGAGAGCGCCTGCCGGCTCCTCCGTTTCCGCTCTCCTGAGGTGCCCTTCATGACCATCGCTTCCGTATCCGCGGCCGCTCCAGCCGCGTCGTCTCCGCTTGCCGCGAGCCCTGCGCCCGCCGCCATCCTCGCCGCGGCCCATCACCTTCTCCCGCATCTTGAGCGCGGTCAGCCCGTCGATGCCGTAACCTTGCGCGGCGCGATGGAAGCAGCCTTCGGCGCTTCCGACACGTCCGGCGCCTGGGACTGGAAGACGGCTTATGAGGCCTGTGAAGCGGCGACTGTGCTGTTTCTGCGCAAATACGGAAAGGCGGTTTTCCGCAAGTCCGGAACTCCGGCTGCCAGCCTGCCCATGCTGGCCAAGATCGCGAGCCTGATGCCGACGCATACGCGGCGCTCTGAGGAGATGCAGGCCTTTCAACAGTTCTCGACGCCGCTGCCACTCGGTCTCGCTGCACTCGCTGCCGCCGCGATCACGCCCGCCGACTGCGTGCTGGAGCCCTCGGCCGGGACCGGGCTGCTCGCCGTCCTCGCCGAGATCGCCGGGGCCAGGCTGATGCTCAACGAGCTGGCCGACACGCGCGCAGGCCTCCTGTCCTCCCTCTTTCCGGCCATTCCCGTCACGCGCTTCGACGCAGCTCAGATCGACGATCACCTCGAAGCGACCGCGGTGCCGAGCGTCGTGTTGATGAATCCGCCGTTCTCGGTGATGGCGAACGTCTCCGGCCGCATGGCCGACGCCGCCTATCGCCACGTCGCTTCGGCGCTGACGCGTCTGGCCGATGGCGGACGGCTCGTGACGATCACGGGCGCCAGCTTCGCACCCGACGCACCGGCCTGGCGCGACGCGTTTGCCCGGTTGCAGGAGCGCGGACGTGTCGTGTTCACCGCGGCTATCGACGGCGCAGTCTACGCCAAGCATGGCACGACCATCGAAACCCGCCTGACCGTCATCGACAAGAAGCCTGCCGACGATCGCACAGTATTTCCGCCCTCCGCCGGTATTGCGCCCGATGTCGCGACGCTGCTCGGCTGGATCGCAGCCCAGCTTCCCGCACGCCTACCGGTCGCGCTGCCAAAGGTCGATTTGGCCGCTTCCGTGCCGCGCACCGTGCGCGGCTATCTCGCTCGCGCCGCATCATCGCCGGTTGCCCGTTCGATCGCCGAACCCGAGGGCGTCGAACTCGCCTATGAGATCGTCGACTGGACGCCTCCCGAGGGTGGCCGGCTAACCGATGCCATCTACGAGGAATACGGCCTTCAGGCGATCCGTATTCCCGGCGCTCAGGCGCACCCGACCAAGCTGGTCCAGTCCGCCGCGATGGCCTCGGTCGCGCCGCCGAAGCCGAGCTATCGGCCGACGCTCCCCGCCAGTATCGTCACCGACGGCATCCTGTCCGACGCCCAGCTCGAAACCGTTATTTATGCCGGCGACGCCCATGGCGAATTCCTCGCCGGAGCCTGGACCGTGGACGAGACCTTTGATCTCGTCTCGGCCGCGCCCGACGATGCGCAGAACGCCGTGCGCTTCCGTCGCGGCTTCATGCTCGGCGACGGCACCGGCGCCGGCAAGGGCCGCCAGGCAGCCGGCATCATCCTCGACAACTGGATACATGGACGCCGCAAGGCGGTCTGGATCTCCAAATCCGACAAGCTGATCGAGGACGCGCAGCGCGACTGGTCGGCCCTCGGGATGGAACGCCTGCTCGTCACGCCGCTGTCGCGCTTCCCGCAGGGCAAGTCGATCACCCTCGGCCAAGGCGTCCTATTCACCACCTATGCCACGCTACGGTCCGACGACCGCGGCGAGAAGCTTTCTCGGGTCAAACAGATCGTCGAATGGTTGGGCTCCGATTTCGATGGAGTGATCATTTTCGACGAGAGCCACGCCATGCAGAACGCCGCTGGCGGCAAAAGCGAACGCGGCGACGTCGCCGCCTCGCAGCAGGGCCGTGCGGGCCTGCGGCTCCAGCACGCGCTTCCGAATGCGCGCGTGGTCTATGTCTCCGCGACCGGCGCCACCACGGTTCACAACCTCGCCTACGCCCAGCGCCTCGGCCTCTGGGGCGGCGAGGATTTCCCCTTCGCCACACGCGCCGAGTTCGTCGAGGCGATCGAGGATGGCGGCGTCGCGGCGATGGAAGTGCTCGCACGCGATCTCCGCTCGCTCGGCCTCTACACCGCCCGGTCGCTCTCCTATGACGGCGTCGAATATGAACTCGTCGAGCACCAGCTCAGCCCCGAGCAGACGCGCATCTACGACGCCTATGCCGGGGCGTTCGCGATCATTCACAACAATCTCGATGCCGCGATGCAGGCCGCCAACATCACTGGCGATACCGGCACGCTGAACCGGCAGGCGAAGTCCGCCGCCCGCTCAGCCTTCGAGAGCGCCAAGCAGCGCTTCTTCGGCCACCTCCTCACCAGCATGAAGACGCCGACCCTGATCCGCTCGATTGATCAGGACCTGGCCGATGGCCACACCGCCGTCATCCAGATCGTCTCCACCGGCGAGGCGCTGATGCAACGCCGGCTCGCGGAGATCCCGACCGAGGAATGGAACGACGTCCGCGTCGACATCACGCCGAGGGAATATGTCCTCGATTACCTCGCCCATTCCTTCCCGGTGCAGCTCTACGAGCCGTTCACCGATAGCGAAGGCAACCTGTCGTCGCGGCCGGTTTATCGCGATGGCCAGCCCGTCGAAAGCCGCGAGGCCGTCGCACGCCGGGATCGCCTGATCGAGACGCTGGCCAGCCTGCCGCCGGTCCCCGGCGCGCTCGACCAGATCGTGCAGCGCTTTGGCACCGACATCGTAGCGGAAGTCACCGGCCGGTCGCGGCGGATCGTCCGCAGGGGCGAGCGCCTTGCGGTGGAGAACCGCGCCGCCTCTGCCAATCTCGCTGAAACGTCCGCCTTCATGGACGACCTGAAGCGCATCCTCATCTTCTCGGATGCGGGCGGCACCGGCCGCAGCTATCACGCCGACCTATCGGCGCGGAACCAGCGGCTGCGCGTCCACTATCTACTCGAACCGGGCTGGAAGGCGGATGCCGCGATCCAGGGGCTCGGCCGCACCAACCGTACCAACCAGGCGCAACCTCCGCTATTCCGACCAATCGCCACTGATGTGAAGGCGGAGAAGCGCTTCCTGTCGACGATCGCCCGCCGGCTCGACACGCTCGGGGCGATCACGCGCGGCCAGCGCCAGACCGGAGGCCAGGGCCTGTTCCGGCCCGAGGATAATCTGGAATCGCACTATGCGCGTGACGCGCTGCGCCAGCTCTATCTCCTGCTGGTCCGCGGCAAAGTCGAGGGCTGCTCGCTGCAGATGTTCGAGAACGCCACTGGCCTGAAGCTGATGGACGACAACGGCATCAAGGATGAGTTGCCGCCGATCACTACCTTCCTCAACCGGTCGCTGGCGCTCACCATCGAATTGCAAGGCATCCTGTTTACGGCCTTTGAGCAACTCCTCAACGCCAAGATCGAGGGCGCCATCACCAGCGGCGTCTATGACCTCGGGCTGGAGACGCTTCAGGCCGAGAGCTTCATCGTCACCGACCGCCGGACCATCCATGTCCATCCAGGCACCAGCGCCGAGACGCAGTTGCTCACTGTCACCCGGCGCGAACGCAACCGTCCGACCTCGCTCGACGCCGCGTTCGATTTTCTCGCCGCGCCGGGCGCAAAGCTGCTGGTCAACGGCCGCTCTTGCCGAGCCGCCGTACAGGTTCGGGCATCGTCCGTCATGCTCGACGATGGCGAGATCGAGCGTCGCGTGGCGCTGATCCGCCCGATGGAACAGCACCATGCCACCCTCCGCTCGATGGACGAGAGCCATTGGGAGGAAGCCGATCGGACCATCTTCGCGGCGGCCTGGACCGCCGAAATGGCCGAGGTGCCGGAATTTTCCGACAGCACGATCCACATTGTCGCCGGCCTCCTCCTGCCCATCTGGAAACGGCTGCCGAACGAGTCCACGCGGGTCTATCGGCTCCAAACCGACGCGGGCGAACGCATCATCGGTCGCCGCGTCTCGCCGGCGTGGGTCGCGGGCACATTGGCGACAGGAGCGAGCACGTTGACCCCGGACGACGCGTTCACTGCGCTGATGGATGGCCGCACCATCCTCGACATCGCTGAAAGCATGCAGCTTCGTCGCGTCCGCGTCATGGGCGCCAACCGCATCGAACTGTCGGGCTTCACCGACGTGATGCGCGACCGCCTCCGGGCCTATGGCCTGTTCAGCGAGATCATCTCGTGGAAGCTGCGATTCTTCGTCCCGACCGACGCTACCGGCTCCACGATTCTCGGCAAGGTGCTCGAGCGCTTCCCTGTCGAGCGCATCGGCGAGCGGGAGGCGGTATGATGGCCCGTCACGACGCCTCCGAACTGGCGCAGCGTCTCGGCCGGCTGGCCGAAACAGTGTGCCGCCATTACCTTTCCACCGGACATCGCGAGGGCCGCTATTGGCTGGTCGGCGATGTCCGCAACACGCCCGGCCGCTCGACGTTCGTCCGGCTGAAGGGTGGCGACACCGGCAAGGGCGCGGCCGGCAAATGGACCGATGCCGCCACGGGCGAGCATGGCGATCTGCTCGATGTCATCCGTGAGAGCTGCGGCTTGATCGACTTCAAGGACGTCGCCGATGAGGCGCGTACCTTCTTGTCGATGCCACATCCCGAACCGCACGGTCCGCATGCTGGCGAGCGCAAAGCACCGGCTCCGACCGGATCGCCGGAAGCGGCGCGGCGGCTTGTCGGAATGTCCCAGCCGATTTTGGGCACTGTCGTAGAAGCGTATCTGCGGGAACGTGCGATTACGGCTTTGCACGGAACCGGATCGCTGCGGTTCCACCCGCGTTGTTATTATCGCCCTGACGAACATTCCCCAACCGAGACCTGGCCGGCGATGATCGCCTCCGTCACCGATCTGGCTGGCCGGATCACCGGCGCGCATCGCACCTGGCTCGCCCCGGACGGTTCGGACAAGGCGCCGATCGATACCCCGAGGCGCGCGATGGGCGACCTTCTCGGGCACGCGGTCCGCTTTGGCGTACCGGGCGACGTGATGGCGGCGGGCGAAGGCATCGAGACGGTGCTATCGCTGCGATGCGTGTTGCCTGACATGGCCGTGGCGGCAGCGCTCTCGGCCGCCCACCTCTCCGCCATCCAGTTCCCCGAGACACTCCGCCGGCTCTACATCGCGCGCGACAACGATCCGGCCGGCGACGGTGCGATGACGACGCTCATCGAACGGGCCAACACCGCTGGGATCGAGGCGATTGTCGTGTCTCCGAGGCTGGGCGACTTCAACGAGGATCTGCGCACACTGGGACTGGAGAGCCTGCGGGCAGCGGCGCGGGTGCAGATCGCACCACAGGACGTCGCGCGCTTCATGGCACTGGCGGCATAGTCGGGAGGGAATGCTGGTCACGGCAATGCCGTCGCTGGCATCGCTCGGATGCTCCTAGGTGTCGGGGAGAGCCGCAACCCGGCCTTCGAGAGGGCGATCGGCCAGCAAACGGCCCGGACCAACAACGTCGGCGCCCGACTATTTTCCGGCGGCCCTTCGGGCCTTTCCATCGCGAAGCAAAATAGCCGGCCTTCGCCGTCCTCCGCTGTGCTCCAGCCCTGCGCTCCGCTCCGGGTGCAGGTCCGGTCCGCCTGCCGGCTTTCGTCGCCAGAAGGCCGCGAGGGTCGCGGTCACACCGACGAAGGAGCATCCCGATGAGCGAGCACGACGACAGCTACGAGCCGCATCACGAATCATCCCCCACCGACCACGTCCTGTCCGAACTTCAGCTTTATGGCTACCGTCCCTTTGCGGACGAACCCGACGGAAGGCCGCTACCCGAGGGCAACCAAGTCGCCGGCGCCATCGCCGATATCTTCGACGCCCTGATCGTCACCTTGGAAGACACCCGCCTCGAGCCCGACCTCGACGATCTTCTCTGGTCGACTGTCAACGTCTTCCACCGCGCCACCGACCGGATCGAGCGCGAGCTGGACGACAACGAGCAGGCGCAGCGCCGCGGGCAACGCGAACAGGACGGCTCCGAAGTGAAGGCGGTCGAGCTGGAGCGCCTGACGGCCGAAGGGCAGACGATGATCGAGCGTCGCAACGCCTTCGAGCTGATGCGCGACCAGGCCGGCGAGCATTACGAACGGCATACCGGATCACCCTGGCGTCCCCGCAGCGGATCGATGGTCAACCACCGCAACCTGACCTCGGCGATGATCGACAGCCGCGACTTCCTTGCCGCAAAGAAGCGCGCCGACAACGAGGTGCTGCTGCCGGCCGGCCCAAAGATCGCGATCACCGGCGGGCTCGACTTCAACGATCACCGACTGATCTGGGCGAAGCTCGATCAGGTCCACGCCAAGCATCCCGATATGGTGCTGATCCACGGCAAATCGCCGAAGGGCGCCGAAAAGATCGCCTCCCGCTGGGCCGACCATCGCAAGGTCCCGCAGGTTGGGTTCGCTCCAGACTGGACGAAACACGCCAAGGCCGCGCCGTTCAAGCGCAACGATCAGATGCTCGACATTCTGCCGATCGGGGTCATGCACTTCCCGGGCACCGGCATTCAGGACAACCTCGCCGACAAGGCGAAGAAGCTCGGCATCCCGGTCTGGAAATTCGGCACGGGTGGCGCGTGAGCGCCATCCACTATCCCAGCATCTCAGGCCGGAATTGGGATCGCCGGCTGATGACTTTGCCGGACACCATGAACACACCGTCGCCGGTATAATGCAGCGTCTCGGGATGCTTCGGCGACGACGCGACATGCGCCCTCACCACCTCGAAAATGAAGAAATTGTACTTCTCGACCAGCGCATCGTCGTGCAACCGGCATTCGAAGCTGGCATGGCACTCGCCGATCAACGGCGCATCGACCTCGTCGGCGTCTTCGGCCGTCAGCTTGAAATGGGCGAACTTGTCGATTTCGCTTCCAGACGTATTGCCGATCCCGACCACCGTGTCGGTCAATGCGGTCGTCGGCAGGTTGATGACGCATTCGCCGCTGTTGCGGATCATCTCGAAGCTGTGATTGCCGCCGGAGATCATCAGGCCGACGAGTGACGGCGAGAACTCCAGGATGGTCTGCCAGCCGAGCGTCATGATGTTGGTCTTGCCCTCCCATTTCGAGGACACCAGCACGATCGGGCCTGGCTCCAGATAGCGGCGCACCTGACCGACGGGGAAATCGCTCTTCTTTGGGATCTTCGTCATGCAACGACCTCGCAGACAGTTACTCGTGCCGCATCATAGCGCCCGGTGTCGGCGGTATCACGACCGGTTGGATGCTTGGCGGATCCGGCAGACGCATCGAAGTCCAATCGTCTGGTCGCTCCTCTGACTGACGGAAAACCACCCCCGCATCCATTCGCTGATCCTTGGTCCAGCCGAGGGCCTGACGCCATCAACCCGTAAAGGGTCGGCTATGCGAGCATGCCGCCGCTTTGCTTCGCCGACGCGGTGATTGCGGCCCTCGGCCGGACACATCGGGCGCCTGTCACGCGGGGGATGGTCCCCCGCCTCCAAGACAGGAGCCGGTACAATGTCCCTCAAAGACGCACATGCCTACGCCTTCAGCCTCGCCACGACCCTCATGGTCGCGATTATCATCTTCAAGGCAGGCGACGGCACCCATTCTGTCACGCCCATCACCGAGTTCGACGGCGACGCCGAGGTCGTCGCGGAGATCGATCCCTTCGCCCCCTGATCGGGGCGCGATGGCCAGTCGAGGATGCGGAAATCGAACCGATTTCCGCTCCCGTCGGCGGTCATCTTCCGCTATACTTCAGATCGCGCCGTGGTGGTGGTGGAAGGCGCGACCGTCAGACCTTTATCTCACGGAGACCACCACCATGATCTTCATTGGTATCCTCGCCAGCATCGCCGCAATCGGCGCCCTGTGCTGGCTATTGTTCACACTGGCCGTCTTCGCGCTGCCGTTCTTCGCGGGCGTTAGCGCCGGGACGTGGGCCTATCAGACCGGCGCCGGCTGGCTCGGCGCGATCATCGTCGGCCTCATCGCCGCCGCACTGACCCTCGGCCTTGGGCAGTTCCTGCTCGCCTTCATCCGTCCGCTCTGGATACGCCTCGCGATCGCTGTCGCGTTCGTCGCGCCCGCAGCGCTCGCCGGCTACCACGCGACGCATGGCATCGTGAAACACACCATGCCCTCCGACACCTGGCAGATCATCTTCTCCGTCATCGGCGCAATCGCCGTTGGCATCACGGCGCTGATCCGGGTGACAGCAATGGCCGCGCCCGGGTCAACCGGGCAGAACGTCGCGCGCGCCTGACATCGTTACCGGCGGCGGCAGCACGGTGGGTTGATGTCTTACGTGTCGCGCTCCTCGTCGTCAGGGTCGCTTGCAATCGCGTTGATCGGACCGACGGCTACCTCCGCCCGACAAGCCATTCCCTCGGTGACGGTGTTGGGGGCAACGCCGTGACAGCACGCCCGACGGTGCGAGTGCCAACAGGACGCGATCTCGTTGGCGACGGGCAGGAGTTTGCAGGACATTGGTTCTGACGGAACCGGGTGACATCGCGATGTCTCGACGTGACCACGGTCATATCGGTTGAGGATGGTCGCCACGTTCTCCTGTGATGTGTCTCTGTCAGGTCGACCGCTCCAAAACGGCCTCTTCAATGGGCTGATCTGGCCGAAGGTCGGCTGCGCCTCGATCGCCTATGCCGCAACAGCGGCGTCAAAACTTTCTTCCCCTGCCGGCTGCGCCGTCATTCCTCGCGAGACAAGAAAGCCCCTCCTTTGCTGTCAGGCCCCTGCGGGGTGCGCCGTCAATCGCCTCCGGCCTGTCGATCGCCATCGAGGCCGCAATGGTGCGGGCTCGGAACAGAGTTCAAGGAGAACTATCATGGCGACCATCGGCACCTTCAAGAAGACCGGCAACAACGAGTTCACCGGCGAAATCGTCACTCTCAGCGTCCAGACCAAGAACGTCCGCATCGTCCCCGATGCCCGCGCCACCGGCGAGAACGCCCCCAGCCATCGCGTCTTCGTCGGCCGCGCCGAGATCGGCGCCGCCTGGTCCAAGACCTCCAACGAGGGCCGCGCCTATCTGGGCCTGAAGCTCGACGACCCCAGCTTCAACGCCCCGATCTACGCCAACCTCTTCGACGATGAGGACGGCGAAGGCTTCAGCCTCATCTGGTCCCGCCCGAACGGCCGCCGCAACGGCGACTGAGGCCGGCGCGACGCCCCGCCCGGTTGACCCGGGCGGGGCCGATCGCTTTGTGGGCGACCGAATCAGTTTGGGTTCGAGCGACTGTCAGGCAAGGCCGTAAAGGCAGTATCAGGTAGCATCGACCGTCAAGAACGACTATTATAGTCGTAGTTCTAGTGTGCGCGACGGTCTGAGTGGGAGGTGATCATGCATGATCACCGCCCGACAATCGCGGGCCGCACGCGCGTTGCTCGGATGGAATCAGGAGACGCTCGCTGACAAGGCCCAGGTATCACTGACCGCGCTCAAACGCCTCGAATCCGCAAGCGGACTCGAGGTGTACGAGACCACGCGCGATCAGGTGCGTCGGGCGCTTGAAGGCCACGGCATCCTCCTCCTGACCACCGACCAAGGCGAAGGAGTGATGGTGGTTCGTGGGAAAATCGACAAGCGATAGCGTCTCCCTTGCCAACCGCATGCCTTCGGTACGCCGTTGCCATCACCGGCGCAGATTTTGCTGCGATGCAACCGACACACGGTTAACAAATGCCACCGGAATGAATAAGAATGACCTCAGGGGACCGGTGTGACCAAGACAGATTTCCTAGACCAACCGCCTGATAGCGCGGTGCTCACGCCCTATGATCGCGAGCATCTGAAAACCTATCTGCGACTGCTAGATGCCGAGGCCGACGGCGCGTGCTGGGAAGAAGCGGTCACCGTTATATTCGGCCTCGACCCTGACAAAGATGCCCAGCGGGCTGCGCGCGTCTACGCCACCCACCTGGCCCGCGCGAAATGGATGACCGAGAACGGCTTTCGCCATCTGGTCCGGTCGAGCTACCACTGATCTGGCGGTGATGCGGAATCTGCATCACGTTGCGCCACCTTCGAACTTCCCAAGCCAAAGACAACTTGGAATCGTGTTCTTCGTGTCGCTCGCCCCAGAGAGGCGCGGACAGGAGAGTAAAATCATGTCTGAGGAAGGAAGTTGGAGAACTGGTTCGACCTATGACTATATTGATGATCTGAATGCGCCAGATATCGCGTGGGAGTTTCTGCGGAGAAACCACGATTACCGACGCGAATATTCAGCGCTACAGCGTTTAGGGCATCTCGCTCCGGACAAGGCGTGGGCCTTATCCGATCGCTGGGGGTTGTCTTTTCGCTACAGACCCGGCTCTCAATGCCTCTACTGTGGCTATCTCCTGGACCCTTACCGCCGATCCGTTCAAGCTTCTCCTCGCTCCGTCACCCGCATTACCCGCTGGTACAGCGGTCACTAGGAAAGAAATTCCCTCCGCGCTCTTCGCTTCCGATGGAACTGTCCGGATCGTCGTCGACGGCGAGGTGTTCGACATCGTGCTCCACGGAGACATCAGCGACACGCCGCTCGCAGCGCTTGTCATACTGGATGACGACACGCCTGATCGGATCCTCGCGCTCGACCGTTTCTGGTCAACGATACGGGCACGGAAAGCACGGCCAGACGAACGCTTGACGCCACAACGGCGTCAACGATTGCGTGCTATGCTAAGGGCCGTTGACGCACACGATGACGGCGCGAGCTACCGCGTCATCGGCGAAACGCTCTTCCCGGACCATCAGATCGACGTGAAATCGTGGGTCGGAAACTCAGTTCGTGAAACAACGATCCGCCTCGTGCGCGACGGCCTGAAACTCGTCGAAGGCGGCTACCGCTCCCTCCTACGCCGACCCCGCCGATCATAGTCTGTCGTCGATCGCGTGCGGCGTGTCGAAATTAGATTCCTATCTTCGACATCGTCCGACCCACCGCCTTCACGCCACCGTGCTCTCGAACCGCCGCCTGACGGCAGCGGCCCCCAACGAGACCACGGAGGCTCGACAATGGCCGAAACTACCGCCGGCATCCCGCCACGCTACCTGCGCACGCAGGAAGCCGCTCGTTTCCTCGGACTGTCCGAGCGCACGCTTGAGAAGCACCGCACCTACGGCACCGGCCCGGCCTACCGGAAGCTCGGCGGCCGAGTCGTCTACGCCATTGATGACCTTCAGACCTGGGCCGATCGCGGCCTCGTCAGCTCGACCTCCGATCCGCGCGGCACCGTGCTCCCCGCCAAGAGGCAGGAGCCCTCCGATCGCCGCTTTGCCGGCCGTCAGCCGCGCTGAGACGACCTGCCATGTCGTCCCGTCACACTCAGCATGACGAGCGTGCGCAGCTCGATCTGTTTCGGGCGCTGCCCGGCGATCTCGCGCCGCGCGACGCGCAGGACCTCATGGCCTATCCGTTCTTCTCTCTGGCCAAATCGAAGCGCCTGACGCCGATCGACTTCAAGGCGGGTTCGGTGAAGATCCGCGTCGAAGCCGTGCCCGAACACGGCATGGCGACGATCTGGGACGCGGATGTCCTGATCTGGGCGGCCTCGCAGATCGTCGAAGCCCGTGACGTCGGCTTGCGCCCGTCACGCCTCATGGCGACCACCCCCTATGAAATTCTGAACTTCATCGGCCGCGGCGTGTCGCTTCGCGACTACGACCGTCTCAAGGCCGCGCTCGACCGATTGCAGTCGACAACCATCGCGACATCGATCCGCCAGCCGACCGAGCGGCGGATGCATCGCTTCTCCTGGATCAACGAGTGGAAAGAGAAGGCCGACCATCGCGGTCGCCCGCTCGGGCTCGAACTGATCGTACCCGACTGGTTTTACGGCGCCGTCCTCGACGACGCGCTCGTGCTGACGATCGATCGCAAATACTTCGATCTCACGGGCGGGCTGGAGCGCTGGCTTTACCGCCTGGTGCGCAAGCACGGCGGCAAGCAGGAGTTCGGCTGGAGCTTCGACTTCCCGCACCTCCACGCCAAGTCCGGCAGCCTCTCGCCGCTCAAGCACTTCGCCTACGACCTGCGCGACATCGTCCGCCGCCAGCCGCTGCCGGGCTACCGGCTCACCATCGAGCAATGCCTCGGCGGCCCTGAAATCCTGTCCTTCGCACCAACCGATCCTGACGCGCTCGGCATCCTGCGCCGCCGTCGCCGCTCGACAACTCGCCCTGGGGATAAGCTGTGAATAGCCTCGTGCTATCAGGGACCGGCACTATCGTGCCATCGGGGACCGGACTCTCGTGCTATCGGGGACCGAAATCGTCGATTCATCGCGCTGAATCAGCAGCTTGCGAGCCCTGTAACTTATCTAACCTAGATTCCTACGGAATCTTTCTAACGGAACCCGCGTTTTCGACCGCTGTGGACGAGTCCCCGATCGCCGGGAGACCGTCATGATCGTCGCGCTCCTCAACCAGAAGGGCGGCGTCGGCAAGACGACGCTGGCGCTGCATCTCGCCGGCGAATGGGCTCGCAGCGGCAAGCGCGTCACGTTGATCGACGCCGACCCCCAGGGCTCGGCTCTGGACTGGTCGCAGCAACGCAGCCGGGAGGGATTGCAGCGGCTCTTCGGTGTCGTTGGCTTGGCGCGCGACACCCTGCATCGCGAAGCGCCGGAGCTGGCGCGCGATGCCGACCATGCCGTCATCGACGGGCCACCCCGCGTCGCCAGCCTCATGCGCTCGGCGCTGCTCGCAGCCGATCTTGTGCTGATCCCGGTCCAGCCGTCGCCCCTCGACGGTTGGGCTTCGGCCGAGATGCTTGCTCTGCTCGGCGAAGCACGCATCTACCGTCCGCAGCTTGCCGCGCGCTTCGTGCTGAACCGCTGCGCGGCCCGCACGGTGCTCGCGCGCGAAACCGCCGAGACGCTTGCGGATCACGACCCACCATTGCTCGCGACCACCATCGGTCAGCGCATCATTTTTGCCGACGTCGTGCAGACCGGCCGGATCGCCGCCGAACAGGACGCGGATTGTCCGGGCGCGCGGGAGATCGCCGCGCTCGCAGCCGAAGTCGCGAGGATCGGCGCATGAGCGAACGATCCCCCAAGCGCGGTTTCGCATCCCGGCCGGGTAGTCCGGAGAGCTGGATCAAAGCGCCCGATCGCCAGGCGCAGCGCGCTGAGCCCGCCGACGACTTCTCGGCCAGGCTGACCATCGACGTCACCGCCGACATGCGCGGCCGGATCAAGATCGCGGCCTTCCAGCGCGGCCAGACTGTCGCCGACATGCTCCGCGCCCTGTTCGAACGCGAATTCCCGCCAGCCCAAGGAGACGACAGATGACCGGCCTTGCCGCCGCATCCGCGCGCGCCGGCCGCGCTGCCGCCGCGCCACCAGACGATCTCACCCAGGTCGAACTCGTCTGGATCGAGAAGCAGCTCGAGCACTGGATCCGCTTCGGCCGCGAGGTGCGCGAACAGGTGCTCGACCGCCGTCGCCGTATCCTCTTCTTCCCTCCCGGCACGACCTTCGCGCTGGTGCGCTGGGCCGCGAACGAGCACGGCACCGTGCTCTCCCGCCTCGACATCCTGCGCGCTGTCGCTCCCGGCGAACCTTGCCAGACAATCCCGACCGTGACGCCTGGCGGCGACATCCTGCTGCGCGTCGATGGCTGGCCGAAGGTGGAGCGCATGCTCCAGCTCATCGACGCCATTGAGGCCGTCGGTATCGATCCCGTCGAAGTCGCGCCCGATCACTGGCGGCACGTTCACAACCGCCTTGCCGTCGGCGAGGCGCCGCGCGCCTACACGATGCAGCGCCATCGCGCCTTCCTCCTGACGCAGAGGATCGGCGCATGACTCGGCTCGGCTACGCCATCACCACGACGGCTGCGGTGTCGTTGCTCGGCATCCTCTCGCTCGTATCGTTCGCGCCGAAGCTGATCTGGAATGCGTCGGCCAGCACGCCGATCGGCCTCTACACCATCGCGCCAGACCCGTCCCCGGAAGTCACCGATCTGGTCGCCGTACGCGCGCCCGAGCCGCTCGCAAGCTTCCTCGCCGAGGGCGGTTATCTGCCGCGCGGCGTGCCGCTGATCAAGCACGTCGTCGCGCTTCCTGGCCAACGGGTTTGCAGGGCGGGCCTCGCCATCACTGTCGATACCGTGCCGATGGGCGATGCGCTCGATCGCGATCGTCGCGGCAATCCGCTGCCTGTCTGGCAGGGCTGCCGCGTCGTCGCCGAGGGCGAACTGTTCCTGATGAACTGGCAGGTCCCCGACAGTCTCGACGGCCGCTACTTCGGCCCGCTTCCCGCCTCCGCCGTGATCGGCCGGGCCATCCCTCTCTACACCGACGAGGACGGCAATGGCCGCTTCGTCTGGCGCGCGCCGACGCGGTGACGACGTGCCCATTCCCAATCTCACCGCAATCCCAAGGAGGAAATCATGTCCCTGATCGGTCAATTCACATGCGACGATAACGGCTTCATCGGCCATTTGGCGACGCTCCTGCTGCACCAGGACATCATCATCATTCCGGCCGAGTCGTCCGACGCCGAGAATGCGCCAGATTTTCGCGTTCACGTCTTCGACGGCATGAATAACGAACCCGGCGCCGAGATCGGCGCCGGCTGGAAGCGCACCGGCGAGAAGGCTGGCGACTATGTCTCGCTCCAGCTCGACGATCCGACGTTCAGCCAGCCGATCCGCGCGAATCTCTTCCAGTCGGCCGACGACAAGTCCGCCTGGGGGCTGCACTGGAACCGTCCGCCCCGGCGCAGCGAGCGGGACTGAGCGATGTCGGCCCGCCGCCATCGTGCTGTCGTCGAGCGGTCGAGTACCGCCCGGCGCACAGCCTTCCTTCTCCTTTCCGGCCTGCTGGTCGCCGCGCCGCTTTGCGCCAACGTGAATGCGCAGACCGTATCGGCCGAGCGCCCTTCTCGCCTCGATCCCTACGCCGCCCTGATCGCCGAGGCCGCGCAACGGTTCGGCGTTCCGGAGCGCTGGATTCGTGCCGTCATGCGGGTCGAAAGCGCCGGTGACATGCGCGCGATCTCTTCGGCCGGAGCGATGGGCCTGATGCAGATCATGCCGGCCACATGGGCCGAGTTGCGCGCTCGACATGGTCTCGGCAACGATCCCTACGACCCTCGCGACAACGTCCTCGCGGGCGCAGCGTACCTGCGCGAGATGCACGATCGCTACGGCTCGCCGGGCTTTCTGGCGGCCTACAATGCCGGTCCCGGCCGCTACGAGGAATATCGCGCGACCGGTCGCCAACTGCCGGCGGAAACGCGAGCCTATGTCGCCGCTCTCGCACCGATCATCGGCGGCGGCGATCTCGCTGCCCCCGTCACGGTGGCGACCGCCGATCCGCTCGCCTGGACCCGCGCGCCGCTCTTCATCGTGCAGGTCGATAGCAGCGCGGGTGCAGTCCAGCGGCAGCGGGACGGCGATCCGGCTGCACCTTCTGCGCAGGAGTCCGCGCGCGATCCGGTCCTGCCTGCACCGCGATCGGACGGTCTGTTCGTGGCGCGAACCGATACTGCGGGGCCGCGATGAGGGGCTTCGCACTTCATGCGGCATTGTCGGGCTCTGGCGCGGATTTGGCGTCAGAGGCGGGAAGAGCAGGCAGCACAACCGAACGATGGCGAGATAAAAGCGCGCGAGGTGCGGCTTGGTGCGGTTGTGTGTTTTCAGGGGCTTATGGCGCATTGGCGCGAGGTGCGCCTGATCGGCGCAGGCTGCGCATCCGCCATTTCACCAAGGATTGCCGCGCGATTGCGCGATGTGCGGGACCTCGGCCATGAGCGGCGAGGACGATTTCCGCATCCGGCCAGGCCGCATCCGCTCGACCCGCGCTCAGCAGGCGCGGCCCTTCATCGCCCAGGCGTTGGCGGCCGCCCAGCGCGCCGGCGGCAGCGTCTCGCGCTCCGGCAAGATCAGCTCGGGCAACCGCTCGCGGTTCGGCCGCGGCCAGCGCGCGGCCGTCCAGGCCAACCGGCTGCTCACCAGCCGATCGCGCAACACCGTCATCAAGACGCGCGTCGTCCGTCATGGCGCTCGCGCCGCGCCGCTTTCCGCCCACCTCAGCTACCTGCGGCGCGAAGGTGTCACCCGGGATGGGGAGAAGGCGCGGCTGTTCGGTCCTGAGACCGAGGACGCCGATGCCAAGGCCTTCGCCGAGCGGACCCAGGATGATCGGCATCATTTCCGGTTCATCGTCTCGCCCGAGGACGCCACGGAGATGTCCGACCTCAAGACCTATGCCCGCGACCTGATGGGGCAGATGGAGAAAGACCTCGGCACGAAGCTCGACTGGGTCGGTGTCGATCACTGGAACACGGATAATCCGCACGTCCACATCATCCTGCGGGGACGCACCGATGACGGCCAGGACCTGGTCATCTCGCGCGACTACATCAAGGAAGGCATGCGCGCCCGCGCGCAGGATCTCGTCACCCAAGAGCTGGGGCCGCGCACCGATCACAAGATACGCCGCGATCTCGAACGCCAGATCGAGTCGGAACGCTGGACCAATCTCGACCGCCAACTTTCGCGCGACGCCTATCGCACCGGCGTCGTCGATCTCGCCCCGCATCCTAATCGCCAGCCCGACGAGTTCCACGCGATGAAGGTCGGCCGGCTGCGGAAGCTGGAGACACTCGGCCTTGCGGATCAGATCGGCCCCGGCCAATGGGTCGTATCGGAGAATGCCGAGGCGACGCTGCGCGAGCTGGGCGAGCGTGGCGACATCATCAAACGCATCCATCGCGGGCTGACCGAACGCGGCATCGAGCGCGGCGCCGCGAGCTATGTGCTCGCCGGCGAGAGCATCAACGATCCTGTCGTCGGCCGGTTGGTCGATCGCGGTCTCGACGACGAGCTGAAGGGCACGGCCTACGCCGTGGTCGATGGAACCGACGGACGGACCCACCACATCAAGCTGCCCGACCTCGACGCCGCCGGAGACAGCGCGCCGGGTTCGATCGTGGAGCTGCGCAAGTACGACGACGCGCAGGGACGACGTCGCGTCGCGCTCGCAGTCCGCTCCGATCTTGACATCGAACGGCAAGTTCACGCGACCGGCGCCACATGGCTCGACCGTCAAGCGATCGCCCGCGAGCCCGTCGCGCTCGGCGGTGGCGGCTTCGGCGCCGAGGTGCGCGAGGCTATGGACCGCCGTGCCGACCATCTCGTCGGCCAAGGTCTCGCCGAGCGGCAAACGCGCGGCATCAGCTTCTCACCGGGGCTGATCGACACGCTGCGCCAGCGCGAGGTCGACGCCCTTGGCGAGAAGCTTGCGGCCGAGACCGGTCGGCAATTCTCGAAGGCCGCGGCTGGCGAATATGTGGGCGGCACCTACCGCCAGCGCTTCGCGCTCGCGTCGGGCCGCTTCGCCATGATCGACGACGGCCTCGGCTTTCAGCTCGTGCCCTGGTCGCCGTCCCTCGAACGCCAGATCGGTCAGCACGTCTCCGGCGTCTCGCGCGGCGCTGGCGGCGTCGACTGGAGTTTCGGCCGCAATCGCGGCCTCGGCATGTAGCCCAATCAAGAAAGGAGTGCCCGCCATGTCGGCGACCAAAATCCTATGGGGCCAGATCCTCACCGTCTTCCTGATCGTGCTGATGACGACCTGGGCGGCGACGCAGTGGACAGCCTATCGGCTAGGCTTTCAGCCCCAGCTTGGACTTCCGTGGTTCGAACTGGCTGGCTGGCCGATCTACTATCCCCCCGCCTTCTTCTGGTGGTGGTATTTCTACGATGCCTATGCCCCGCCGATCTTCATCGAGGGGGCCTATATCGCCGCGTCCGGCGGCTTCATCTCCATTGCCGTCGCGATCGGCATGTCCGTCTGGCGGGCGCGCGAAGCCAAGAACGCCGAGACCTTCGGCTCCGCCCGATGGGCCGCTGCTCGCGAAGTGAGTGCCGCGGGCCTGCTGGGCGCGGATGGCGTCATCCTGGGCAAGTTCGAGCGCGACTATCTCCGCCATGATGGTCCGGAGCATGTGCTGTGCTTCGCTCCCACGCGATCCGGCAAGGGTGTCGGCTTGGTCGTGCCGTCACTGCTAACCTGGCCGGGCTCGGCCATCGTCCACGACATCAAGGGGGAGAACTGGACGCTGACGGCGGGCTTTCGATCCCGGCACGGCCGCGTGCTGCTGTTCGATCCGACCAACGCGAAGTCGGCCGCCTACAATCCTCTGCTTGAGGTCCGCCGCGGCGAGTGGGAGGTCCGCGACGTTCAGAACATCGCCGACATCCTGGTCGATCCGGAAGGCTCGCTGGAGAAGCGGAACCACTGGGAGAAGACCAGCCACGCGCTGCTGGTCGGCGCGATCCTGCACGTCCTTTACGCCGAGGCCGACAAGACCTTGGCGGGTGTTGCCGCCTTCCTCTCCGATCCGAAGCGGCCGATCGACTCGACGCTGGCCGCCATGATGAGGACGACCCATCTCGGCGAGGCCGGACCCCATCCGGTGATCGCCAGTGCGGCCCGCGAGCTGCTGAACAAATCCGACAACGAGCGATCGGGCGTGCTGTCCACCGCCATGTCTTTCCTCGGCCTCTACCGCGATCCCGTCGTCGCCGAGGTCACGCGGCGCTGCGACTGGCGCATCACCGACATTGCCGGCGGCAAGCATCCGACGACGCTCTACCTCGTCGTGCCGCCGTCGGACATCAATCGGACCAAGCCACTGATCCGTCTGATCCTCAATCAGATCGGTAGACGGCTTACGGAGGATCTGAATGCGAAGGGCAATCGCCACCGGCTGCTGCTCATGCTCGACGAATTCCCGGCGCTGGGCCGCCTCGACTTCTTCGAAAGCGCGCTGGCCTTTATGGCCGGCTACGGCCTCAAAGCCTTCCTGATCGCCCAGTCCTTGAACCAGATCGAGAAGGCTTATGGGCCGAATAATTCGATCCTCGACAACTGCCATGTCCGCGTCAGCTTCGCGACCAATGACGAACGGACCGCCAAGCGTGTCTCGGACGCGCTCGGCACCGCGACCGAGATGCGCGCGATGAAGAACTATGCCGGTCATCGCCTGTCGCCCTGGCTGGGCCACATGATGGTCTCGCGCTCGGAGACAGCCCGGCAACTGATGACGCCCGGCGAGATAATGCAGCTTCCGCCATCCGACGAAATCGTCATGGTCGCCGGCACCCCGCCGATCCGCGCGAAGAAGGCGCGATATTATGAGGATCGCCGGTTTCAGGAGCGCATCCTGCCGCCGCCGAACTTGTTGAAACCGGCAAAGGCCCAATCCGACGACTGGAGCACGCTGGCCCTGCCGGCGGTGCCGGCGGTCGCGATGGCCGTCAGCGGCGACGCATCGGAGGACGAGGATACGACGGACTCTGAGCGCCGGCACCAGCCGGAGCTCAGCCGCTCGAAACCCGTCGAGCCTAAGCCACCCATCGAAAACGAGTTCGAGATCGATCCCCGCGACGACGCCGATGAGGACGCCGCGCGTCTCTCCCGCTTGAATCAGACCATGCGCCAAGTCGCGCGCCAGGCGTCGCTCGATCCCGACGACGGCATCGAGCTTTAGGAGACACCATGGCAAAGCCTCCCAAAAAGCAGCGCCTATCGGTGTATCTCGAACCAGACGTCATGAAGGCGCTCGCCGCGCACGCCGCCCGGCGCGATCAATCCCTCTCGCTGATCGCGGAAGCCGGCATCGCCTCCTTCCTGTCACCTGATGCTGCCGAACGGCAGGAGGCGGCAACGACGAAGCGGCTCGATCAGCTCGACCGTCGCATGGCGCGCATGGAACGCGACCTTGGCATAGCCGTTGAGACGCTCGCCGTGTTCATCCGCTTCTGGCTGACGACAAACCCGCCGCTACCTGAGCCCGCACAGGCTGCGGCGCGCTCGAAAGCAGGCGAGCGCTACAAGGCGTTCGTGACCGCCCTCGGCCGGCGACTCGCTCATGGGCCGAAGCTTCGGCAGGAGATTTCCGAGGACCTGCCCTCGTCTATCGACACCCGCACAAACGCGGTCGAAAGATAGGGTTGGTACACGCCCCATCCTACGTTGCCGCAAGTTCAGTCCCATGGTCGGCACGTCGGTTCCCCCTCCGATTTCCCCGCTAGAAGATGCTCTGATGACTGTCTTCAGCAGGTCATCATTGTCATGACCCACGCAGGCGCCCGACTCGCACCCAGTATCACTGACACAGGCTGATTAGTGCGCGACCATAAAGCGCCCACCTGCAACAGCATCATCGGGAACGATATTCTGGATTTCGGAGAGGGCTTCCTCGGTCAACTGCAAGGGCGACGCAAGTGCTTCGGTTAGCCGATCGACAGTGCGCACGCCGACGAGGGGAATGATATCTGCCCCTTGGCTGGAGACCCATGCATTCAGACGATAGGCCATGCGAAAGCACATCGCGGTCTTTGGTCGTGACGTAGACGTAAATCCAATATTTGGTCGATGACTGCCCCTCCTGTCACGACGTACTTCCAGCATTACATATTGACATCAGATGCGTTTTTTGTCACAATGCGCATATGCCTGCACCAATTTCAGACTCCGATAGTGCCGTACGCCGGACCAGAATCCTGGAAGCTGCGCGCTGGTGCTTCTTGAATTTCGGCTTCACCAAGACGTCACTTGAGGACATCGCCAAGCGGGCAAATCTCTCCCGAACGCTCTTGTACCGGACGTTCAAGGACAAGAGCGAAATCTACGAGGCGGTCTTCATCGATTGGCTCATTTCCAGGCGGCCTAGGGCAGAAGAAGCAGCTGCCGATCCAGGACATCCCCGTGACCGCCTGCTCATCGTCTGCCGCGCCATGGTTCTGGAGCCTTGGGCGGAGATGATCTGTACACCGATGGGAAGCGAGTTCCTCGAGGCGTGCGCGCAAATCGCTCCGAAGAGCGAGGCGCTTTACCGCGAAGTCGTGCTTGGCAGCGTGACGATTATTTTGGGCGACCAAGCCAGCGCGGAGGTTTTCCTCTTGGCAATGGACGGTTTGCTTTCCGATCAACCATCAATTGCGGCTCTGGAGCAGCGCACTCAGATCTTGGCTGAGCGCTTCGCAGCTATTCCGCTGAACAAAGGATAATTCCATGACGAGGTCGCGCGACACGCAAGAACTTATTGTTGTCACCGGGGCCTCTAGCGGAATCGGCGCGGCCATCGCGCAAGAAATGGCTCGGCGTGGCTATCTTGTTCTCGCCGGTGTGCGGCGCGAACAGGACGCACATCACATCCAAGGACCGAACATCGAACCGGTGTTTATCGACATAACACGCATGGAGGATGTCACAGCCCTCGCTCATCGCATTGATGCCGACCCGCTTGGGAGACCATTGCGGGCGATCGTCAACAATGCTGGCATCGGCGCCAACGCCCCGATTGAGGTTTTCAACCTTGATGCGTGGCGCAGGCTATTCGAAGTAAATTACTTCGGCCACATCGCGGTGACGCAAAAATTGCTGCCGGCACTTCTCCGCAGCAAAGGCCGAGTCATCAACATCAGCTCCGTGGGTGGCAGAGTCGCTATGGCAACTTACGGCCCGTATGGCGGTGCAAAGTTTGCGCTGGAGGCGTTGAGCGACTCCCTTCGTAGGGAACTGGCCCCTTTGGGCGTTGACGTGGTCGTCATCGAGCCGGGAGCTGTCCAGACTAAAATATCGGGTCGGGCGATTGCTACGGCGAACAACGTAGCCTCCGAAATGACGCCAGAACAGACCGAACGCTATGGCTCTCTTATCCATGCAGTAACCGCACAAGCGGCAGCAGCTGACAAAACGGGGGTGAAGGCTTCCGTCGCAGCCAATGTCGTCGCCAAGGCAATTACTTCGCGCAAGCCCCGCACCCGCTATGGCGTGGGCAGCGAAGCCGCCCTGATCGGCATCATGAACATGCTTCCTGACAGGGTCGTGGACCGGCTGCTCGCTGCTGTTCTGCGCCGCTATATCCCAAAGACCGATCCCAAGGACACTCTCTCAGCACGGAGTTGACCCGATAATCCTATCGCCCGCCGGCACGCCAATCCGCCGGCCACGATTCCCGACAACTCCGCAGTTGAGGACCTACGTTGGTGACGGCTTCGCACAACAGATCGCTTCAGAGCACGGGCGCAATTGTGTCTCGAACATTCGTAAGCGGAGAGGCCTTTCGATCGAGGCGGCAGGCGCCAAAATAGCCTGACTCGTCAAGGAGGCCTTTCGCATCAATGCCACTGGCCTCGATCTGAAGGATTGCAATGAAGCATCGCTCTTGCTTCCCGGCTCTTCTGACCGGATCGAGGCGAAGAGGGACTAGGGCTGCGGTAGAAAGGCGGCGCGCATTGCCGAGATGTACGTTTCTTCCGATGTTTCCCTACGCGCCTTTGAGAGATTATTGGCTTCGATCCCCACGATATATCGCAGTTGATCTTTGCCATCTTCGGCAGCTTCAACCATGGCGGCTACGACCTGCTGCGATGTCGTCGGTTCGGTTTCGGCGAAATGCATCATGAGTGTGTTCATGTGATCCGCATAAGCTCTGTAGGCGGGATCGGGGATTGGTGTATTTGAATGCCATCGCGTCTGGGCGACGAAGTTCGTTGATGGGACAAAGCCTGGCTCGATGATCTTCACATGAATATTGAGCCGCGAGAGCTCATACCACAATCCTTCAGAAAATCCCGACGCGTTTAGAAAGCCTTGTTGATCGCCATTTTAACTGTTCTACCACGGGCATTGGCCGAGAAAGCGTCGTAGTTGAAATCAATGCGCAAAGCACGGCATTAACGTTGAACGCGTTCCGCTCGCGCGGCGTCGCAAGAAGATTGCGCCGATAGCCGTCATCGGAACGCTACCATCACCAGGCGGTCAAACATCCGGTCCGATAGATGGCGCCGCAACAAGAGTAAGGGGCGCGCCATCAAACCTCCGCTGTATCGAACCGCCGGTCGTCTTGCCTTCAGTGCACGCACGACCAAGTCGGAGACGAGGCTTGGGGGTGGAGCCTTCCGGCCCTGCATCTTGCTGAGCTTGGTGACCATGTCTGCGTAGGCGCCATTGCCTGAATGCCGCTCCGCTTCTTCCCGGGCGATCCCCTCCCACTCAGAGGCAATTCCACCCGGCTCTATCACAATGACGTCGATGCCGAACTGTCGGACCTCGTTGCGAAGCGCGTCGGAATAGCCCTCAAGCGCGAACTTGGATGCATGATACCAGCCTCCAAGCGGCAACGCGAACTTCCCCCCGATCGAGGAAATGTTGACGATCTTGCCGGAGCCGCGCGATCGCATATGCGGCAGGCAGAGCTGCACGATCCGCGCGAGCCCGATCAGGTTGGTCTCAAGCTGGCGCCGTCCCTCGGTAATCGGCACGTCTTCGAGAGCGCCATATTGGCCATATCCGGCCGCGTTGATCAGCACGTCGATCCGCGACCGCTCCCGCAGGATCCGATCAATCGTTGCAATCGCCGAGGCATCGTCGGTGACATCGAGCGCGACGGCGGTTGCGCCTGCGGCTTGAAGATCCGCCATCCGCTCGACCCGGCGGGCGGCGGCATAGACCGTGTAGCCCTCGGTAATGAGGCGACGAGCGATATCCTTGCCCATACCGGACGAAGCCCCCGTGACAAGGGCAACGAGTTTCGAAGTTTTGTCCAATGCATGTCACTCCTGCTGTTTTCAACGAGTGACACATCAGATAGACTGTGGGGATACCCCACAGTCAAGAGGTGCTGTGTGCTCATCAATGAATTGGCCAAGATGGCGGGCATGTCGAAGGACGGCATCCGGCACTATGAGGAGATGGGATTGATCGCCTCGAGGCCCCGCCAGGCGGGAAGTCGGGTTTACCGCGATTATGATCCCACTGTGTTAGAGACGATCGAACATGTTCGCCAAGCTCAACAGCTCGGCTTTTCGCTCAAGGAGATCGGGCCGCTGTTGAAGGCCTATGGTTCGGTGCGTCCCAGCAGGAGGCAGACGATCGAGTTCCTTGAAACCCGACTTGTAGTAATTCGGGAAAAACAGGCCGCGCTGCGCGAGATCGAAGATTTCATTTGCGAAAAACTCCAACGTTACCGGAGCGCATAAGCTGCCGAACCAGCCATCACCTGAGCGATATAGCTGACTTCAAGGCTCGCGAGCCATGATCTCGCGACCGCACTAGGACGAATCGACATTCAGGATTCCCAAATCGCTTTAAGGCTGATTGATAGGCAGCCGTTGAAGCACGGAGTCTCTGGATGGCAGCCAGCCGATATGAATTGAGCGACGTTGAATGGGCAAAGATTGCGGCGTTGCTGCTTGGCAAAGCTGGTGATCCCGGGCGCACTGGCTCGGCATTGCCGCTCTATCCCTCCAGAAGCGCGGGCGCTTGGGTTACCCGAGCCCGCACAGGCTGCGGCGCGCTCGAAAGCAGTCGAGCGCTACGAGGTGTTCGTGACCGCCCTCGGCCGGCGAGTCGCTCACGGGCCGAAGCTTCGGCAGGAGATTTCTGAAGATATCGCGCCCAAGCGCGGCGCGGCGCGTCCATTTGCTGCTTCGCCAGGCAATGCGCCCGTAAATGCAGGCGGACGACGCTCATAAACGACATCGATGAATAAGCATATCAAGTATCGATTTCTGGAATGTGCCACGCACGCCTATTCTGACCCGAGCGTTGAACAACTCGAGTGAGAGCCATGAAAACTGCCGTCATTACCGGAGGATCGAGGGGCATCGGCCGAGCGAGCGCAATCGCGCTGGCACGCCAGGGTCACGCGGTCGTCATCAATTATGCGAACTCGACGGCAGATGCCGAGACGACAGTCCGTGAGATCGAGGCGTTTGGCGGAACGGCCATCAAGGTAGGCGCCGACGTCTCGTCCGGTGAGGACGTTCGCGACCTGTTCACAACGGCCACAAAGGCCTTCGGCGGCGTCGACGTCCTCGTTGCGAGCGCTGGCGTGATGGCGCCGTCTGCGATCGCAGACGCCACCGACGAAGAATTCGATCGACACTTTCAAACCAACGTGCGCGGCACGTTCAACGCCTTTCGCGAGGCCGCGCGCCAAGTGCGCGACGGCGGCAGACTGATCGGCTTCTCGAGCACCACGCTCGCCCTGAACGCTCCCGGCTACAGCATCTACAATGCCACGAAGGGCGCCGTCGAAGGCATGGTCCGCGTCATCGCCAAAGAACTCGGATCGCGTGGCATAACGGTGAACGCCATCGCTCCTGGCCCGGTCGAGACCGAGTTGTTTTTACGCGGAAAGTCCGACGCCGATATTGATCGCATGGCTGCCATGGCCCCGCAGAAGCGCATCGGACGACCCGATGATATCGCCAATCTTGTGACCTTCCTGGCGTCTCCAGAAGCGGCTTGGATCAACGGCCAGGTCGTGCGCGCAAATGGAGGCATCGCATGACCGAGGACACCCAGATCATTGTCGTGACCGGTGCGGGATCCGGCATCGGTCACGCCATTGCAACAACTCTCGCACACGCCGGACACACCGTGTATGCGGGTCTGCGACTGGCACGGCCGGATGCAGAGAAGCGAGCCAGTGCAATACGTGATCTGGCCGCCGCCGAGAATATTGACCTGCGGATCGTGGATCTCGACGTCCTGTCGGAGGCGAGTTGCCGCGCCGCCGTTGATCAGATCCTGGTCGAGCAAGGCCGGATCGATGTCGTCGTCAATAATGCCGGCATGCTCATGACCGGCATTACCGAGGCATTCGATCCAGACCAGCTCCAAAGGATTTTCGATACCAACGCGACGTCGTGGCTGCGCGTCAACCGCGCTGTGCTGCCGGTCATGCGTCGGCAGCGCAGCGGCACGCTTGTCTATACCGGCAGCACGACCGCCCACATTTCGGAGCCATTCCTGGGCCCGTACGCCGCGGCCAAGGCTGCCGGGGACGTTCTGGCGGAGGTAATGGGCATGGAGACGCGGCCCTTTGGCATCGACACCATCATCATTGTCCCGGGGGCGTTTACCACGGGAACCGAGCATTTTGCTCACGCCGTCGCGCCAGCGTTCCCAACGATCGTCGCCCAGTATGGCGAACTTCCCGCCAGGGCCGAGACCCTCGGTGAGCGGCTGCAGGCCATCGATGACGCCAACGGCGGGTCCTTGGACGCCACGGCCGTGGGTGAAGCTCTGCGTGACGCGCTCACCAAGCCGGTCGGCAAACGGCCATACCGCATTTTCGTGGATGGCCAGAAGAAGGGTGTCGAGGACATCCTGGCCATTCAGGATGCGCGACAAGCCGCACTTCTAGAAGAATTCGGCCTCTCCGACCTTACCCCACCGGCATTTTGAGCGTCGGACCGACCATTCCCGTCATCAGGAAAACCAGCCATGGAAAAGTTGACGTTCGCCGCCGGGGCGCTTGCTGCCTTGACGGCTCAAGGACCAGATGCGGCAAGTCTGCAAACGATCGCGCCGACTGAGGCGGCCACTATCGTCAGGCCGCTCTATGAGGCTTTGACGGCTTCGAGGGCGGACGAGGTGCGCTCTCGGCTGGAAGCCGCGACCTCGCCGGACTGGCAGAATTGCAGCTCCAACGACGCATGCGAAACGCGGGACGCCACGATCGCGCGTTGGAGCGCCCGCATCGCTCGGCTCCCCGATTTTCGGTTCGACATCAGAGAAATCCTCGTCTCCGGCAGCCGGATTATCGTTCGCAGCCAAGCGACAGGGGCGCCGACCGAACCGTTTATGGGTATTGCGCCCGAAGGGCGGTCCTTCGCAATCATGACGCTCGACGTCCATGAAGTAGAGGGTGGGAAGATCGTTCGCACCTATCACATCGAGGACTGGGGGCGAGCCGTGCGTCAGCTTCGTGGCGAGCAATAGCCCCTGCGATACGAAAAGGCGTACCATCGCGTTATCGGAAGGCAGTGCTTGGTGCATTGCAAGGTGCTGAAGAATCGCTCGCGCGTTTTGGCGATGCACGGCTCCAGCTCGCCAGCCTTGTGCGCGTGAGCGCGCGGCGGCGAATTCAGCCGTGCTTAATCAGCGCCGCGTCTGCTGGTCAGCGCGGACTCGGGCAGGCGACGAACGGCGGCGGCAAGGAACCGGGGCATCGAAGTGGCGCCGCCGACTCTAGCACATAGTCAGGTCATCAACCTCTTGCGCAGATCGTCAAGAAGCCAACTCCCGCCGCGCCCCAATGGCTGGTTTCGAACATGTGCGGCATGTACGGGGAGTGTACCCGTCGGCGCGAGGTCCTCGTCAGCGATGTTCAATAGCACAAGGTTCCCGTCCGCCAGGTAGCGCTCGATCAGGTAGGGAGGCATTTTGCACCAGCCAAAGCCGGCCAGCAGAAAGTCGAGCCTACGCCCCAGGTCGACGAAGCGCCAGACCCGGCTGCCCACGACACCGTAGCTGGGGCCGTGAACGCCGACAGCATCGGATAGGACCAGTTGGACATGCTCCTCGAGATCGGCACGGTCGAGCCGTCGTCCGAGCTGCGCCAGCGGATGTTCCGCGGCGGCGACGGGGACGAGGTTGAGTTCGACGAGTGGGTAAGCTGCCAAATCATCGGGAACAACCGGCAGGAGCAGGCAGATCGCCAGGGATGCCGAGCCATCTCTTAGTCGACGCTCGGCTCCGCCGACACCCTCTGTAGAAAAAGAGACCGGAAGATCTGGAAATATATCACGCAGCGCACGCAGGCTGTCGATGAACGGCTCCGTGGGGACAAGCGGATCGATCGCAAGGTTCAGCGCGGGCTCGAGCCCGATCTTCGTACCTGCTGCGATGGCCTCGAAATGGTCCGCGCTGGCGACGACCCTACGCGCTTGCTCGACAAGCACCTCGCCGACGGGGGTGAGGGTAGGCTTGTGGCTGCGGCGGTCGAACAGCGCCACGCCTTGGGTTTCCTCGAGTGTCCGGATCGTCTGGCTGATCGCTGACTGGACCCGGCCAAGAGAGCGTCCAGCCGCCGAGAAGCTGCCGCTGCTGCTGACCGCAAGAAGCACTCGCAGTTGATCAAGCGTGAGGTTGCCGATCAAGTCCATCACTCCAACCGATAGAAGCCATCACAATTTGATCTCTTTTTATGGGATACATAGAGGCTTATCTGGTTGGGAATGCAACCGACATTCTTCATCAACCACGGCGGTGGCCCCTGTTTTTTCCTGCGGCCAGGGCCGATGCGCACGGCGTGGAGTTCTCTCGAAAATTATCTGCTCGGTTTCTCCGGTGCGCTCGACACCAAGCCGAGGGCGCTACTTGTCGTATCCGCGCATTGGGAAGAGGCGGTGCCGACCGTCAACACATCCCCAGCGCCGCCGCTGTTGTTCGACTATCACGGCTTCCCCAGCTACACGTACGAGCTGACCTGGCCGGCACCGGGGTCGCCTGAGATTGCCCGCCGCGTTAGTAAGCTCCTGAGTGCCAGCGGCATCCCCAGCGGAGTGGACGGCGAGCGGGGATATGATCACGGCGTGTTCGTGCCGCTGAAGATCGCCTTCCCGGATGCTGATCTGCCGGTCGTGCAGTTGTCGATGCAGCGCGGCCTCCAGCCGGCAGCGCATCTTGCGATCGGTCGAGCGCTCAGGCCGTTGCGCGGCGAAGGTGTCCTCATCATCGGCAGCGGCCAGACCTACCATAACATGCGTGGCCTTGGCGGGACGGCCACTGATCCCGAGGCGGAAGCGTTCGACGCCTGGCTTCGCGACGCGGTTACCCTGGCCGCCACACGCGAGCAGTTGCTGATTAACTGGGAAGCCGCGCCCGGCGCCCGGCATGCGCAGCCGCATGAAGACCATCTCCTTCCGCTGATGGTCGCAGCCGGCGCCGCTTCTGGCGAGGCGGGGACGGTTGCGTTCCACGGCCACGTCCTCGGCAAGCCGATCTCGGGATTCCGCTTCGGCTGAACCTTTCCACTCCGCCGGCAACAACCGGCGCGATCAACTCAAGAAGGAACTAAGCATGGCCACCCTGTTAGTCATCGAAGCAAGCCCCCGGGGCGAACACTCGATGTCCCGCGCTCTCACTGCCCAATTCGTGGCGGACTGGCGGACGCATAATCCCGATGGTCGCGTGATCGAACGCGATCTCATCAAGACGGAGTTGGGCTTCCTGACAATGCCCTGGCTCGGCGCTTATTTCACGCCGGTCGAGCAGCATACGGGCGAGATGAAGGAATTGATGAAGCTGTCCGATGAACTGGTCGCCGAAATTTTTGAAGCGGATCACATCGCAATTGGAACCCCGGTCCACAATTACAACGTGCCGGCCAATCTCAAGGCCTATATCGACCATATCGTTCGCAAGGGCATCACCCTTGGGTTCGCAGGCGACGGCCTGGTTCACGGCAAGAAGTGTACGATCCTGATGGCATCAGGCGGGGTTTACACCGAGGGTTCGCCTATCCGAGACCTCGACCTGGCCACGACGTACCTGCGCATGATCCTGAAGATCATCGGTATCGGGGACGTCACCGTGGTCGCCGGCGGCAATGCCAAGGCAGTCGATATGGGGCAGATCACCCGTGAAGTGTTTCTCGCAAAGTTCCTTCCGGAGATTGAGGCGGCTGCGGCCGTCTAGGCGTTGCAGACGCGGCGATCACGGAATTAGCAAGAGCGGCCGGCCGCGCTGTCGCTGAAGTGTCGATGAGGATTGCTGGCGGCCGCCCCGGGGAAGCATTGTGCACGCCGATCGACATGACAATCTCGCTTTGCCTCGCCGCGAGTAGGTTTTCAGCAGCTTGGCGCCAATAACGCAGCGCCAGGCGACGCGTCTTTGAGGAAGCACGCGCCCACTAGCGTCAAACGCGCCCCGCTTTCCGGCCGGGACGATCCAGTACGTCGCCCGCATCCTTGAAGCCGGCACGCAGACGCTTCAAGTCTCGGCCGGGCGGCGCGCCGAACATGCGAGAATATTCGCGGTTGAATTGCGACGCGCTCTCATAGCCGACCCTGTGGGCCGTGCCTGCGGCATCGCCGTTGACCAGGATTAATCGCCTCGCTTCCTGCAGACGGAGCATCTTTTGATATTGCAGCGGGCTTACCGTCGTCGCCGCCTTGAAGTGACGATAAAATGACGCCGGGCTCATCCCTGCGAATTCAGCCAGTTCCTCCACGCAGAGAGATTCTGCGAAATGCGATCGCATCCAGGCGATCGCTTGGCGCACCCGGCTCAAGCGGCTGTCGGCGCGCGCGATCTGGCGAAGCGCCCCGCCATGCGGCCCCTGGAGCAGTCGGTAAAGCACCTCCCGCTCGTGCAGCGGCCCGAGCACCGGCAAATCGTCGGGTACGTCGAGAAGGGAAAGGAGCCGCGCGAACGCATCGAGCAACTCTGGCGTGACCGCGCTCACGGCGAAGCCGACGCCTTGATCCTCCGCGCGATCGGGCATCTCTAGGGCCAGAGACGCAAGCGTCGTTGGATCCAGCATCATGCTCACACCGACATAAGGCTGCAACGGTGTCGCTTCCGACACGCAGACGGAGGCGGGAACCTCCACGGCGGCGACGAAGTAGTTGGCGGGATCATAGCGCAGCACCTGATCGCCGATCACCAGTTGCTTGGCGCCCTGGAAGACCATGCACAACGAGAGCTCATATACGCCGGTCGTCGCCGTCGTTGTGGAGCGGCCAACATAGAGCCTGACACGCGGCAGCATCGTCGCGGGCTGTTCACCCTCGGCGTGACGTTCGACGATCCGGCGTATGCGGCTGATCTGTTCCTGCATGCCGCAACATCACTCTTGTCCATCGCAAGAACAAGTCTCGGGTACGGCGCACGGACTAATTTTGATAGAATTAGGCAAGACTTGGATAGGAACGGACTTCGGCGGGCCAAGGTCTCTTCCCACCTTTTGGACCAGATCGGCGCGGCTCGACGCGTCGCCGGCCAACACCAACACGGGAAGAGCTCATATGACCAACACCGAAACAGCCCACCAGACCCAAACCTTCGGAGCACGATCAACGGCGGACGATGTGCTCGCCGGCGTCGATCTCACCGGCAAGCGCATCCTTGTGACCGGCGTCTCCTCAGGTATCGGCCTCGAAACGGCGCGTGCGCTCGTGGCCCGCGGAGCAGATGTCGTCGGAGCCGCCCGTGATCTCGCCAAGGCAGACAGCGCCACCGCGGCGGTACGGGCCGCGGCTGAAGTGTCCGGCGCCAGCATCGAGCTCGTCGAGCTGGACCTGGCATCACTTGCCAACGTGCGCGCCTGCGCCGACGCGCTCTTGGCGGATGGTCGCCCCTTTGACATCATCATCGCCAATGCAGGAGTAATGGCCACTCCGCAAGGCCAGACGCGCGACGGATTCGAAACGCAGTTCGGGACCAACCATCTCGGCCATTTCGTGTTGGTGAACCGCATCGCCTCGCTGCTGCGTGCAGGCGGCAGGCTGGTGATGGTGTCGTCCGGCGGGCACCGCTTTTCGGATGTCGACCTCGACGACCCCAGCTTCGAACGGACGCCCTATGATGAGCTGGTTGCCTATGGGCGCTCAAAGACCGCCAATATCCTCGTCGCAGTCGAGTTCGATCGGCGCCACCGCGAGCGCGGCGTGCGCGCAACGGCGATCCACCCCGGCGTCGTTCAAGAAACCGATCTCGGCCGTCACATGACATCAGACTCGGCCGAGAAGATCACGGCGATGATCGACTACACCCAGAAGGCGCATGGCGTCGTCCTCATGGCATACAAGTCGATACCGCAGGGTGCGGCAACGTCCGTTTGGGCCGCGGCGGTGGCGCCCGCCGACGAAGTCGGCGGCCGTTACTGCGAAGATTGCCACGTGGCCGGACTACTGACTGGTGAGGGAAGCGAGGGCGGTGTCGTGCCCTACGCGCTCGACGGCGACAGGGCCAAGGCGCTCTGGGCCAAGAGCGAGGAGATGGTCGGCGAGCACTTTTAGAATCTCCGATTAGCTGGCCGAGTTTCGCGGAGCGCCGGTCGTTGGCAAGGACCCCACCTATGTGGCGTCCGCGGTGTCCGCTTCTCCGACACTTGAGTTTGGCGCCTTTCGCGGCCGCAGATTGGCGTCAAATGCGCACCGCCTTTGTCGCGATCGATAAAGCGGAGCGCCTAGGCGTCTTTCCAGTAATAGAACCAGACGAATCACGGTCGACCAGGAGAGATTGAGGATCTCTGCGGCATGCCGGAAGCTGCCCTGTTCCGCTACCGGGATCGCATAGCTCTTCCCCAAGGGGCCTATCCGCGCTGCCGAAGGAACCGGACCGCTGGACCGATAAACTCGGGGTTCTCCCAGGTGGGATATTGATCTCGGAGACGTCGTTGGGCGTCGGCGTCCGACGTACCCCGAGCTTGCGCGACAAGCTGGAGCGACTGGAAGTAGCCCAGGATTGACTCAGGCATCTCGGTGCCCCCGAGATTGCCATGACCCGGCACGATCACGCGTGGCTGCAGTCCAATGATATCGTTCAGCGCCACTGCCCATTTGGCCAGATCGATGTCTCCTGCGCCGATCATCGGCGGGAAGTACGGCACGATTGGAAACATCCGCTCTTCGAGCAGATCGCCACCAAACATGATGCGCTCGCCTGGAAAGAAGACGATCTGGTCTCCCGGAGAATGGGCGGTGCCCCACGTCTTCAGCCGAACCTCGCGGCCGCCCAGGTCCAGCGTCGATTCCGCTGTGTCATAGGTTTCATGCGGCGGCGTCAGGACGATGCCGTCCAGCAAGTGCTTCTGCCCCTCAGGCAGGACACCGGCCCTGAAGCCGTCAAGCAAGGCCTGCCCCGAGCGCGCGAAGTAATCGCGTTGCGCACTGTTGTAGTAGATGCGGGCGTCATTCCTGAAAACCTGAGCACCGAACCCATGCTCCGGATGGGCGTGCGTGACAGTGAGAATGATTTTTCTTCCAGGCGCGAGCTCTCGCGTTAGCCGAAGGACGTTTTCCGCACTTGAGACTCCAAGCCCGCAATCGACCACAAGTACGCTTTCCGTGCCGATGATGATCCCGATGTTCGGAACCAGCGGAATCCGCTTATCTGGAATAAGAAAAACGCCCGGCGCGATTTCAGCGGGGTATCGCGTGTCCACGACTGGTAAAGGCCGCGCCGGCAATTTGAAGTTGACTTCCTGCTCCTGCGCGCTGGCGGGAAATGGAATGATGCCGGCCAATCCAGCCAGGGCCACCACCTTCAGCACATCGCGTCTGTCTGCATGCAGCCTGCTTTCAGTCTCCATCACACGTCTCCTGTGTTCTGCGCTCTTGGCTTGGTGGTCGCTGCCGATCGTTTCGGCGGCTGAGTGGAATTGCCGTTGATCAGACGATCGAGGTTGGCAGCCGGCGCCAAGCCGGCTGCCAACCTTGGAAATCAGGCGTCGACTTCGACGATGATCTTGCCGCGGGCCCGCCCGGATGCCTGGTGTGCGAATGCTTCGGCGAAGCGATCCAGCGGCACCTTGCGGTCAATCAGGATCGTCACTCCGCGCGTGTCGATCGCCTCCACCACGCGCCGCAGGCGTTCACCGTCGGAAGCGTGAAAAACAAAGCCAGCTTCGACCTTATGCGCCTTCGCCAACGCTTCGTCCGGCGGCATGGCCGTGGCGAGGAGATTGCCACCCACGCGGAGCACACTGTAGGACTGATGCTGCGTATCGCCGCCGATCGTATCGAGCACGACATCAGCATCGGAGATGTTCTTCGTGAAATCGGACGATCGATAGTCAATCACCTTGTCCGCCCCTAGCTGCCGCGCAATGGAGACCCCGTCGCCGGAAGCAGTCGCAGTCACTCGGGCGCCTGCATCGCGCGCAAATTGGATCGCGAAACTTCCGACGCCACCTGCACCCGCATGGATCAACACAGATTGGCCACTCGTCAGATTGACGCTTTCGAACAGCGCCTGCCACGCCGTGCCGGCGGCTGTCGGGATTCCAGCCGCGTCATCCAGCGGAACTGTCGACGGCGCCGTAGTCAGATAACCCGCGGGCACCACGACATACTCGGCAATCGCGCCGCCTGCCGTTGGGTCTGTTCTTGCGACAACCTGATCGCCGATCGACCATCCCAAGACATCCGGGCCAATTTCTTCGATGCTACCCGCCAGGTCGGTGCCGAGCGTGTACGGAAACTGCAGGGGGAAGAATTGCTCCATATACCCACGATGGAGTTTGACATCGAGCGGATTGAGGCCGGCAGCCTTGACCCGCACCAGAACTTCCCCGGCGCCCGGGACTGGCTTGGCGATCTCTTCGAGCGACGGAGCAGCGTTGTAGCCATTGATACGAACAGCCTTCATCACACCGTCTCCTGCTTGCCAGCCGGCCAAGCACCAACCTGGAAGAGCCATCCGAGCCAGTCTTCCAGATGCCAGGTATGGGTCAGCTTCCCGTCGGTGATGTGATGAAACTCGTGGATCGGCATCTCGAAGGATTTGCCAGTGGCCGCAACGCCAAACCAATCGCCGAGATGCGTACCCGAAATCGATGCACGCACAGCGACGCGGCCGCCCGCGCCGATGATCTCGTGCAAATTAACTTTTGTGTCGGGGAATGCGGCCTTGAACCCGTCGATCAAGGGCTTCATGCCCTCACGGCCAGGCTGCTGACCGGGAGCAAGCGGAATGTCTTGCCAATCCTCGGTGACCGCTTCGTTGAGAAGCTCGGGTCGGCCCTCGAACGCTTTGTAGAAGGTCTCTACAGCGGTGCGCTCCTCCGCTGTTAGGCCTGAAACCACGGTTCCTGGTTCTATTGTCATCAGGGTGTCCTCTTGAGTTGAGTGGCCCTGAAAATACGGCGTCGCTGCACATACTTGAAATCGATATGCGATATGTGGCAATATTTACAGAATGGATTTACACGGCATCGATCTCAACCTCCTCGTCGCTTTCGACGCTCTGATGGCGGAACGCAGCGTCACCCGCGCCGGGACACGGATCGGACGGACGCAGCCTGCAATGAGCGCCGCGCTCTCTCGCCTTCGCACGCTCCTGCGCGACGAACTATTCGTACGCAGTCCGACCGGGCTACAACCTACGCCGCGTGCCCTCGATCTTGCTGAACCGATCACCCGCGCCCTTGGTGAGATTCAGCGGACTTTGGAATTCACCCATGAGTTCGATCCATCGACATCGACAATCGCTCTGACCGTCGGCTTGTCGGATCACCCCACATTCCTTCTCCTTCCTCGCCTGGTTGCGATACTCCGCAACAAGGCGCCGGGCATTACGCTGCAAGTCCGTAACTTCACCAATCGCGACGATGCGATAAACATGCTTGATGGTGGCGAAGCGGACCTGACGATTGGCGTACCACCAACTCCAACGGGTCGCATTCTCAACGTTCGCCTGTTCGATGAGCACTTCATCTGCATCCTGCGAAAGAACCATCCTGCGGCTGGCTCCGAACTCAGTCTCGAAAACTTCCTGTCGCAGTCGCACCTTCTCGTTTCGCCAGAAAATGAGCGCTTTGGCGTTGTTGATGTCGCATTGGCGAATATGGGCCTCAAACGGCGTTTGGCCCTGACGCTGCCACATATGTACGCCGCACCTGCGCTGATCGCATCTTCCGATATGATCGCCACCGTTATGGAAGGCGTCGTCTCCGCATCGGGTCATGCAGACAAGTTGGCCGTGTTGAAGCCGCCGCTCGAACTCGAACCCGTTCAGTTCGTCATGTCCTGGCACCGCCGGAATGATACGCATCCTGCCCAGCGCTGGTTTCGAAGCTGCGTCGCCGCCGCATTTCCTGATACGTTCGCCGCATCAGCAGCCTAGCTCGAAATGGTTGTCGCAGATGCGCTGCGTGCAACGGTGTGAGCCCCGCATCACAGCGCGAATGCTCGTGGTGATTAAGGCGTAGGTCTTCTACTCCGCCGTTCACCTGTCTTTGTACGCCACAGTACGACGGCCATATTATGGTTGTTGTCAGGCCATGATTTCTGCCTCTTCTACTCATCCCCGATCCAGGGCCGCATGTCGCGGTCCCGCAAGAGAACGGGGACGACGTGGCGGCAACTCACCAGAAATCGGAAGCAATCCTTCGCGGCGCCCGCATGCTGCGCACGGCCCTTGGGCCGGCGATCGCCCGGTTTCTGGAAGACCCGGCGATCGTCGAGGTGATGCTCAACCCCGATGGACGGCTCTGGGTCGACCGGCTTTCCGAAGGCCTTGCCGACACGGGGGAGCTGCTGTCGCCTTCGGACGGCGAGCGGATCATCCGACTGGTCGCCCATCATGTCGGCGCCGAGGTTCATCCCGGCGCCCCGCGTGTCTCGGCCGAGCTGCCCGAGACGGGGGAGCGGTTCGAAGGACTGTTGCCGCCGGTTGTATCCGCGCCCGCCTTTGCGATCCGCAAGCCGGCCGTCGCCGTTTTTACGCTCGACGATTACGTCGCCGCTGGGATCATGGCCGCAACTCAGTCCGAGACGCTGCGGCAGGCCGTCGCGGACCGCCGCAACATCCTCGTCGCCGGCGGCACCTCGACCGGCAAGACCACTCTCACCAACGCGCTGCTGGCCGAGGTGTCGAAAACCTCCGACCGCGTTGTGCTGATCGAGGACACGCGCGAGTTGCAATGCGCAGCCCCGAACCTCGTCGCCATGCGCACGAAGGACGGCGTCGTCTCGCTGTCCGATCTCGTCCGGTCCTCGCTGCGCTTGCGCCCCGATCGCATCCCGGTCGGCGAGGTACGCGGCGCTGAAGCGCTCGATCTGCTCAAAGCCTGGGGCACCGGTCACCCGGGTGGCATCGGCACCATTCATGCGGGCACCGCCATCGGCGCGCTCCGCCGCCTCGAGCAGCTCATCCAGGAAGCTGTAGTCACCGTTCCGCGCGCCCTGATCGCCGAGACGATTGATCTGGTTGCCGTGCTCTCCGGCCGCGGCGACTCGCGCCGCCTCACCGAACTCGCTCGCGTCGAAGGGCTCGGCGCCGACGGCGATTACCGCGTCCTCCCAGCCAGCCAGCACCCCACAGGAGATCCGTCATGATCCAGCATGCCATGCGAATCCGCCGTCACATCGCGACGGCTGCCTCCGTCACGTTCCTCACCTTGGCGCTCGCTCCGGCTGCCCACGCATCCGGTTCGTCCATGCCGTGGGAAGCGCCGCTGCAGTCCATCCTCGAATCCATCGAGGGCCCTGTCGCCAAGATCGTCGCGGTGATCATCATCATCGTGACTGGCCTCACGCTGGCCTTCGGCGACACCTCGGGCGGCTTCCGGCGCCTGATCCAGATCGTCTTCGGCCTGTCGATCGCCTTCGCCGCGTCCAGCTTCTTCCTGTCGTTCTTCTCGTTCGGCGGCGGAGCGCTGGTCTGATGGCGACGTCGGCGGAGACGGCAGGCGAAGTGCCGGGCTTTTCGGTTCCGGTCCATCGCTCGCTGACTGAACACATCCTGCTCGGCGGCGCGCCACGCTCGATCGCCATCCTGAACGGGACGCTGGCGGCGGCGCTCGGCCTCGGCCTGCGCCTCTGGCTGGTCGGCCTAGGCCTTTGGGCGGTTGGCCATTTCGCGGCTGTTTGGGCCGCCAAGCGCGATCCGCAGTTCGTCGACGTCGTGCGCAAACATCTGCGCATCCCCGGCCACCTGTCGGTCTGAGGAGCGAAGCTGATGATGAACCTCGCCGAGTACCGCAACCGCAACTCCCGGCTCGCCGACTTCCTTCCGTGGGTCGCACTGGTCGGCGAAGGCGTCGTGCTCAACAAGGATGGCAGCCTGCAGCGTACCGCACGCTTTCGCGGTCCCGACCTCGACAGCGCCGTGCCGGCTGAGCTGGTCGCGGTCGCCGGCCGGCTCAACAATGCCTTCCGTCGTCTCGGCTCCGGCTGGGCCATCTTCGTCGAGGCGCAGCGCTATGGCGCCGCGACCTATCCCGCCAGCATGTTCGCCGACAGCGCCTCCGCCTTGGTCGACGCCGAACGCAAGGCGGACTTCGAGGAGGCCGGCGCGCACTTCGAGTCCAGCTACTTCCTGACTTTCCTCTATCTGCCGCCGGCCGAGGATGCGGCCCGCGCTGAGACCTGGCTCTATGAAGGCCGCGATCACGCCGGCGTCGATGCGCACGAAATCCTGCGCGGCTTCGTCGATCGCACTGACCGCATTCTCAACCTCATCGACGCCTTCATGCCAGAGTGCGACTGGCTCGATGACGGCGAGACGCTGACTTATCTGCACTCGACCGTCTCGACAAAGCGGCATCGCGTCCGCGTGCCCGAAACGCCAATGTATCTCGACGCGCTGCTCGCCGATCAGCCGCTGACTGGCGGGCTTGAGCCCCGGCTCGGCGACGCGCATGTCCGCATCCTCACCATTGTCGGCTTCCCGACCGCGACCACGCCCGGCATCCTCGACGAGCTGAACCGGCTTGCTTTTCCCTATCGCTGGTCGACGCGCGCCGTCCTACTCGACAAGACCGACGCGACCAAGCTGCTGACCAAGATCCGGCGGCAGTGGTTCGCCAAACGCAAGTCGATCGCCGCCATTCTGAAGGAGGTGATGACCAACGAGGCGTCGGCACTGGTCGATACCGATGCGTCTAACAAGGCTGCCGATGCCGACATGGCGTTGCAGGAGCTGGGCGCCGACTATGCCGGCCAGGCCTATGTCACGGCGACGATCACCGTCTGGGATGAGGACCCGCGCATTGCGGCCGAGAAGCTGCGCCTCGTCGAGAAGATCATCCAGGGCCGCGACTTCACCGCCATGCCCGAGACGATCAACGCCGTGGACGCCTGGCTCGGCTCGCTACCCGGCCATGTCTACGCCAGTGTCCGGCAGCCCCCGATCAACACATTGAATCTCGCCCACATGATCCCGCTGTCGGCGGTGTGGGCGGGACCGGAACGGGACGAGCATTTTGCAGCGCCCCCACTGCTGTTCGGCAAGACCGAGGGCTCGACCCCGTTCCGGCTTTCCATCCATGTCGGCGATGTCGGCCATACGCTGATCGTCGGCCCGACCGGCGCCGGCAAGTCGGTGCTACTGGCGTTGATGGCGTTGCAGTTCCGGCGCTATCCCCAAAGCCAGGTCTTCGCGTTCGACTTCGGCGGATCGATCCGCGCTGCCGCGCTAGCCATGCGCGGCGACTGGCACGATCTCGGCGGCGGGCTCACCGAAGGCGCCGACGACGGTGTCTCGCTGCAGCCGCTCGCACGCATTGATGTCGTCGCGGAACGGGCCTGGGCGGCTGACTGGCTCGCCGCCATTCTGGGACGCGAGAGCGTTTCGATCACCCCCGAGGTCAAGGAGCATCTTTGGTCGGCGCTTTCTTCCCTCGCCTCCGCGCCGATCAGCGAGCGCACGCTGACGGGCCTGTCGGTCCTGCTGCAATCGAATGATCTCAAGCAGGCGCTACGGCCCTACTGCGTGGGCGGCCCCTATGGACGCCTGCTCGACGCCGAAGCCGAACATCTCGGCGAGGCCTCGGTGCAGGCATTCGAAACCGAAGGACTGATCGGCACCGGCGCTGCGGCCGCCGTCCTCGCCTATCTCTTCCACCGCGTCGAGGACCGTCTCGATGGTCGGCCCACGCTGCTGATCGTCGACGAAGGCTGGCTCGCACTCGATGACGAGGACTTCGCTGGGCAGCTCCGCGAATGGCTGAAAACGCTGCGCAAGAAGAACGCCAGCGTCATCTTCGCCACTCAGTCGCTCTCCGACATCGACGGCTCGGCAATCGCACCGGCCATCATAGAAAGCTGCCAGACCCGCATCCTACTGCCGAACGAGCGCGCAATCGAACCGCAGATCACCGCGATTTATCGCCGGTTCGGGTTGAACGATCGCCAGATCGAGATCCTGGCGCGGGCCATGCCTAAGCGCGACTATTACTGCCAGTCGCGGCGAGGCAATCGCCTGTTCGAGCTGGGCCTTTCCGATGTCGCTCTGGCGCTCTGCGCCGCCTCCTCGAAACAGCACCAAGCCCTCATCGCCGAGGTGCATGCCCGTAGCGGCACCGACGGATTCCTCGCCGAGTGGCTCGCTGAAAACCGCCTCGGTTGGGCGGCCGACCTCATCGCCGATCTCATCAACGTCACCCCCCAAACCGATCCGGAGGCACGCCCATGACCCGCTCCGTTCATTCCCGCTCGCGCGCCATGCGCGTCGCTGCAATTCTCCTCGCCGCGCCCATGGCGCTCTCGCCGATCATCAGCAGCCCGGCTGCCGCGCAATGGATCGTCTACGATCCGACCAACTATGCGCAGAACGTCCTGACGGCGGCCCGCACCCTTCAGCAGGTCAATCAACAGATCACCCAGCTGCAGAACGAAGCGACGATGCTCATCAACCAGGCCCGCAATCTCGCGAGCCTGCCGTATTCGTCGCTCCAGCAGCTTCAGCAGTCGGTGCAACGCACCCAGCAGCTACTGCAACAGGCGCAGCGCATCGCTTATGATGTCCAGAACATCGATCAGGCGTTCCAAACCACCTACGGCAACGCCTCGATGTCCGCCTCCGATCAGGCGCTCATGGCGCGGGCGCGCGAGCGTTGGCAGAACACCGTCGGCGGGCTGCAGGACGCCATGCGCGTGCAGGCCGGTGTCGTCGGCAACATCGACACCAACCGGACTGAGATGTCCTCCTTGATCGGTCGCAGCCAGGGGGCGACGGGCGCGCTGCAGGCGACGCAGGCCGGCAACCAGCTCCTCGCGCTTCAGGCACAGCAACTTGCCGATCTCACGGCCGTCGCTGCTGCCAACGGTCGGGCACAGGCGCTGTCAGAGGCAGAGCGCGCCGCAGCCGCCGAGCAGGGCCGCGAGCAGCGCCGCCGCTTCCTGACACCGGGCTCCGGCTACCAGGCGGGCAACGCCCGCATGTTCCCGAACAGCGGCAACTGAGGGCGTGGTCATGGACGGCAAGATGCTCGCCCGACTTGGCGCGGTGGTGTTCGTCGCGGTGGCCATCACTGCGACAGCGATCGAGATGAGCCGGAATGAGGAGGAGCCGGAGCGCTGGGCTTCATCACGGTCGAACACGGCTCCGTCCGACCCGCTGCGCGACGAGCTGTTCCGCTGCCAGGCCCTCGGAGAAGCCGGGCCGCGTGACGCGGCCTGCCTGCGGGCTTGGGCCGAGAACCGCAATCGCTTCCTCGCGCCGGGCGCTCGGCCGGCAGAGCGGCTGCCGGAAGCGGCGCCAGCTCCACACCCGCCATCGGACGCGGCTCTCCCGGCCCAGCCCGTGCCAGTGTCGCCGCCGGCCGAGACGCGGTAGCGTCATGGGCAACACCGGCGTCATCGACCACTTCCTCGAAGTCTTCACCCGCTACATCGATTCCGGCTTCGGCCTGCTGAGCGGCGAAGTCGCCTTCATCGCCACGACGCTGATCGTGATCGACGTGACACTGGCAGCGCTGTTCTGGTCCTGGGGCGGCGGCGACGACATTTTCGCCCGGCTCGTGAAGAAAACGCTGTTCGTCGGGGTGTTCGCCTACATCATAGGCAACTGGAACAATCTCGCCCGCATCGTATTCGAAAGCTTCGCGGGCTTGGGCCTGAAGGCCAGCGGCACAGGCTTTACCACCGCCGACCTGCTGCGGCCCGGCAAGGTGGCGCAGACCGGCCTCGATGCCGGGCGGCCACTGCTGGAATCGATCTCCGGCCTGATGGGCTACTGGTCGTTCTTCGAGAACTTCATCCAGATCGCCTGCATGTTCCTTGCCTGGGGGCTGGTGCTGCTCGCCTTCTTCATCCTCGCCATCCAGCTCTTCGTCACGCTCATCGAGTTCAAGCTGACAACACTCGCTGGCTTCGTGCTGATCCCGTTCGGCTTGTTCGGCAAATCCGCCTTCATGGCCGAACGGGTGCTCGGCAACGTCATCTCGTCCGGCATCAAGGTGCTGGTGCTCGCCGTCATCATCGGCATCGGCTCGACCCTCTTCTCCGAGTTCACTGCTGGTTTTGGCGGCGCCACGCCCTCGATCGACGAGGCGATGGCTATCGTCCTGGCCGCACTGTCGCTCCTTGGCCTCGGCATCTTCGGCCCCGGCATCGCCAGCGGCATCGTCTCCGGCGGCCCGCAGCTCAGCGCCGGCGCGGCGGTGGGTACGGGCCTCGCTGCCGGTGGCATGATTGCCGCCGGAGCTGGCGCGGTCGGCGCCGTTGCATCCGGCGGCGCAGCGCTGGCCGGAGGCGCAGCAGCCGCGGCCCGGAGCGGCGCCGCGATCGCGGGCGGCGCATCCACGGCCTACAGCCTCGGCGCGGCCGGCCAGTCAGGCGCCAGTGGCGTCGCATCCGGCCTCGGCGCCGTCGCCCGTGCTGGCGGCAGCGCGGCGGTCTCGCCGCTGCGCCGTGCCGCCTCACGCGCCGCCGAGAGCATGCGCTCCAGCTTCAATGCCGGTGGCAAGGCCGCGTTCGAGTCCACCGGCGGCTCCTCGACGATGGGCTCGGTCGGTGGTGACGCAGCCGGCGACGGTGGCGGCTCGGCTGCTCCGGCAGCCGCGGGTGGGCCGCCCGCATGGGCGCAGCGCATGCGCCGCTCCCAACGCATGACCCACGCCGTCCAGGCGACCGCCCATGCCGTGCGCTCCGGTGACGCCCATGGCGGCGGCTCTTCCGTCAATCTTTCCGAAGGCGACCGCTGATGTTCAAACGACCCTCCACCCACTATGGCAAAGCCCCCGAACCCGAGACGCCCTATCAGCGCGCCGCACAGATCTGGGACGAACGGATCGGCGCGTCGCGCGTCCAGGCGAAGAACTGGCGGCTGATGGCGTTCGGTTCGCTGATCCTCTCGGCTGGCTTCGCCACCGCGCTGGTCTGGCAATCGGCACGCGGCACGATCGTTCCCTGGGTGGTGCAGGTCGACCGGCTCGGCCAGGCGCAAGCCGTGGCGCCTGCTGTTGCCGCCTATCGTCCGACCGATCCCCAGATAGCCTTCCACCTGGCGCGGTTCATCGAGCAGGTCCGCTCGATCCCGGCCGACGCCATCATCGTGCGGCAGAACTGGCTGCGCGCCTACGACTTCACGACCGACCGCGGCGCGACGGCGCTCAACGATTATGCGCGGGCCAACGACCCGTTCACCAAGGTCGGCCGCCAGCAGATCGCCGTCGAAGTCTCCAGCGTCATCCGCGCGTCTCCTGACAGCTTCCGTGTCGCTTGGGTCGAGCGCCGGTACGAGAATGGCCAGCTCGCCACCACCGAACGATGGACCGCGATCCTGACAATCGTCGTGCAGGTCCCACGCAACGCCGATCGGCTCAGGGCGAACCCGCTCGGCATCTACGTCAACGCCATCAACTGGTCACGGGAGCTTGGTCAATGAAGCCGTCGTTCCGTAAAGCCGGAAACCCGGCTTCGCACAATTCCGCAGTTCCGGCTTTGCGCCGGGGCGCATTGCCGCTCCTGATGCTGGCGACGTCCGCGTTTGCCGGCTGCGCCACCAGCACTCCGCCCCCCGAAATCTCCTACGACGCCGCTGCTCCGGCCGTACAGACCGTCGATCCGCCCGCGCCGGTCACCGTGGTCGAGATCCCGCGGCCGCTTCCGCTGCCCGGGCAGATGCAGCGCGTCGAGCCATCCCGAGCCACGCCGGAACCGACCGATCCCACGGCACGTGTCAACCAGGCCAACGCCGCCGCCCGCATTCAGCCGGTGCGCAACGGCTTCATCAACTCGATGCAGATCTATCCGTTCACGCAAGGCGCGCTCTATCAGGTCTACACCGCCGTCGGACAGATCACCGACATCGCGTTGCAGCCGGGCGAGCAACTCGTCGGCTCCGGCCCGGTTGCCGCCGGCGACACAGTCCGCTGGATCATCGGCGACACGCAGAGCGGCGCCGGGCCAACGCTTCAAGTCCATATCCTGGTGAAGCCGACCCGGCCGGAGCTGATGACCAACCTCGTCATCAACACCAACCTGCGCACCTATCACATGGAGTTGCGGTCCACCGAGCGGACCTACATGGCCTCCGTCTCCTGGCAGTATCCGCAGGACCAGCTCATCGCGCTGCGCCGTCAGAACCAGCAGGCTGAGGCTGCGCAGCCGGTTGCATCCGGCGTCGACCTCGCCAGCGTCAACTTCCGCTACGCGATCGACGGCGATCGCGCGCCGTGGCGGCCGCTGCGCGCCTTTGACGACGGCCGCCAGGTCTTCATCGAATTCCCGCGCGGGATTGGACAGGGCGAGATGCCGCCGCTGTTCGTGGTCGGTCCCGAGGGCAACACCTCCGAGCTGGTGAACTACCGGGTGCGCGGCCATCACATGATCGTCGATCGGCTTTTCGCCGCCGCCGAGCTGCGCTTCGGCTCCGGCGATCGCCAAAAGCGCGTCCGCATCGTGCGTACCGATGGGAGGCCGGCATCGTGAGCGAAACAGAGCCCCGGAAAGAGGAAGGGCCGGACGAGGAGGCTCGGCCGTTGACCGGCGAGCCGGTCGGTCCCGCGCCTATGCGGCTGCGCGCCGAACCGCCGCGCGTCACCCGACTATCGCGAAAAGTGCTGACGGGTCTCGGCCTGGTCGCGAGCGTCGGGATCGGCGGCGCGCTCATCTACGCGCTTCAGACCCGCGATGGCGGCCGGTCGAACGAGGAACTCTACTCGACTGAGAACCGCTCGACAGCCGACGGCATCGCCGGTTTGCCACGCGATTATAGCGGCGTGCCCCAACTGGGCCCGCCGCTTCCGGGCGACCTCGGCCGCCCCATCCTTGGCGCACAGAATCGCGGCCAACCCCTACCGACGCCCGGCGTCGCCACGCCCAACCCCGGCCTCAGTCCGGAAGAGCAGCGCCGTATTCAGGAGCTTGAATCGGCACGCACGGCGCGTTTGTTCGCCTCCACCGAAACCCGGACGGCGGCTACAACGCCGTCCCAGGCAACGTCCGGCGCGCTACCAACGCCCGATCTTACCAGTCTCGGGCTGGCCCCGCCGCCGACGACGCCCACGGCGCAGGATCGACAGAGCGCCTTCTTGAACGCTGCCGCAGATCGGCGAACGGTCGCCGCTGATCGCGTCGCTGCGCCGGCCTCGCCACACGTGCTGCAAGCGGGCGCCGTGATCTCCGCCGCACTGATCACCGGCATCCGTTCGGATCTCCCCGGCCAGATTACCGCTCAGGTGACAGAAAATATCTACGACAGCCCGACGGGTCGCATCCTCCTCGTGCCCCAAGGCACACGCGTCATCGGCCAGTACGACAATAACGTCCAGTTCGGACAAAGCCGCGTACTGTTGGTTTGGAACCGGTTGATCCTCCCGAATGGACGCTCGATCGTTCTCGAGCGCCAACCTGGCGCAGACGCCGAGGGCTACGCCGGCCTACGGGATGGCGTCGACTACCATTGGTGGGACCTCGCCAAAGCCGCGGGCCTCTCGACCCTGCTCAGTGTCGGCGCCGAACTCGCCGTGGACAATGACGATCGACTGATCCAGGCGATCCGCGATGGCGGTCAGGACACGATCAATGATGCGGGCCAACAGATCGTCCGGCGCCAGCTCAATATCTCGCCCACACTCACCGTCCGGCCAGGCTTTCCGGTCCGGGTCATTGTCACCCGTGATCTCGTTCTCGAGCCCTACGGAGGGTGACATGACCAAGTTGAAGCTCAACGCGATCGTCGATGATAAACCCATCAAGGTAACAGTAGAACTGCCTGCGCCTGTGCATCGGGATCTCGTTGTCTATGCGGAGGTTCTCGCGCGCGAGACGGGACAGCCGGTCGCCGATCCAGCGAAGCTCATCGCCCCGATGGTGCAGCACTTCATCGCTACAGATCGAGGCTTTGCAAAAGCGCGTCGGGCAAAGCCGACAACTGAATAGGCGTGCATGCGCGGATAGCCGCAACGCCGGTTTGGAGTGTCGTGGTGGCGGACGGCGATGAGTTCGGCGGCCGCTATTTGCAGGATTGCCGGGTCGCTCCGATCGAGGACACTTCGGGATTCGGCGACGGCGTGAGGTCCTGCGCCCTCGATCCGAAGCGCGCCGAGCAGCTTTGGGCGAAGAGCGAAGCGCTCGTTCGCGAAAAATTCTAATCAGGAGGTATCCTATGAACGTCTGCGGCGGTTATCGCCCAAGCAGCTCGCACGGCCCAACGGATGCAAGACGAACTGATCCGCGTTGAAGTGCTGGACCGGAAGGAGGTTGAGAAAAAGAAGCTCATGACTGCCTTCCGCTACTCGCTGACCGGCGGTTTCGATCAACAGGAGGCAAACGGCTATGGCGACGACTGGACCAACATAGCGGCTATGAGCCGCTAGACGTTTGGTGCGGATGGCGCCAATGCGGTTGATACGGGCGAGGCCGATGACGGGCGGCCCTCAGATTTCGGATGTACATTTCCTTTCATTCCTTGAATCAACACATCGAAAGCGTAGTCATCGATTTCTGATGGCTTCTTGCCGCCGAGCACGTCGGCCTGTCGCAGCGACCATATTCCATGGAGTAATCCCCAAAGCGTAACGGCTGCCGCCGTCGCATTGTCAGCGCCGGCCAGCGGTTCAAGAATACCGACGACCCTTGGCCACAATAACTCGTGATATCGTGGATGAGGGAGTTGGCTCGCAGCCTCCCGTTTTGCACTGAGAAGTACCCGATAAAGCGTGGCATTTTGTTCGGCGAAGTGGGAATACACCGTGAGCAGCTTACGGACCCCGGCTTCGCTATCTGCGTCGCTCGGAAGTTCAGCCATTCCTTGTTCGATTGCCGAATAGAGGCGTTGAGCCACGGCATCGGCTGTGGCTGCGATCAGGATATCGCGACTGCTGAAATATCGATAAAGGGCATTTGCCGTTACCCCAACCTCAGTGGCCAGACGCCGTTGCGTCAGCGCCTCCTCGCCCTCGCGCTCCAGCAGCGCGAGGGCTCCGTTCATGATGGTTTGAGAGTCGATCTTGCTCGGATAGGCCATGGTCATCAATGTACACCTTGACTCAGCGGATGCAAAGATATACATTGTACATCTTCAATCTTCTAGAGCAAAGGCATCCCATGTCTCCCACGCATTCGATCATCATCACCGGCGGCAATGCCGGCCTCGGTTTCGAAACTGCAAAGGTTGCAGCATCCGACAAGACCGCGATGGTCGTAATCGCCTGTCGAAATCCCCAGTTGGGACGGGACGCTGTCGCCCGACTGACGGCCCTCGGTGGTCACGCGGCTTTCCTGCCGCTCGATCTGGCGAGCCAGGTTTCGATCAGAGATTTCGCGGTGGCTTGGCGTAATGCGAGCTTGCCGCCACTCAAGGGTCTCATCTGTAACGCGGGAACGCAAAACGTCGCCATGCCGACGAAAACCGTCGAAGGGTATGAGATGACTTTTGCGGTCAATCATCTTGGGCATTACCTACTGACACGCCTTCTCCTCGACGACATGGTTAAGGACGGCCGGATCACCTTCGTCTCGAGCGGTACACATGATCCCAAGGAGCGGACTGGGATGCCCGCAGCCGTCTACGAGAACGCGGAAGTGGTCGCTCACGATTTCGAGGCGTCCAAAACCGCCGGTGCGCGTCGCTACACGACTTCCAAGCTCTGCAACATTTATTGCACCTATGAGCTTTCACGCCGGCTGGCCGCATCAGGCGATCCGCGGCTGTCCTCGATCAAGGTGAATGCCATTGATCCCGGCCTGATGCCGGCCACGGGACTAGCTCGATCTTGGCCCGCCCCGATGCGATGGGTTATGCGGAACGTACTGCCATTGCTGCGGCTGGTGCACAACAACGTCCATTTGCCTGAAACCTCAGCAAAGCGTGTTGCCGTACTCACGACCGGAGACGATGCCGTGCCAGGCGGCCGGTACTTCTCCAACGGCCAGGCCGTTCGTTCATCTGCAGCCTCTTACGATGAGAACAAGGCTCGCGAGCTTTGGGCTTCCAGCGCGGCCATGACCGGATTGCCTGCTGGCATCGCGGGCTAGCCTCTTATGAAAGATCTGTCTCGCGCGCGGATCCAAACCGTTCAATTGGTCACGGTATCCTTCGATCGTGGAGCATCGGTCGAAGGACACCGTCGCAGACGTTAGTCCCCTCGGCGGACGTGGGGGGAGGAAAATACTCAGGCTTTGAGTGTCGCCCAATGGTCGCCGCAAAAGGGGTCGGGAATCGGTCGATGAGGCGCGAGAGGGTGAGAAGTCGATCCACCAGCCAACAGAGCGACGGAAGCGCGCCGATCATCGCGGCAGGCCGCTCGGCCTCGAACTGATTAGTCTCGCGAGAGGCATGGCGAACACTCCTGGAGACCATTCTGCTTCAAAGCGCGCGGCTGGGGCAATCCGCAACGCGGGCAGGACACGATCAACGGGCCAGTCAGCAGATCGTCCCGCTGAATGAAATGCGGGGTCACGTGACTCCGAACCGACTGTCACCTCCATATGTGCGAAGGGAGCGAGTTGACAACGTCAACCTGCGCGGCCTATAGGTTGACGTTGTCAACCTAGGAGCATTCTATGCCAACAGTCTTAATCACGGGCGGACATTCCGGCCTTGGACTCGAAGGTGCAAAAAATCTGGCTGCAATGGGTCTCAACCTTGTCCTTGCGGGTCGCAACCTTAAGAGCATTGAACCAGTCGCTGCGGAGTTGAGGTCTGCTCATGGGGTGAAGGTCAGCGCAATCAGGCTCGACGTTGCCTCGCTCGACTCGGTCAGAAGCGCAGTCGCGGTTTGCAATTCCATGATCGCGAGTGGCGACATCGACGCGCTGCAGGCAATCGTCTGCAATGCCGGGGCGAATTTCCTGGGCAAGGTTTCGTATAGCGTGGACGAGTATGAAATCACGTTTGCGACCAACTTCCTGGGCCATTTCCTGCTCGTGCAATTGCTACTCGACCACCTGGCCGAAAACGGCCGCGTCGTATTCGTCGCGAGCGGCACGCACGACCCGAATACAAGGGACGGCAGGTTCGTTGGGAAAGCGGCCGAGGCGGATGCCGTTGCTCTCGCCAACCTGGGCAAGGACGGCGCAAAACCCATCTCAGGTGGTCAGCGTTATGCCACTTCCAAGCTCTGCATGATCCTTTGTGCCTACGAACTCGATCGGCGCTTGAAGCGGTCGGGCAAGTCGATCGCCTCGATCGCTTTTGATCCCGGCTCGATACCTGAAACCGGTTTGATGCGAAGCCTGCCCGCGCCGCTCCAGGCGCTCACCAAATCCTCGTTTACGCGATGGATAACGAGAATGATGGGAATCACTCAGGGCCATCTGGACTTTTCGGGAGCATCTCTGGCGAAGGTCGCCGCGGACCCTGGTTACGCGCAAATGTCGGGCAAATATCTGCAGTCGAATGACGGATCGTTGCTGGTGGCAAAGTCCTCGAAAGCCTCCTACAACGAAGCAAGCGCGGCAAAGCTGTGGGACGACTCCAGGCGTCTTGCTCGCTTGCAGCCATCGGAGGAGCCGGCAATTCTGAAATGAGCACCGCAAGAAGGCTGGTTGCGGCTGCCTCGGCGTTACTGGACGCTGGCGGCGAAGACGCCGTCACGCTCAGGGCTGTCGCCCAGGCTGTCGGGGTATCGTACAACGCGCCGTACAAGCATTTCAAAAGCCGGAATGCCCTATTGGCAGCCGTGGTAGCTGATGATTTCGCGATGCTGTCGGATGCTTTTAGCAGCATCCGACAGTCGTCCGAAAAGCCCATGGACAAGTTCAGGCGGGCGCTGGCCGTCTTTGCCAAATATGGTCAGGAGAAGCCCGCGCGCTACCGGCTCATGGCCAATAACCCCGATATCGGTGAGCATGGCGACGTCGAGAAGGCGGCCTTCGCGACATTTGGCGAGTTCTCCGCTCTTGTCGAAGAATGCCGGGTTGCCGGAGACCTGCCGGATGTCCCGGGTCCAGCCCTTGCCGGGCTGATTTTCGCCACCCTGCACGGCCTCATCAACCTGGATGCAAACGCGAGGCTAAGGCCGGAAAAAGGCCTTAACAGCATCGGTCAAAGCATGGATTTGCTGCTCAGCCTTCTCTCGCCCCGAAAATGAGGCTACGATAGGCCGGCCCGCAGCGCCTGGCTCAGCCCCGCCCTTGCATCCGTTTGACCGACCCGTTCACTTTGCCGAAAACAAACTCCGGGGCGATCCGGCTGGCCATCTTGAGCAGGTTCGCCGCTCCAGGACGGATCTCAAGACGATCCGCCTCAATGCCCCTGATCGCTGTCGATACCATCTTGCCGACCGGCATGGGCGCCATTCCTTCCGTGTCCTCGGGGGTGAAATCGCCGTGGAAGAGCGGCGTTTCAGTACCCGGCGGCGCCAGTTCGAACACCCTGACGGATGTATTCGAGAGCTGCGCGCGAAGCGATCGAGTGTAAGCGTGGATTGCGGCCTTCGTTGCCGAGTAGATCGGTGAGATGGCCATCGGTACGAATGCGAGGCCGGACGAGACGTTGACGATGGCGGCGTCGTCTTTCGATGTGAGGTGATCGAGGAAGGCGAGCGTCATCCAGATCGTGCCGTTGAGGTTGATCTCGACCTCGCGCGTGGCGTCCGGCAGGTCGGTGCCGGCCTTCTGAAGATCGATCTTCCGCATGAGGCCCGCACAGTTGATCAGCATGTCCAAGCCGGGATGCTCCCTCAGGACGGCATCGCGGAAGGGTTCGATTGTCTCGACCTCGCCGACATCGTTCCGAAGGATTAGAACGCCAGGTAAGCTCTGCGCTGTTTCGTCCAGCTTGTCCTGATTGCGGCCTGTGACGATCACGCTGTTGCCCTTCGCAAGAAGCTGTCTGGCGAATTCGAGGCCGATCCCGGACGTGCCCCCGGTAATAAGGATTGTTCTGTTTGTCAGTCGCATGGGGACCCTCTTTCTCGCGTTTTCATCCGATATAAATGATGAAAAGGGCTGTTGTGCAGTCGCTGACAATAACTTTCCGAAGCCAGGTGACCGATTTCAACCACGCTGGTGAAGGTCAGTAATCGCCGCGCCACGGACGTTCAATCCATCTCCAATGCGTGCGTAGCGCGGCAGCGTTGCCTCGAAAGAGGTCAGCCTTGATAGGCCACGGCGATGTCGAGCACCCAGGTGATGCCGAAACGGTCCCTGAGCATCCCGTAGAGCGGCGACCATGCCGCGGGTCCGATCGGCTGGATCACATCGGCGCCGTCTTCAAGCTTGTCCCAGTATCCGCGAAGTTCAATTGCGTCGTCCCCGCGCACGGAAACAAAGACGGGGATGGTTCCAGCGTCCCAGTCCATCGCCGAGGGGACGTCATAGGCCATCACGCGAAACCCGTTTTCGCCTGCGACCTGGCCCCACATGATCTGGTCAGCCTCTCCGGGGTCCTGAACCGCGCCCGCGTCCTTGTAGGAGATGGCGGCGAGCTCTCCGCCGAAAACCGACTGGTAGAAAGCCAGCGCATCGCGGGCCTGCCCGCGAAAATTGAGATGGGTGGTGGTCTGTATCGACATTGGCGTGGGTCCGATTTGATTGCTTCGATGGCCGACGTATAAACAAACCCAACTGTCAGTTTTCGGCAGTTACATCGACGAGGGAAAATAATGGCCCGTGCCGACCGTCTGTTTCGCCTTCTTCAGGCCATGCGCGTGATGCAAGCGCCCATCACGGCTGCACGTCTGGCCGAGGAAACGGATGTGTCGCTCCGGTCGCTCTACCGCGATATCGATAGCCTGCGCGCGGCGGGCGCGCGGATCGAGGGCGAGCGGGGCTATGGCTACCGGCTGATCGAGGATTACGCCCTGCCGCCACAGACCCTGGATCGCGATGAAATCGAGGCGTTGGCGCTCGGGCTCGCCGAGGTGCGCCATATGGGCGACGCTACGCTTGCGCGGGCCGCCGCCTCCGTTCAGGCCAAGGTCGGGGCGACGCTCCCTGACGAGCGCGAGCAGCAATTGTTTCACGCGATTTCGCAGGTCTATCGGCCCGATGCCCGATTGCCTGCCACGGTCGATATGGACCTGGTACGTAGCGCGTGCTGGCAGGAACGCGCACTGAAGATCCGGTATGCCGACCGAAATGGCACTGATACGGAGCGCACAATTTACCCGCTGGCCGTCATGTATACCGAACGTGCTCTGACTTTACTGGCCTGGTGCTGTCTGCGGCAGGACTATCGCATGTTCCGGAGCGACCGGATCGAGAAGTTAGATGACGACGGCCAAAGCTTTCGACCTCGCCGCGCGCGAATGTTGCAGGACTATCTTCAAAGACTACGCGAACGGGATAGGTCGAAAGCCTGACACTCTCAGCCTCAGCCCTGAAATCGGGTTTTCAAAAACGGAAGGTTTCCCGCATGTGCCCTTGCCGCTCGCAAAATCCACGAATCTCGTCTTCATCTTTCCCTTAAGCTCAAACTTTGAAGTGCCATCCTATCGGCCTCGCCTTTAAACCAGTGCTTCGAAGCTCGCCCAAAGATCAAGTACCCATTTCACTCCATCCGGCCGCTTGGCGAACATAGTCGACAGCCACGCCGTCAGTGCCAGGCTGGAAATTGCGGCGCTACCGCCTCCCGAGATGCGCTCGGCCAACAGCAAAAGATGGCGTAGCGCAGGGTTCTCGTTGGTGCGCAACCACACTGCGCTTGACGGCAGGATATTCGTCTCGCCCACGACTCGCCGGAACGCCATGCCCTGTGCCTCGGCAGGGCCGGACGAAGTGCTGGTTAGTGTGATGCCATAACCCATAGCGACAAGATCAAGGAGACTGCCACGCGATACGTCATGAACGTCAATTCGCGGTCTGAATCCGGGGCGACCAAGTTTGCCGATCAGATAGTCTTCGATCTCCGAGCCGGGTCCAGATTGGCCGACGATGAAGGTCTCGCCTCGAATGTCAGTCCAAGTCAGCTCGACTAGCGACGCGAGGCGATGGTCGGCGGGAAGCGCGACAAAGATGGACTCGGTCCACAACAATTTCACTTCGTAACCCGGCATGGATGGATGCCCGGTCACGAACGACACGTCCAGGTCCGCAGCAGTTAAACTGCGGAGAACCTCGTGAGGTGTCGACTCCTTCAGCTGGACGTGAATATTTGGATGCTCCTTGCGAAAGAGCCGAAGCAGTCTGTGTAGATAGCCCGAGGTCAGCGACGCCAGTACCCCGACCTTGAGTTGTCCGCGGTCGCCCCGATGAAACTCGATTGCCCGCCGTGCGGCACGGCTGAGCTGATGGGCACCTCCAACCGCATCTCGGAGAAACTCAGCGCCAGCAGTCGTCAGCGTTGCGCCGTGCCTGCTGCGGACAAAGAGTGGAAAGCCCAACCGATGCTCCAGCCCCTGCACGCGCCTGCTTACCGTCGATTGTGGGAGTTCGAGGGCCCTTGCGGCACGTCGAAAGCTGCCGAGTTCCGCGACCGAAAGAGCGCACCTCAAATGCCGTAGATCCAGGGAAAGATCAGGCACGGCGCCGCGCCTTCGTAATCACCAAGAGCCGTCCGCGCCCGGCGCGTGCAAGGCGCCGGACGTGGACAAGCCACAATTGGTCATCGAAGCGGAAGATCAGTTCATGCCGCCGTTGACGTAGATCGTCTGCCCATTGATCCAGCGAGCGGGGCCGGCCAGGAACGAGATCACTTCGGCAATCTCGGGCGGCTGCCCGATCCGATTGAATGGATTGAAGCTTGCAATCCGCTCGACCAGGGCATCGTCCTTGCCGTTGAGGAACAGCTCCGTCGCTACTGGACCGGGGCCGATTGCGTTGACGGTGATCTCGCGGCCCCTGAGCTCGCGCGCGAGCACCAGATTCAGGCCCTCTACCGCGCCCTTTGACATCGCATAGGGACCATAAGCAGGCATGGCCTGCCGCTCCGCCGAGGTGGAAATATTGATGATCGCGCCCCCTGCCCGCATCCGGCGAGCGGCCTCACGTGCCACGAGGAAGGTGCCGCGGACATTGATCGCATGCATGCGGTCGAATTCTTCCACGGTGAAATCGACTACGGGCTTGGTCGTCATGATGCCGGCGCAGTTCACCGTGACGTCGACGCCGCCGAATTCCTGCTCGGCGAAATCGAACAAGGCCTTAACCTGCTCTTCGCTCGCGACGTCCGCCTTGAAAGCCTTCACCTCGCCGCCGGCGGCGGTGATGGCGTCCACCGCTTCCCTGGCGGCGGCATCGTTGCCGGCATAGTTGATGATGACGGCGAGTCCGTCTTGCGCAAGCCGCTCCGCTGCCGCGCGGCCGATACCGCGGGATGAGCCCGTGACGATGGCGATACGGCGATCGTTAGTAGACATTGTCTTTTCCTATTCTTGGGTTTGAGGTTCAGTTGGTATTGCTGGGGCTGCTCGCGATCAGGAGATCGCCGAGATCCGTGCGACGCAGGAACTCAGCCCGCACCCGATCCATGACAGCTTCGACGACTTCGCAGCCGTCCTGGGACAGATCGACATGGACGCGGAAGGGGCGCTTGCGGACAGGCGATGCGAGCAACGTGGCGATCGCGTCGGCGACCTGCTGCGGATTGTTGTTATCGGGCTCGAGACGATCGAGCCCTCTCATGATAATGTCGGGAATGCCGGCGTAAGGACCGCGCGCATATTCCGCCGCCACGCCGCTGTCGGCCGGTTGACCGGCATGCTCAAAGTGGCTTGTTCCTTCGGTGAACACCCCAGGCACGACGATCGTGGACTCAATGCCCCAGCGCGCGACCTCGTAAGCGTACGTCACCGCAAGCGCGTCCATTCCCGCCTTGGCTGCGAAATAGGGACCAAGGAACGGCGGGATGCCGCCCCGCACGCTCGTGGACGACACCCAGACCAGATAGCCGATACCGCGTTTGCGCATGTGCGGAAGGACGGCGCGATTGACGCGCTGCGTGCCGAGAACATTGACGTCGTAAAGCTCCGCCAGTTGCTCGGCTGTGAAGGCCTCGGTAGGCCCAAACGTCATGTGCCCGGCATTGTGGACCACGACATCCACCGTGCCCTGCTCGTCGATGATCGTCTCGACTGCCTGATCGATCGACGATTGGAGCTGGATGTCGAGATCGATGGGATTGAGGACAACCTGATTCTCGGTCGCGAATTTCGTCGCCGCTTCCGCCTTCTTTGCGTTGCGGTGATCGAGATCGCGCATTCCGGCGTAGACGATGTGACCCTGAAGGGCGAGCGTTTGGGCGGTCAACAACCCAAAACCGCTCGACGCTCCGGTGATGAGCACCACTTGGGACATTGCACGTCTCCTGCATCCAGAGGGGACCGACGCGCTCTGGTCGGCAGATGAAAGTTGATGTGAGGGTTTCGAGCGGTCGCGATTAGAGGCGACGAACCGGATGGCCCGTCCGGTCAGTCGGACAGTCAGCCGGTCGCCGTGCTCGACGCTTCAGCGCGTGTCCCGAGGCGATCGGGATAACGACCGAGCGCGAGGATCATGGCATTGGCGACTGCGATAGCGATGACCGAGCCGATGAGATGCGGAGTGTAGCTCCCGCTGCGATCGTGCAGCGCACCCCAGAGAGGAGCAGCGAGGCCGACGCCGACGGCGAAAGCCACATAGACGCTGCCAAAAATCTCGGAGTAACGGCGCGAGCCGAAATATCGGCGGGTGAGGTAAGCGATGATGTCGAGTTCGGCGCCTAGTGCCAGTCCGGCCAGAATGGCTGCAATCGCCGCAATCGACAGCGAGAGCGAGGCCGACGCCCATACGACGAGAATTCCAAGCACCGTGCCGGTGAAGTAGATCGCCGAGACAGCAGGCGCCCAGATGCGATCCATAACAGCGCCGGCGCTAAGGCGCCCCACGATCACAGCAACTCCCAAAAGACTAACAACCGGGCCGGCGTCGGCGGTGGCAATGCCTTTCTCTTCAAGCAGGGGCACGAAGTTCGGTACGAGGCCGGCGACCGCGAGAGAAAGGATGAAAACCGCGGCGCAGAGAAACCAGAAGCGATAGCTGCGATACGCTTGCGGTGGCGTCAGGCCGTCCTGATCGGCGCTTTGCTGCGCGACATGGGATCCACCCTCCGGCTCCCGGTACAAGGACAGAATGACCGCCGTCGCCAGCGCCCAGGCGATGAGCCCCAAGGTAGCGTACGTCATGCGCCAGCCGAACGCTTCCAGACCGAACTGAACATAGAGCGGGGCGAGAGCCGCAGCGACGCCCGTGCCGGACATGGTGATGCCGATCGCGAGACCAAGCCGGGATCTGAAATGGCGGCTGACGAGCGCAGTCCACGTGATCGGCAATGACCCAGCGGCCAGGATCGAAAGCATACCGTAGCTGACATACCAAAGCGCCAGCGAGCCCGGATTGATCGCCAGCAGGAGATAACCGATGCCATGGCCGGCAAGTCCTGCCAGGCCGACTGTCCGAACGCCGTAGCGAGCAACCAGCTTGCCAACGAGCGGGCCAGTGACGATCCCAAGGAGCATCAGGACAGTATAACCGGCGAAGAACTCGGCGCGGCTCCAGCCAAATTCTTCCGTCACGGACGCAAAGAAAAGCCCTTGTGTGTAAAAGGTGATTGAAAGCAGACCGCAGCCCGTCCCGACCATCGCGGTGACAAGAACCTTCCAGTTGCTCCTGACCTCCGCAGGTATATTGATCGAGGACATGTTAGCCTCCCTCGCCTTGCGTCGATTGATTGAACAAGACGATAGCGGCGTTATGATCGATCGATTAGCCGAATAGTTGCGAACGGGCCGTCCGGCATGTCGGACAATCTAACAGGGCAATTGCAATCCTTGCCGGCATTGGATTGTCCAGCCCATCTCTTGCGTTCGTTTGTACGGCCCTTCAGACGGGCCGTCCGGGTCCGTCCCGCTTATCGCAGGATCTTAAGTGCGCGAACATCATCCTCAGGCGCACGAATAGATTAGCGTTGGCACTCGGCTCAATCGATCGTCGATGTAGCTAGGCATGACTGAGATTTGCGAGCGCCTGCAACAACTCCCAAGAACGCAGGAGACTATGATGAGCGATGAGACCACGCCCAAGGAAGCCAATCGGATCGGACGACGCGGACTGCTGAGTGCAGCGGCGCTCGCTGTTCCGGCAGTTGCCGCTCTATCCAGCAGGAGTGCAAACACACAGTAAACTCAGCCCGCCAACAATAAGGCCGCGCTGGTGACCGGCTCTTCACGCGGGATCGGGGCCGCCACCGCCAGACGTTTGGCGCAGGATGGCTACGCCGTGACGATCAACTACCTTGAGAGCCGTGATCTGGCAGCGACCCTGGTCCGCGAGATCGAAGGCGCCGGTGGTCGCGCGATCTCCGTCCAGGCGGACGTCAGCGATCCTGCCGCGGTTCGCCGGTTGTTCGACGCGCACGATCAGGCCTATGGCGGCGTCGATGTCGTGGTCGCCAATGCCGGCATCATGCGGCTCGCCCCGTTCAGCGAGATGACGGACGCGGATCTCGCCCGCATGTTCGCCGTCAACGCCAAGGGCAGTTTCAACACATTGCGTGAAGCCGCCCGCCGGGTGCGCGATGGCGGCCGCATCATCACGCTGTCTTCCAGCCAGTCGAAGATCCGGTCGCCGGCCTATGGCCCCTATGGCTCGACCAAGGGCCTGCAGGAGCATTTCGCGGCGGTCCTGGCTAAGGAACTGGCGGGTCGCATGATCCCCGTCAACGCCGTCGCGCCGGGCGCGGTGAACACGACGCTGTTCACGAACGGCAAGACGCCCGAGGTAATTGCCGGCTTTGCGGCAAACACGCCGCACAAGCGCCTCGCGGAGGCATCCGACATCGCAGACAATATCGCCATGCTGTGCAGTGACGACGGTTTCTGGATCAACGGCCAGACCGTCTTCAACAATGGCGGTCTGGCCTGATTACACAGTCTTGACGACGATCGCCGCATGTAACCCAGCGGCGGCCGTCTTCGCCTATGGCGAAGATGATAGGGAAGCGGCGCCAACAGCATCGATCGCGCGTCGCTGCTTTACAAAGTCTACGAACGCGCGGAGCGGCGACGGCATGTGGCGGCGGCTATGATAATAGAGATAGGGACCGTCGAACTCCTGCCACCAAGGCTCAAGGATCGGAACCACGAGGCCCGATTCGAGGTGCGGCCGGAGGAAATCTTCAAACGTATAAATAATGCCGGCCCCGGCGGCGGCGCCTGCGAGTTGCAGATCGATGGAGCTTGAGACCAGCGGGCCATCGGGCACGACACGCAAAAGATCTTTGCCGCGCTCGAACTCCCAGGTCCCCACCGAACCGTTCGGAAAGCGGTTGCCGATCAGGCGATGGCTGGTCAGTTCGCGCGGCTCCTCAGGCGTGCCAAAGCGATCGAGATAGCCCTGCGAGGCGGCCGCCACAAACCGTTGGCGGCGAGGTCCGATAGGCACCACGATCATGTCCTTGGCGATGCTTTCCTCATAGCGAACGCCCGCATCGAAACCGCGACCGATGACGTCGGTGAAGTCGTTCTCCATGACGACATCGATTCGAACGCCGGGATAGGTGTCGAGAAAGCCTGTGACGATCTCGGGCAGGATATGCCGCGCCACGGGCACGGGAACGTTCAACCGAAGTGTCCCGACCGGGCGACTGGAGTCGTCACGCAGGTCGTTCACGGCCGCTTCGATCTCCGCAAATGCCGGCCTCACGCGATCAAGAAGCCGCGAGCCGGCCTCGGTCGGCGTGATGCTGCGTGTCGTGCGGTTGAGAAGCCGGATGCTGAGGTCGGTCTCAAGCCGCTTGATGGAGTCACTGAGTGTCGAAGCACTCACGCGCCTGATCTGCGCCGCGACGCGGAAGCCACCAGCATCGACCACGGCAATGAAGTTCGAGACGTCGGAAAAATTAAGAGAGCCCATTAGCTGGCCTTTCGATCACGCACAAACTGGGCGACCGGCCAGAGCAGCGCACGCGCCAACCCGCTATTTTTAGCGCCATGTCCATCATCCGGCAATGGGCTGAAATCCGGACGCCCCGTTCGGCGTTTCGTACAATCCAACTGTCCGGCTCACCGAACGGGCCGTTCAAGTTTGACCGGATTATCGTGCATGCGCACCACGGCTATGGTGCCGTGACGAATTGTGCACGTAGATCCCGCAAGAGAGGCCGCAATGACAGAACAGTCATCCTTCATAGAGACCGAGGCGGATGTCGAGCGCGCGCCGACGTCGTATTTCCTTCCCAGGCTCGGGCCCTTCTATCTACGGATACAGCCGATCACCTATGCTTTGCTGCGGATATCCTTTGCCCTTATCATCCTGACCCACGGTATTCCCAAGGCATTTGGCACGCCTCATGGATCGATGGCCGATCCGATGACCGGCGCGACCAACATGATCGCCAACGTGCTCCACCTTCCGTTTCCGTACGCGCTCGCTGTGGCAGCCATGCTGCTTGAGACGGTCGGCGCCATCGCCGTGGCCGCCGGCTTCATGACCCGGTTCTTTGCAGCCGCGCTGGCGGTGCAGATGGCGGTCATCTGTGTCGCCCATGCGCCGACATTCGCGTGGATCGATCGCGGCTACGAATACCCGCTGATGCTCGGCTTCGTCGCCCTGCACATCGCGATCACAGGTGGCGGACGCTACGGCGTAGATCGCTGGCTTTCCAAGCAGCTATGACCGCGCGGCCCACCGCATCCCGCCCCCATATTGAGGCTCGCCCGACGTCTGGTGAACTCGCAAAAACAATCAGCGACCACGAACAGCTCGCCGACATCGAGGATCAACGACATGCACGAACTGAATGGACCCGATCCACAATCTGACGAAGACGCCCTTGCGATCAGCCGGCGCGATATGATGCTGGTCGGCGCGGCAATGACCGGCGCTGCTCTCGCTGGAGCGCATAGCGCCGAGGCGCAGACCCCTGTCACGCAATCCGCCGCACCGGGGGCGACAGTTCCTCTTCGACTGCAAGTGAACGGCCAGCCGATCGAGGTCGTCGTCGATCCGCGTACCTCCCTGCTCGACTTACTGCGCGAGCGGCTTGAGCTGACAGGTGCGAAGAAGGGATGCGATCACGGCCAGTGCGGCGCCTGCACCGTGCATATCGATGGTCGCCGCGTCGCCTCCTGTCTCACCCTTGCTGCAACAACACAGGATCGCGCGGTGCTGACGATCGAAGGCCTGTCGCTCCGCGAGGGGTCGCTGCACCCGATGCAGCAGGCGTTCATCGACCACGACGCCCTGCAATGCGGCTATTGCACGCCGGGGCAGATTATGGCGGCGGTCGCGTGTGTGCAGGAAGGTCACGCCTCCAACGCGGCCGAGATCCGCGAATATATGAGCGGCAACATCTGTCGCTGCGGCGCTTACGTCGGCATCGTCGCCGCGATCCAGGACGCTGCCACCGCGATGGGGAGAGGCTGAGCCATGCGAGCCTTCTCCTACACACGGGCCACATCCCCCGAAGCCGCGATTGCCTCGCAGGCTGCAACCGGCGCCCGCATCCTTGCCGGCGGCACCACGCTCTACGATCTGATGAAGCTCGACGTCGAGTCGCCGTCGCATCTGGTGGATGTGACCCGAATTTCCGGCCTGAGTGACATTCAAATAGAACGGGACGAGCTCGTCTTCGGCGCCCTCACCCGCATGAGCGACGCGGCCGCCCACCCTGCTGTTCTGCAGCGCGCTCCGGTGCTCGCTGAGTCGCTCTCGAAAGCGGCCTCGCAGCAACTGCGCAACATGGCCACGCTTGGCGGGAACCTCCTGCAACGGACCCGCTGCGCCTATTTCCGGAACGGCCCCGAATACCCCTGCAACAAGCGGACGCCTGGCAGCGGCTGTGCGGCCATTGCGGGGCTGGATCGCGGTCACGCCTTGCTTGGCGGCAGTTCGTCCTGCATCGCGGTCTATCCAGGCGACTGGGCCGTTGCCCTGGTCGCGCTCGACGCCACCGTGGATGTGCTTGGACCAGGAGGGATGCGCAGCGTCCCTGTCGCAGAGCTCCATCGTCTTCCGGGAGAAACGCCGCACCTCGAGACCGTGTTGTCGCCGGATGAGATGATCCTTCGCATCCGGGTTCCGGTCGGGCAGATCGGCCAGACCTCGACCTACCACAAGATCCGTGATCGCGAGTCCTACGCCTTTGCGCTCGTCTCGGCCGCCGTGGCCTTGGAGCTGGACGATGGCGTGGTGCGGCAGGCCCGCATCGCGCTCGGGGGAGTCGCGACGCGGCCCTGGCGTGTGCCGGCAGCCGAGGCGGTGCTGGCTGGACGGCGTCTCGACCGCGCTGCCGCGCTGGAAGCCGGACGACTGGCCTTCACCGATGCCCGCCCCGGCCGACACAACGGGTTCAAGGTCGCACTCGGCGCCGAAGCAGTCGCCGACGCTCTCATGATTGCAGCAGAACGGAGTATGCGCCGATGAGCGATACCATTTATCCCGATCGCGCACGGGTCGACGCCCATGACAAGGTGCGCGGTGTCACTCGCTTTGCCGCCGACGTGCCGCTGCCACGCCTCGCCTACGCGATGACCGTGCCCTCCCGGATCGTGCGGGGCCGCCTCGCCGCTATTGATATCGATGCGGCCGCCGCCCTCGATGGCGTCCTCAGGGTCCTCACCTGGCGCGATTTCGACGGGATCAAATCCGCCGGCTATCTGATGGGCGGCGGGTTCGGCTTCCAGAGCCATCAGCCGATGCTGTCCGACCAACTCGTCCATCGCGGCGAACCGATCGCGCTCGTGGTCGCAGAAACTTTGGAGATCGCAATCGAGGCTGCCGCGCTGATCCAGCCCCGATACGAGGAGGAGCCCTTTGCGTCGTTGCTGGACGATGCGCGTGCCGAGACTCTCGATCCGCAGCCGGCCCACAATGTGGGCGACGCTGAGGCGGCGCTTGCCGCTGCCGCCTTCAGCGTGGAAGCCGAGTATTTTTCTCCCGCCCAGTTCCAGAATCCGATGGAGCTGATCGCGACCGTCGCCGAATGGCGCGACGGCACGCTGACCCTCCATGAGGGGACGCAGAATTCCGGCGCGCTTAAATTCGGCACGGCGGCGGCCCTCGGTCTCGATCCCGCGCGTGTGCGGGTGAATAGCGCGTATCTCGGCGGCGGCTTCGGCCAGAAGAACTCGCTGCAGAGCCAGACGGTGCTGGCCGCGCGCGCGGCCATTCTGCTCGGGCGACCTGTCAAGCTCGTCATGCCACGCGCCCAGCTCTTCCACACCGCGAGCTTTCGGCCGGCCAGCCGCCACAGAATCCGACTGGGTGCGAATGCGGATGGGCGGATCATTGCGGCGCGCTACGATGCTGACATGCAAAACAGCCGCGCCGACACGTTCCGCGCGAGCTTCAGCGAGATCACAGCACGGCTCTACGCCATCGAGAATTATACGAGTAGTGCGCGGCTCGTGCGCACGGACATACAGTCGCCGGGGTACATGCGCGCGCCTTTCGAGCATCCGGCCGCCTTCGCCTTCGAAAGCGCCGTGGACGAGCTGGCCTACGCCGCCGGCCGCGACCCGCTGGCTTTTCGTATCGCTAACGATGCGCAGACCGATCCGGTCACCGGGGGACCCTTCTCCTCGCGCTTTCTGGCCGAATGCCTCAGGGATGGCGCGGAGCGCTTCGGCTGGTCGCGGCGCGACCCTGCTCCCGGATCGATGCGCGCTCCCGACGGGACGCTGATCGGTTGGGGCGTCGCCGTCGGCGCTTACAAGGCGGCCATGGCCCCGGCGATCGCGCGTCTTCGTGTCCGCGCGGACGGAACGACCAGGATCGCCGTCAGCGGCCACGAGATGGGTCAGGGCATTCGCACCGCCATCCTCGCCGCCGTGACCGAGGGACTCGCCATCGATCCGGCACGCGTCGAAATCGTCATCGGTGACCCGGACGCCGCGCCCCAGCACGTCACCGCCGGTTCGTGGGGAACGGCAAGCTCGGTCCCCGTCGTACGGCGGGCCGTGCAGGCCATGCAGGTCCAGTTCGACGAACTCAGGAACGGCCGGACCGTCAACGGCACGATCCATCAGATGCTCGCGCGCTGGCGACGCCCCTATATCGAGGTCGAGACCCGCCTGCAGGCGCCCGGCCAGCCCGATGCCGTCTTCGATCGGCTTCAGCGCGGTCTGCCGGCGGCCGGCGGCCCGGAGTACAAGCCCTTCGTCAGCTTCAGCTACATCGCGCACTTCGTCGAGGTGCGTGTCGAGCCGACAACACGCCGCATCCGCGTGCCGCGTGTCGTCAGCGTCGTCGACTGCGGCCGGGTCGTCAGCCCGCGCACCGCCGAAAGCCAGGTGCATGGCGGTGTCGTCTGGGGCATCGGTGCAGCCCTTCGAGAGGCTGGTGAGATCGATCCGCGCTTCGGTGGCGTGCTAAACAACGACCTGGCCGAATACATCGTCCCCGTGAACGCCGATATCGGCGCGATCGACGTCGCCTTCATCAACCGGCCCGACCCGTTGCTGAACGATGCTGGCGTGAAAGGCCTCGGCGAAGTTTCTATGGTCGGCGTCGCTGCCGCCATCGCCAACGCTGTGTACCACGCGACGGGGCGGCGCGTGCGGCAACTGCCAATGCGCATCGACGACCTGATCTAGCAGGGACGCCCCGAGCGCTTTATTTGAAGGAAGACAAAATGCCAACACAGACCGCACATGTGCCGACCGAAAATGGCAGCCGCTATCTCCAGCAGCTTTGCAAGCATTGGTCACACGATCTCAAGACCGTGTTCACACCCGAGCATGGAACAGTGGCGTTTCCAAGAAATGCGCGAGGCGCCAATTTCGCTGGCGATGCGCTGGTAACCTTCGTCGCGGCGTCGGCGACCCTTGAGGTCCGCATCGAGGCCAGCGAGGCCGAGCAACTCGCGCGTTTGAAGGACGTCGTGGCGAATCACCTCGATCGTTTCGCGTTTCGCGAGGCGCCGCTCACCTTCAATTGGCAGTAGGAAGCCCACTGACCGCTTGCGTTCTCGCTTCGCAAGGCATCCGAGCGCGTTCAGCGGTAGGCCGTGCCCCTGGCCGCCTCTCCATATCATGGCCTCGCGACCGGGAATTCGTGTAAGACGCCGTTGATCCGCGCAATGTGATCAGTGCGCAGGCTCAGGCTCGCCGTGGCGACGTCCAGCTCGAGGAAAGTGCATCAGGCCGAGGCCTGCCGAAGCGTTGTCCCTCGGAAATGCTCAGATGCCGGTCGGGATAGCGCTACTACAGACGCGTATCTCGTCTCACGCCGCCAACGGAAGAAGGTCGAGATGCAGTACCTGCCCGGCACCTAGAATTAGCGGCGAACGGCAGCGCAGTTAACTCACCTATGTTGCCTCTTTGATATCCGTTTCTCTGATATCTGAATTGAATGTTAATGCGCCGACATCGATAGGCTGACCTCAAGCTACCACTGCCAAGCCTGGCGAAGCGCGCAAGCGGGAGATGTCGCGCGCCGGCGGTTCTCCGAAGTGGCGGCGATATTCGCGACTGAACTGCGACGGGCTTTCGTAGCCCACGCTCAAGGCGGCAGTCGCGACATCGATGTCCTGGACTAGCATGAGGCTGCGTGCGTCCTGCAGCCGGAGCTGCTTTTGGAATTGCAGCGGCGTCATCGCCGTCACGGCGCGAAAATGCTCGTGCAGGCTCGACGGACTCATGCCGACCTCCGCGGCAAGCCGCTCGATGCTGAACCGTTCCCGGAAGTTCTTGCCGATCCAGGCGATGGCGCGGCCGACCTGTGCCACTTTACCCTGGCCGGAGGTGATGTGGCGCATTCTGGCGCCGTCTGGGCCGGCGAGGAGATGATAGAGGATCTCCTGCTCAGCAAGCGGCCCGAGCACGGGCAGCGCTGCCGGATCATCGAGCAGGCGCAGCAGGCGCAGCGCAGCGTCGAGCAGACCGGCGCCGGCATCGGACACCGTCTTGCCTATGGGCGGCGATGGTGCTCCCGGTGGCGGCGGCACGCGCGACGCCAAGTCCCCAAGCATCACCGGTTCAAAATCGAGGTACAGGCAGAGATAGGGCTTGTCAGGAGTCGCTTCGACCACATGGCCGACAGCGGGTAGGTCGTAAGTCACGACTCCATAACGCCCCGGTGCATATCTGAACACGCGGTCGCCCAGCGTGACCTCCTTGTGCCCCTGCGCGACGAGGCACAGTTGCGGCCGGTAAACATTCGGCATCGGCATCGTGACCGTGGAGGATCGAACAAGCGTCACGCGCTCGATGGGGGTAGCGTGGAAGCCATCCTTCGAGACGTATCGAGCGATTATCGCAGAAATTTCCTTCAGTGTTTCCATGGGCCGACCATCACACGCGCGCGGAAGTGCGGCAACGCGAAACCGCAGCTTCCCGGAGGATCGGGCAGAAATCTCGGCGCATCAGGCTAACGGTCTGGGCTCCCGCGTATCAAAATGCCTGGGACGCGTCGGGTCACAGCAGGCCCTGGCCGCAGAACCAGTATGGGACAAACATGGCAATCGATAATCTGAAGATACCCACAGTCGCTCTGGGCACCTGGGCCTGGGGCGACAGCGGCGAGACTGGCAACGGCTATTTCGGCAGCTCCATGACTCAGGCTGGCCTGGAAGAGGTCGCCGACAAGGCGCATGCGGCCGGGCTCACCCTCTGGGACACCGCCATCGTGTATGGCATGGGCCGTTCAGAGACCGTACTCGGTGAAGTGTTAAAGCGCTTCGCCCGCAGCGACTACCAGCTCTCCACGAAGTTCACCCCGCAGGCTGCGGGAGCCGGCGACGATCCGGTGGCGGACATGCTGGAGCAGAGTCTGGCCCGCCTCGGCGCCGAGTACATCGACATTTACTGGATTCACAATCCAGCCGATGTAGCGCGGTGGACGCCTCACCTGATCCCGTTGCTGAAGAGCGGCAAGGTCAAACATGTCGGCGTCTCGAACCATAATCTGAGCCAAATCAAGCAAGCCAACCAGATTCTCGGCGAAGCCGGGTTCCGGGTCGAGGCCGTCCAGAACCACTACAGCCTTGTCTACCGCAGCGCTGAGGATGCCGGCATCCTGGATTACTGCCGCAACCAGGGCATCCCGTTCTTCGCCTATATGGTGCTCGAACAGGGCGCCTTGACCGGCAAGTACAGTCCGGAGAACCCGCTGCCGGAAGGCACAAACCGGGCGCAGGCTTACAACGGCATGCTGCCTCAGTTGAAGGCGCTGACCGACAAACTCGCCTCGGTCGGCCAGAAGCAGGGTGCGGCGGCTTCTGATGTTGCGACGGCTTGGGCGATCGCCAAGGGCGCGACGCCGATCATCGGCGTCACCAGGCCCCACTACATCGAGGGCCTGGTCCGGGCCACCAGCATGACGCTCACCAGCGACAACATTGTCGAGCTGGAGGCTCTCGCTGACGCCGCTAACGTGAACACCCGCGGCTGGTGGGAACAAGAAATGTAGTTCGAAGGGCGTTCAGGAAAGGATGCCCAATACCGGCGAGGGCGTCAGCATCATCGCCGATCCGCAAAACCTGGACGCCTCAAAATGACGACTGCAACGGTTGGGAGAACCGCATGGCCAAGCTCAACATCAACGGCAAAGTCGTGGATTTTGACGTCGAGGACGATACCCCGTTGTTGTGGGTGATCCGGGAGCACGCCGGTCTCACCGGCACCAAGTATGGCTGCGGCGTCGCCCAGTGCGGCGCCTGCACCGTGCATATCGATGGCGGCGCGGTGCGTTCCTGCTCGATGCCCGCGAGCGCGGTATCCGAGGACCAGAAGATCGTCACGATCGAAGGCCTTGGCAACGAGAAACCCCATCCTGTCCAGGAGGTGTGGGCAGAGCTCGACGTCGCGCAGTGCGGCTTCTGCCAGACCGGCATGATCATGGCGGCGGCTTCCCTGCTCGCCCAGAACCCCAACCCGACCGACGAGGCGATCCGCAGCGAGATCAGCAACATTTGCCGGTGCGGGACCTATCCGCGCGTCCTCGCCGGCGTGAAGCTGGCGGCGACCCGTCTTGCGGCCAACCGAGGCTAAGGAGCGCCTGTCATGTTGAACACGACCCTCCCGTCGCCCACCCGCCGCGCGTTCCTGGCAACCTCGGCAGCCGGCGCGTTCACGCTGGCGTTCTCTCTGTCGGGTCCGCGCCAGTCGCTCGCACAGACGACCGACCGCGAGGTCAACGCCTGGATCGTCATCCAGTCCGACAACAGGGTCATCATCCGCACCGCGCGCGCGGAGATGGGACAGGGCGCGCTCACGGGCCTGGCACAGCTGATAGCCGAGGAGCTCGGCTGCAACTGGGCAGACGTCGGATTCGAGCTGGTGAAGCCCGGCGAGAACCGCCGCCGCAACCGGCCCTGGCGCGACATGGCCACCGGCGGCTCGACCGCGATCCGCAGATCACAGGACTACGTCCGCATGGCCGGCGCCACCGCGCGCGTCATGCTGGTGCAGGCTGCGGCCGAAGCGTGGGGCGTCCCCGCGTTGGAATGCGCCGGCGTCAACGGCTTGGTCACCCATGCACGCTCCGGCCACAGCGTGACCTATGGCGCAGTGACCACGCGCGCAGCCCAGCTGCCGGTCCCGACCAATGTGACCCTGAAGGATCCGAAGGACTGGACGATTGCCGGCAAGCCGCTCAGGCGGCTCGACACCGCCGACAAGCTCAACGGCTCGCTGGTCTACGGAACCGATTTCACAATGCCCGGCATGCTGGTCGCGCTGCCGAAGGCCTGTCCCGTACATGGCGGCAAGCTGGTGAGCTTTGACGCCAGAAAGGTCACCGGCATGCGCGGCGTGCGGTATGTGCTGAAGGTCGACGATGAAACCGTGGCCGTGGTCGCCGACACCTTCTGGCGCGCCAGGACCGCGCTCGAAGCGTTGCCGGTCGTTTGGGACGAAGGCGAGAACGCCAGGGTCTCCAGCGAGACCATTGCCGCGCAGCTGAAGGAGGGTCTCACCGCCGAGACCAACTTCATCGGCAACCGCCAGGGCGATGCCCGCGGCGCGCTCGCCAAGGCGTCGCGGGTCATTGAGGCCGATTACAGCTATCCCTACCAGAACCACGCGCCCATGGAGGTACTGTCCGCCACCGTGCGCTGGACCCCCGAGCGTTGCGAGATGTGGGGACCGACCCAGATGGCCGAGGCGGCGCTCGCGATCATGTCGACCGCGGCAGGCGTTCCGCCCGAGGCATGCGAGATACACACCATGCGCATCGGCGGCAGCTTCGGCCGCCGGCTGCAGAGCGACTACGTGCGGATGGCGACCCTCATCGCCAAGCAGATTCCCGGCACGCCAGTGAAGATGATGTGGACCCGCGAAGAGGACATGATGCAGGGTCGGTTCCATCCGATCACGCAGTGCCGCCTGCGCGGTTCGCTGGACGCCCAGGGCAATCTCGAAGCGCTGCACATGCGCATCTCTGGGCAATCCATCGCCCACTACGCGATGCCCAACCTGATGAGTGCCAACGGTGATCCCCTGGTGTTCCAAGGCCTGGTTGCGGACGGCAGCGAGATGGCGATCGGCTACACGATCCCAAACCTCCTGATCGACCACGCGATGCGCAATACGCATGTGAGGCCTGGGGCCTGGCGCGGAGTCAACCTCAACCAGAACGCCATCTATCTCGAGTGCTTCATGGACGAGCTGGCGCAGGCGGCCGGCGTTGATCCGCTGGAGTTTCGCCGCCGGTTGATGACCCGTCATCCCAAGCACCTCGCGGTACTCGAGGCGGCTGCCAAAGGCATCGGCTGGGGCACCCCGGCACCCGCTGGCCGCCATCGCGGCATCGCCCAGATCATGGGCTTTGGCGCCTACGTCGCCGGTGCCGCGGAGGTCTCGGTCACCCAGGGCAAGCTGCAGATCCACCGCATCGTCGCCGCGACCGATCCCGGTCACGTCGTCAACCCGCAGCAGGTGGAAGCTCAGATCGCCGGCTCGTTCGTATATGGCCTCTCCGCCATGCTCTACGGCGAGTGCACGGTCAAAGACGGCCGCATCGAGCAGCAGAACTTCGACACCTACAACGTGCTCAGGCTCGACGAGATGCCGGAGGTCGAGGTCATCGCCATGCCATCGGGCGGGTTCTGGGGCGGTGTCGGCGAGCCCACGATTGCGGTGGCAGCTCCTGCGGTCATGAACGCGATCTTTGCCGCCACGGGCAAGCGCGTGCGGCAGCTGCCGCTGAAGAACATCGACCTGCAGACTGGTAGTTGATGGGTGCTGACCCCGCCTATGTGACGCCGAGAGTATCCGTCTTCCCTCGAGCGGGCACACAATCCCCTCCCCCGCGCAGGCGTCTTCGTCAGCATCGCCCATGACGGCAGCCTCGACATCGACCGCGGTTACGTGCGGGCCGAAGATGAAGCGCCGATCGAGCCCGAGGGCGAGACCGGCGTAGAAGCCGGCGGTGATCCCGCCGAGCCCGTGGTGCAGCGGGCGGTCATCACCATCGGTAACCAGCCTGTCGAACCCGAGGAGGACGAGGACGACGGCGTCATCAAGCCGCTGCCGGAGCGTCTGGTCGTCGAGCTGACGGCCTATCGCACGCTCGCGCTGCGCAACGCCGTCGCGGAGAATCCGCACGTCGCCATGACCGCGCTGCTCCACAAGCTCGTCTCGGACACCTTCATGACCCGCATGTACACGGGCGCCATGGAAGCCGGAGTGAAGCACATCTTCTTCCCGGTCCAGGACGCCCCCTTGAAGGACAGCCCGTCGGCGCGCGCGGTGCAGGACCGCCACGCCGCCTGGGCGGGTGACATCCCGAAAGAGGACGACGCCCTATGGGACTGGCTCGCGGGCCTCGACGACACCAGCCGGATGGCGCTTCTGGCGCATTGCGTCAGCTACGGCGTGAATGCCCTCTATGAGCGCCCGAACCGCACAGCGCCGGCGGCGTATCCCAGCACACGCTCGACATGCGGCTCGCCCAGGCCGACCGCCTGACCCGGGCGACCGGGCTCGATCTGGTTGAGACCGGCTGGCGTCCGACCTTCGGCAACTACCTCAACCGGGTCACCAAGCCCCGCATCCTGCAGGCGGTCCGCGAGGGCGCCGGAGAACAGGCCGCGCAGCTCATCGACCATCTGAAGAAGGGCGACATGGCCAAGGAAGCCGAGCGCCTGCTGGCCGACACCGGCTGGCTGCCGGAACCGCTGCGCCTGGCCGCCGCGGCCGAGGCGGCCACCCCGGAGACCCAGACCGGAGACCCAGACCGGCGGCGAGGATGACGGCGCGGCGCTGCCCGACTTCCTCGCGGGCGATGACGAGGAGCTCGCCGGCGAAGACGACGAACGCCACCTCGTCGCGGCCGAGTGATCGCGCAGGCGGGGCGGCGTCGACCGCTCCGCCTATCCCTCCAGCCAAGGAGCAGCACCATGTCGCAATCCAGCCCGGCGCCCCGGCGCGTCGTCTTCCAACATCTCGTGCCCGTGCATGTCGAGGTCGAGGACGGGCTCGCTTCCCGCGTCACCGTCATCGACGAAACGCCGGTCCGCGATCCCACCGTCGTCGAGGGCGATTCTGCCGATCTCGACGACGCGGTGCGGGCTACCGACGACGGCCAGCCCTCGCCGTCCTGGCAGTTCAGCTACTAACCCGACCACCCTCCGCCCTCCCGGGCCCGGCCCAGCGCCGGGCTTTTTTCGTTTCAGGAGCCCGCCATGACCGATTTTCTCACGCGCTATTCATGCCTGCTCGACGTCGGCACCACCGACAACGCGGCGCGGGCCTTCGACATCTACACGGCGCTCATCGCCGAAACTGCTCTCGCTTTCGCCCGAATACGGGCCGGCTCGCTTGTGCTGCGCGACGCGGGCAGCGCCGACCAACAGCTCGCGATCACCTGCGTGACACGCTGCGCGAGGCCTTCGGCCTGACCGGGGACTGGGGTTTTCAATGGGCGAACATCGCCTCGAACCCGTCGTCGATGGCTTCTCTGGCGGCGCCCATGTCCTCGATCTTTCGACGGGCCGGACGCTCGAATGGACCAGCACCCGGCGCTGGCTCGCCTTACAGGCGTTGGGAAATGAGAGGCCGAATGTTCGATCGCGACCGGCGATGCCGCCACCACCTCGTTCAGGCAGGCGTAACGGGCGCCAGGGACGAAGCACGGCCGAGCCGCGCCGTTCAAGCGCAACGACGAGATGCTGCAGATCGTGCCGAAGGGCGTGATGCACTTCCCCGGCACCGGCATCCACGACAACCTCGCCGACAAGGCCAGGAAGCTGGGCATCCCGGTCTGGAAGTTCGGCGGCGCGTGAGCGCTGTCCGAGACTTGATATCTCCGAACGGCCCTGCCGACCGCCGCCTTCATGCCGTCGGCTCGGCGTCCGGCTTGTGATCGGTAAGAGATCCCGTCGCTCACGCACACCGCGATACCGAGCCTTTATCGCTCCTCGATACGCCCGATGGTTGACACTCCCGTGGCCAGTTCCTCGCACAGCGACGACCATGCCGCTGCTTGATTCAGAAGAACCTTTTGCAGGTATGCGAGCGTAACCCTCTGCACGAGCGCAACACGCTCGGGATTCTCGTCGGTGGTTTCGGTGACCTCATATCCGGAAATGCCGCCGAGCATATGCTCTCCGCCGAGCAGCGTAAGCAGCGCTTGCCCGCCCGGACTGAGGTGGAACGGATCGGCGAACCAGTCCGGGCCACGAACCGTCAGCGGCGACCTGTCGGCATCGCCGGCCACCACCAAGGTCGGCGTCGTCATATGGTCGAAGCCGGAATCCAGATAAGGGGTCTTCTCGAGCGCAAACGGGCTCAGGTCTGAACCGCCTCGCCCGCCGGACGCAAGAAGGATACCGGCTCTGATGCGCGGATCGGACATGTCCTCGCCGTCACCGCCGTCACCAAGCATCCGCGCGCCCAGCAACATGCTCGTCGTCTGTCCACCGAAGGAGTGGCCTGCTGCGGCGACCAGTTCATTATTTGCCCGCCCTTTAAGATCCGGCGCCCGCGCCTCAATCGCGTCAAGATTGTCGAGGATGCGCCTTATGTCATCGACGCGCGTTCGCCAGATCAGCGGTTGTCGCGGATCGTCCTGTGCCAGACCGAGCCGCTTCGCGTCGAGATGGGTTGGCTGGATCACGACAAAGCCGCGCGCGGCCCAATAGTCGGCCAGCGGCGCATAGCCATCCATCGAGGAGCCGAAGCCATGCGAAAACACGATGATCGGAAGTCCGTCGCCTAGAACAGGCGCGGATAAGCGCAGTTGCAGGTCTTCTCCCCGCCCCGCTGCCGGCAATGCGAGAGATCGCACCGATAGAACGGGTGTCGGCGCTTCCATGTTGGCGTCTCGGTGAATCTGCTGGCCGGTCATGAAGACTCCTTTCAGATAGAGACCGGCCGCGAACAGAAGTCGTTGGCGACCAGTCTGGATTTTAGACCTGATCTCGATATATGACTGCTCAGAACATATCTAGAACGCATATTTTTGGGATCAGGTCATATGGATATGACTTCACCAGCTGACTTGCCTGCGGACTGCGCCGGCGTGGGAGATGTTTTAGGCCGCGTCGGAGACAAATGGACGGTGCAGATCGTCGTAACACTCCACCGCCAACCCAGGCGCTTTAACGAGATAAAGCGCCTGGTCGCTGGTATCTCGCAACAGATGCTGACCCGCACGCTCAAAGCGCTGGAGCGAGACGGCCTGGTTAAGAGGGTTGTGCACGACACGACACCGCCCCAGGTCGAATACTCCCTAACGTCCCTCGGCATGTCGCTGTCGGAGCCGCTTCGGGCGCTGGCCGCTTGGGCGATCGCCCATCGCTCATCGATCCGCGACAATCGCCATTCATACGATCACAGGCAATAGCCGCGCAGGTGCAGCCGTCCGCTTCAGCGCCATGATTGCTATGCTTTCGGTTCTACCTTGTGAAACCTCAGCTTAGCTCTAGGCGGCTGATATGGCTGCGCCGCGGCGGGTTCCCCAGGTTCAGCGTGATGCTTCTTCAGGTGTCGAGGAGATCGGCTGCGAACAGCTCTTCGACGGCGATACGACGACTGGAAAGCCCCTGCTCGTGGAAATACCGGCAGAAGGTGTCGAGCGCCGCCCGGTTCGCCGTGACGCCATACGGCCACAAGTCCTCACCGAGGAGCGTGCGGTTCCGATCAAGCAGCGGCGTCAGCCATGGTACTGTCGTCTTGAAGTTCATTTCCGCCATACCCACGCGACGGCGATCAAGAGCAGCGTCCTTCGCCTTGGTGAACACGTCGTAGATTGCGCGGGCGAGGTAAGGCTCCGCCTGAAGCAGATCGCGGCGAACGACCAGCGTGTGCATGATCGGGAAGATGCCAGTGCGCGCAAAATAGTCGCGCTCGACCGCCTCATGATCGGGGAAGAGACGTGCAACGCGTGGCGAGCCCTCAACGAAGCAGCGCGGTGTGCGCGCCGACATCAACGCCTGGATTTCCCCGCTCTCGAGCATGTCGCTGAGCGTGCGCCCCTCAGGCACGGGCTGCACCTCGACATTCATGGGGTGCGGCTGTGCGATGAAATCGAATGGTGGCATATACCAGTCGGTCGCGCCGATCACCCAGCGGCATTGATCGGGCCTGAGGCCGAACTCGTCGGACAGGATGCCCTTCGGCCAGACGCCTCCGTCATGGCCGTACATGCCGAACTCGCCGATTGTCTTGCCGGCCAGATCCTCCGGCCGCCTGATCCCGCTCTGCGTGTTGACGTAGATCGCCGAGTGCCGGAACACGCGGGCGAGGAAGATGGGCAGGGCCACGAACGGCGAATTGCCGGCGTCGAGCAGCCGCAGATGATAGGTCAGGCCAAGTTCCGCCACGTCGTAGGCGTGGTCGCGGATCATCCTTTCGAAAATGTCGGAGGGTATATCGGCGCTGTGCATCCGAACTTCGGCGCCCTCGATCCCGATGCTGCCGTCGAACAGCCCCGCGACATGATCATAGCGTGAGCAGCCGATATCGAGCGTCCTCATGTTCATCGTCCCTCGCCGCGCCGGATGCCAGCGACAAGGCGTTCCCAATTACCGCTGGCGATGCCTGCCCGCTCAGCCGCGGATAGCTCGGCTTCCTCCAGGAAACGATATCCGTCGCGGCTGGCCGGCACGAAGGGATAATCGGTCGAGAAGAGGATCCGGTCCGCGCCGATCACTTCCTTTGCCCAGCGAAGGTAACGTTGGCTGAACATTCCGCTCGGCCTGACATAGACTTGGTCGCGAACATACTGCTCGAAGCTTCGCGGCAGCCTCGCGGCCTTGTGCAGAAGATCGATCCTTTCGAGATAGAAAAGGATGACCTCTCCCCAATGGCCTAGAATGAGTGTGAGATCGGGAAAGCGATCGAGCACGCCCGACAGGATCAGGCGGATGACCTGCACCCCTGTCTCATAACGCCAACCGACACCGCCGATGGCGAACAGCGCGCTGACCTCAGGGGCAAAGCCATCGTATAGTTGCGCCCGCACGGCCGGGGTCGGCGATTGCGGGTGGATGTACAGGGGAGCGCGCAGCTGCGCGGCGGCCTCGTAGATCGGCCAATAGTCCGGGTGGTCCATGTTCCTGTCACGCGTGCGACCGAACAGCATCGCGCCATTCAGGCCGAGCCGCGTCACAGCGCGCTCAAGTTCTTTGACGGCCGCGCTCGGATCCGGGGTGGCGAGTGTAGCGAAGGCCTGAAAGCGGTCGGGCCGCGCGCGCACCGTCTCGGCGAGCAGGTCGTTGGTTTGCGTCTGCAGCCGGACCGCATCGTCGGCGTTCAGATTCTGGAGGCCTGGCGTCGTCAACGACAGCACCTGAACGTCGATGCCGCTCGCGTCCATCGCGGCGATACGCTGCTCGCCGAATTCCTGCAGGGCTAATCCGGCGGCGCCCTCCGACGAGGGTCTGAAGCCGACGTCCTGCCATTGCGGGTCGAGCTGACGCCAGGTTTCGACCACTTCCGGCGTTGCGATATGCTCTTCGAGCGCGATCAGGCGCATTGATCAGCTCTCCAGCAGGGCGGGAACGAATACCTCTTCGATCGTCCAGCGTTTCTTCGACAGTCCCTGCTCGTTGTGATAGCGCAGGAAGGCTTCGATCGCGGGTCGGTTCTTGGCGATGCCATAAGGCCACCAGTCCTCGCCCAGGGTGTCGATATTTTCCTGCATCAGGTGACTGAGCCAGGGGATCATCACCGTCATGTTGTTGAACGTCATGCCCTTGCGGAGTTTCGCCGCCATGGCCTCCTTGGCGTCGACAAAGCCCTTGTAGACAGCCCGCATCAGAGCCTCGTCATCCGCCAGCTCCTTCTTGACGGCCACCATGTGCATGATCGGGAAGATGCCGGTGCGCTTGTAGTAGTCGCGCTCGACGGTCTCGTAATCCTCGAACAGCCGCCCGACGTTGGGCCGCTTTTCCAACACACACTTCGGGGCATCGGCGGAGATCAGGGCGTCGATCTCGCCCGCCGCGAGCATCTCGCCAAGATCGTCATCGCCCGTCGCGTAAATGACCTCGAGGCCGTCCGGCACGGGCTTGGGCAGCCAGTCGATCGGCTTCAACGCGAAGTCGATGCCGCCGACGATCCACCGACAGCTTTCGGGCCGAAAACCAAACTCGCCCGACAGCATGCCCTTGGGCATCACGCCCGCATCATGGCCGTAAAGCGCGAGCTCGCCGATGCGCTTGCCGTTAAGGTCCTCAGGTCTTTCGATCCCTTTGGTCTTGTTGATATAGATCGCCGAGTGGCGGAACATATGCAGCAGCGGCACCGGCAGCAGCCGGAACGGTGCCTCATCTGTGTCCATCGTCCGCAGGAAATAGCTGAGGCCAAGGTCCGAGACGTCATAGGCGCGGTCCTTGACCATCGCTTCGAATATGTCCGTGACGATGCGGCCATTGTGGAAGGTCGCATCGACGCCCTCGATCTTCACTTCCCCGTCGCGCAGCGCTTGGGCGCGATCGTAGTTCCAAAAGCCGATGTCCAGTTTGCGGTTCGCCATGACGCATCTCCTTTAGGCTCGCGTAAGTCATACCATATAAATATATTTACATGGCTTCAATCCCTGTGCATAAGATGCATTCCCGAACTCGGCGGCTGGATGAGGAGATTGCGATGCGGGTCGCCCCTGAGGTCCTGAAAGACTTCTTTGAGAGCAGGACGTTGGGCTCACCCGATGCAGCGATTGGGTTCGTTCTTTGGCGTCTCTTGCATCGCTTCCAGCGTGAGATGAACCGGGAGTTGAATGAGGCAAACCTCACCTATCTTCAATTCACCGCGCTGGCGCTCGTGGCCTGGAGCAACAGGTCTGGCGAACCGGCTTCGCAGGCGGAATTGTCACGCGCCGCCGAGATTGAGCCGATGCAAATGTCGCAGATGATGAACGTGCTTGAGACGAAGGGATTTATCGTTCGGCACGCCGGCAAGCCGCATCCACGCGCCAAATCGGCGTCGATCACGCCCGCAGGGCTTGATACACTCGAAAGCAGCATGGCGATTGCGATCGAAGTCCAAAAGCGTGTGTTTGGCGAGAGCGGTTCTCCGGGAGGAGACCTTCTCACCATCCTTCAAGCCCTGTGACTCGTCCTTCGAGAAGCTATGCAGTCCGCGCCTCGACTATCCCCGACCCGCTTCTCGACACGAGAAAGGTAGAACTCGAGATGTCAGGTCAAGACGTTAGCGCGGCACCTGTTCGGCACCTAGCCGCTTCGAAGAAAGGCAGCGCAGTCAACTCCGCCTATGTGGCCTCTATGGTATCCGTTTCTACGCCCCCTGCCTCTGATGTCTTTCGCGCCGCAGAATTCTGCAGCATGTATGGCAGTGCGGAAGCGTAAGGCACCGGGCCCGGGCGGGTGAAACAAAGCCCCAAAGCGAACCTTGACAGACTACCGCGATGATCAACTCAAGACGCGGCGACACGACCCTTGTCGTACTGCCGAAGGAGGGCGGTAGTGGCAGACAGCAAATTCCTTACGCCTGACGAGGTAGCTGAACGCTACCGGGGCGGCATTTCGGTTGGGACGCTTCGAAACTGGCGCGCGATGCGTCTTGGCCCGTCCTTCGTCAAAATTGGCAAGGCCGTGCTCTACCCACTCGACGAACTTGATGCATGGGATGAAAAGAATAAGGTGCAGTGCCGTGCATCCAAGGGACCCGTCGAGCACAGGGGTGATCAGGCGTGATGGTCACGTTCGGGCAAAATCAACCGATCCCAGTCTCCGGCACCACTCCTCGTGTCCCTGCCACTTACCTAATACAAATCAACATCTTAGCATGTTGGAAGGCATGGTCCACAATCATCCCTCCGGCGACCCGACGCCGTCGCGCGCCGACATCGAGATGACCAAGACCATCATCGCCTCCGCCAAGCCGCTCGGCATTTCGGTTCACGACCACATCATCATCGGCAAGAAGGCGCATGCCAGCATGAAGGGGCTGTTGCTGATTTAGGGCAGTAGGGCAGTAGGGCAGTAGGGCAGTAGGGCAGTAGGGCAGTAGGGCA
>NZ_JCACER010000012.1:0-122113 GCF_059502445.1 Kumtagia sp.
GTCGGCACTCTGGATTCCGGGTTCCGCTGCGCGGCCCCGGAATGACGACGCAGAGCTGTTTGCCGCTCCGATACAACTCATATGCGATAGCCCTGCCCGATCGACGGGTTATCGCATTCACCCATCTCGGATTGGGTGTTGCTCGCGTACTGTCCAGACGCAGCCGATGACGAAAATCTCTTCCGCGATGCCGGTGAGACCAGTTCAAATGTGTGAATCCGATAGCGATCGACTGCGGAGAGGAAACGCCAATCGCCAAAAACGAATCCTCGCCCTCATGGAGTGGGGAGAGGTGCCGAGCGAAGCGAGGCGGCGAGGGGGTCGAAAGGCACCTCGATACCCCGAGTTCGAGCCCGGACGCTACCTGGCCGCCGCTGCGATCCATCCGCGCATCCGCTGCAGGAACCGGCCGAGCGCGCTCTTGTTCCCCGCGGCTTCGGCCGGCTTTGCAGCGATCGGCGCCTTCGTCGAAGCCGTCAGCGGCGGCGCGTCCGCGCTCTTGCCGGCCTGCATGGCGGCATGGCGCCGGTAGGCCGCGGCGATCTTCGCATGGTAGCCGTGCCGGCGGTAGTCCGGGCCGTTGTAGCCGCGGGCGAAGGCATGCCAGTCGCGACCGGCAAGCGCCGGCTTCAGCCCCGCCTTGTCGATGTAGCGCGCCATCAGCCGCACCTGGCCGGCGACGCCGGCACGCGCTTCCGCCGCCATCGCCTCGACGCCGGCATAACCGAGCCAGGCCCAGTGCGCGCCCATCACCTGCCCGAGCCCCCACGACACGGATTCATAGGCAGCCTTGCGGTCGATGGCGGCGGCGCGGGCCAGCAGCTTCCAGCGCGCCGCCTGGGTGCTCGGGTTGGCGACGGCTCCGGCAAGCGGCGAGGCGAGGCCCTGGCCGCGGGCCGCTGACCGCTTCTCCGGCGTCAGCCGGCGGTCGAAATAATGCCCCTCGAAGCGGATCAGCGGCTCCTTCCTGCCGTCGACGACGGCAAACGCCTTGCCGCCGCTCTCCACTTCCGCCACGGCGAGCAGCGCCGCCGGCTCTATGCCGATCCCGGCGGCCACGGCGGCGATTTCCGAAATGCTTTCCTGTGTGAACATGCGCTCCGGCTCCTTCATCTCGCCGGATTTTGAGCGCGAAGCGGGAGAAGGGGACAAATTCGCGACGGTTTTCGGTGTGAATTCGCGGCTGGACGCCGCCTTTTCGACCCGAACTCCGCGTAATTGCTGCTCTTCTTGCAATATCGGAACGGAGGCGTTAGGCGCTGCCGCAATGGATCTATCCCCTTTCCAGCCGGAATTCCGCGTCGCGGCGCTCTACCGCTTCTGCCGCCTCGACGACCACGAGAGCCTGCGCGCGCCGCTTGCCGCCTTCTGCTGCGGGCAAGGCATCAAGGGCACGCTGCTGCTCGCGTCCGAGGGCATCAACGGCACGGTGGCCGGCCGCCCGGAGGCGATTTCCGCGCTCATCGAGCGGCTGGAGGCCATCCCGCAATTGTCCGGCCTGGACGTAAAATACAGTTCAGCCCGCGAGATGCCGTTCCACCGCATGAAGGTCCGCCTGAAGCGCGAGATCGTGACGATGGGCGTCGACGGCATCGATCCGACGGCCAGCGCCGGCACCCATGTCGAGCCGTCCGGCTGGAACGCGCTGATAGCCGACCCCGACACGGTGGTGATCGACACCCGCAACGACTACGAGGTCCGGCTCGGCAGCTTCGCCGGCGCCGTCGATCCGCAAACCCGCAGTTTTCGCGACTTTCCCGCCTGGGCGCGGCAGCATCGGGAAGAGCTGAACGGGCGCAAGGTGGCGATGTTCTGCACCGGCGGCATACGCTGCGAGAAGGCCACCGCCTATGTGAAGTCGCTCGGCGTCGACCAGGTGTTCCACCTCAAGGGCGGCATCCTGAAATATCTCGAGGACGTGCCCGAAGGCGAAAGCCTGTGGCGCGGCGAATGTTTCGTCTTCGACGAGCGCGTCGCCGTCACGCACGGGCTGGCGGAGGGCGAGGCGGAGCTCTGCCGCGCCTGTCGCATGCCGGTCACGCCGGAAGAGCGCAAATCGCCGAAATTCCGCGAAGGCATCTCCTGCGAGCGCTGCCACGACCTGCGAACCGACGAGGATCGCGCCCGCTATGCCGAGCGGCAGCGGCAGGTGGAGCGGGCCGAGGCGCTCGGACTGCCGATGCCCATCGGCGGCTGACGCGGCCGCTTGCCAGCGGCGGGCCGTCATTGCATTGTCGCCGGCGGCTGCCTAAGTCTGGCGGACGGGAACGTCCCGCACGGCGGGACCAGCGAAGCGGAGGCCTTCATGTTCGATCCCAAGAAGCTGCTCGACGACCTGCTTGGCTCGCAGGTGCCGGGTACCAAGACTTCGGTGCGCGACGGCGCCGGCAAGGCGGCGCAGATGGCCAAGGACAATCCGCTGGCCGCCGGCGCGCTGGTCGCTGTGCTGCTCGGCACCAAGACCGGCCGGTCGGTGACCGGCAAGGCGGCGACGATCGGCGGTCTCGCGGCGATCGGCGGGCTCGCCTACCAGGCCTACAAGAACTACCAGGCCGGCAAGCAGCCGGCGGAGACGCCGCAGTCGCAGCCCGAGCTGCTGCCGCCGCCGTCCGACACCGGCTTCCACCCGGCCAACGCGCCGCAGGGCGACGCCGAGTTCGCGCTGACGCTGATCCGCGCCATGATCGCCGCCGCCAAGGCCGACGGCCATGTCGATGACGAGGAGCGCGGCAAGATCGCCGGCAAGCTGCGCCTGGCCGGTATCGATGCCGAAGCCGAACAATTCCTGATGGCCGAGCTGGACGCGCCGCTCGATCTGGACACGTTGACCGCCGCGGCCAGGACCGAGGAGCAGAAGGTCGAACTTTATACGGCCTCGCGGCTGGCGATCGAGCCGGACTCGCGCGCCGAGCGCGGCTATCTCGACCTGCTCGCCGGGCGGCTCGGCCTGCCCGACGCGCTCGTCGACCATGTCGAGGCGACGGTGTCCGCCGCCAAGGCGCCGCAGACCGTGCCGGTCGGGGAGGCCCAGACCGCTTCCGCCCCGAATCCGAACGTCAACCCGCGCTGGTAGGCTGCGAACTATCCGGCGGCGCGGCCGGCGCCGCCGTCCCCCCGGGCACGATGTGGTCGATCACCCTCAGGATCGCGCCTTCGAGGTCGCCCTCCAGATCCTGCTTGAGGAAGCCCAGGCGGCCGGCGATCAACAGCTCGGCCAGCCCATGGACCAGCGCCCATGCGGCGGCGATGTCGGCGCGGCCGTCCGGCGTCGCCAGGGGGTCCTCGTCGCGCAGCGCCGCTATGTCGTCCACCAGGAGCCGGAAGGCGTCCGACGCCGGCTTGGACAACTCGGCGGCGGCGTAGTCGGGCCGTTTCGAGCCGAACATCAGGCCGAACAGAGCGGGGCTGGCGAGCGCGAACTCCACATAGCCGAGGCCCAGGGCGACGAACTGCGCCCGCGGGGTCTTTTCCGCCTTCTCCTGCCGATCCTTCATGCTGCGGTAGAAACGGTTGGCCGCGACCGCCGCCAGCGCCGTCAGAAGATCGCGGGTGTCGCGGAAATGATGCGCCGGGGCCGCGTGCGAGACACCGGCCCGTTTCGCCGCGCCGCGCAGGGTGAAACCCTCGATGCCCTTGTCCACCAGTTCTTGCTCGGCCGCCGCCAGCAGTGCCTCGCGAAGATCGCCGTGGTGATAGCGGGGCCGCCGCCCCTTCTTGTCCGCCATGTGCCCATCCTGCTTCGAACTGCCCCTTAGCATCGGCTTGCCTCGGCCTCAATCTTGACGGCGTAAAAATTAACTTGACGGCGTAAAGATCATTTGCCATCCTTCATCTTGCCAGTGTCAAGTTTATGAGCCGGAAAGCAGCCATGTCGCCCGACGCCCTGTTCCAGATCGCCAACATGACGGCCCTGTCCGGCTGGGCCGTTCTGCTTGGCAGCCCGTTCTTTCCGGCCGCTGCCGACCGGGTGTCGGGGCTCGCCGTCCCGCTCCTGCTGGCGGTCGCCTATACCGGACTGATCCTCGCCTTCTGGACGCAAGGCGAGGGCGGCTTCGACAGCCTCGATAACGTCGCGCGTCTGTTCGAGTCCCGGCAGCTGCTGCTGGCCGGCTGGATCCACTATCTCGCCTTCGACCTGTTCGTCGGCGCCTGGATCGTGCGGGTGGCGCGGCGCGAGGCGGTTCCGTTCCTGCTCGTCCTGCCTTGCCTCGGCCTCACCTTCCTGTTCGGCCCTGCCGGGTTCTTGACCTTCACCGCGATACGCGGAGCGCGCAAAGGTCGCGCCGCGGTCGCCTGAAACACGCGAGAAATCCATGACCGCTCTTGCTGTCGCCGAAAGAGCCGCCCCTGTTTTCAGGCCAGGCCGCCTGCCGCAATCGCTGCGCACCGCCGAGCCGGGCTTCTTCGGCTGTGCCGTCGCGTTGCTGTTCGCGGCGACGCCGCTGGCATTCGCCGCGGGGATCGAGGCGCGAACCTTCCTCGGCATCAATGTCTGGATCAAGCCGCTGAAGTTCGAGCTGGCGCTGATCGTCTACCTGCTCACGCTCGCTCTTTTCGCGCACTGGCTGCCGGCGGGCACGACCGGCCGGCGCTGGTACCGCGCCTATCGCTTGGCGGTAATCGCGGCGATCGTCGCGGAGATGGTCTGGATCGGCGGAGCGGCGATGCTGGGAACGGCCTCCCATTTCAACCGGACTCCCATCGGCATCGTGATCTATTCAGCCATGGGGCTCGGCGCGATTCTGCTCACCACGCCGACGGCCGTCTATGCATGGCTGATCGCCCGCAATCCCGCGACCGGGCTCGCGCCGGCGCTGAAGAGTTCCGTCGTGATCGGCCTCGGCCTCGTGCTGCCGCTCACGCTTGCGACCGCCGGCACGATGTCGTCCCTCGCTGCGCACGCCGTCGGCGGGGCAGGGACGGATGCCGGAGGGTTGCCGCTGATGGGCTGGGCGCGCGACGGCGGCGACCTGAGGGTGGCGCATTTCTTCGCCACCCATGCCCTGCATTTCATTCCCGCCTTCGGCCTTTTGTCGGCGGCCTTGTTCGGAGGTGCGAACCGCCTGCCGGTCCGGCTCTTCGCCACGATCTATGCCGGCTTCGTCATCTGGGTTTTCGCCGAGGCGCTTCCCGGCCGGCCTTTCCTGCCGTGGATCGGTTAGAGGCTGGGCACGGCGGCCCGCGTTAACTTTTCGTTAACCCTTGAAGCGCATCATTTTAGTAGTCGGATCCGCTCTCCTCCTCCTCCCAAGCGGTTCAGATCGGGCGGTCGCCAATGGCCGCCCTTTTTGTCGACCGGCTTGCCTCCCCGCCAGCGATCTGCAATGCCACCTCCGACAGGAGGACAGATCATGCACAACGGCAAGACAGCAATCGTCACTGGCGCGGGCACCGGCGTGGGCAGGGCCGTCGCCACCACGCTGCTCGGGAAGGGCTGGAACACGGTGTTCTGCGGCCGCAGACAGGCGGTGCTCGACGAGGCCGTGGCCGCGGCCGGACAGACGGAGGCGCGCGCGCTTGCCGTCTCCTGCGACGTCACCAGGGAAGATCAGGTGGATGCGCTGTTCAGGACGGCGGTCGACACATTCGGCCGCGTCGACCTGCTCTTCAACAATGCCGGATCGAGCTACAAGTCGACGCCGATCGACGAGATCCCTGTCTCGGTGTGGAACGACATCGTCGGCGTGAACCTGACCGGTTCGTTCCTGTGCGCCCGCGCCGCCTTCGGCGTCATGCGGCGGCAGTCGCCGATGGGCGGCCGCATCATCAACAACGGCTCCGTTTCCGCCTACGCGCCGCGGCCGGGCTCGGTGCCCTACACCGCCACCAAGCACGCCATCACCGGCCTCACCAAGACGCTGGCGCTGGACGGCCGGCCCTTCGACATCGCCTGCGGCCAGATCGACATCGGCAACGCGCTGACCGAGATGGCGCAGGCGATGACGGTCGGCGTGCCGCAGGCCAACGGTACCATCGCCGCCGAGGCGGTGATGGACGTGCAGCGCGTCGCCGACGCCGTGCTGCACATGGCCAGCCTGCCGCTCGACGCCAATGTGCTGTTCATGACGGTGATGGCGACCAAGATGCCGTTCGTCGGGCGGGGATAGCATGTCGGGACCTTTCGTCCCATCGCCCCACTTGCGGCCCGCGAATTATCTGACTAAAGTCAGGTAATGGATGAAAAGCTTATCGAACAGGTGCGCAGCTTCAACCGCACGGTGACGCAGCGCGTCGGCGCGCTCGACGACAGCTACCTCGCGCGCGGCCGGCCGCTCGGCGAGGCGCGGCTGATCTTCGAAGCGGGCAGCACGGACGGAGCCGATATCCGCGTCCTGCGCGAACGCCTCGGCCTCGATTCCGGCTATCTCAGCCGGCTGCTGCGCGCGCTCGAAGGGCAGGGGCTGGTCGAGGTCCGCCGCAAGGCGGACGACGGCCGGGCGCGCGAGGTGCACCTGACCGAGACGGGTCGCGCCGAATTCCGGGCTTACGACGCGCTCTCCGACGACCTCGCCGTTTCGATCCTGAAGCCTCTGGGCGAGCCCGAGCGCCGGCGCCTCGTCGCCGCGATGGCGGAGGTGGAGCGCCTGATGCGCCCGCCGGCCGTCGAGGTCGCCCTCGAGGCTCCGGACAGCGCCGACGCGCGCCGCTGCCTCGACAGCTATTATGCCGAGTTGGCGCGGCGCTTCGACACCGGCTTCGACGCCGAGGCCGGCGGCAGCTTCGACACCGCCGACATGGTGCCGCCGCACGGCTACCTCGTGCTGGCGCGGCTCGACGGCGCGGCTGTCGGCTGCGGCGCGCTGAAGCGGCTGAGCGACGATGTCGGCGAGATCAAGCGCGTCTGGTGCGGCTCCGCCATGCGGGGCAAGGGCGTGGCGACCGGGATCATGGACAGGCTGGAGGCCATCGCCCGTGAGCTAGGCTTCAAGACCTTGCGACTCGACACCAACCGCACGCTGACGGAGGCGCACACGCTCTACCGAAAGCTCGGCTATCGCGAGATCGGGCGCTACAACGACAATCCCTACGCCCACCACTGGTTCGAGAAGCGGCTGTAGGGGTCGCGCACTCCGGGGCCGACGGACGCGACGCAATCCCCTGGATGGATGATCGTCGCGCTTTGTGCTATGTCTGACGAAATCGAAGATCGTTCAACAAGGCGGCAGCCATGCCAAAGTTGGCCAAGAAATCCAGCGAGAGCGGACAGCCCCGGCTCCGGGCGGTGATGCAGGCGGCCGAGAAATCCGGGCTGCTGGGCGAAAAGAGCGCGCGGCTCAGCGGCCGTATCAGCCCCGCCTTGATCGAACGGGCCAAGCAGCGGACCGGCATCGAGGCCGACACCGACCTGATCGAGTTCGCGCTGGCCAATGTCGCGCTCGACGACGAGTTTGCAAAAACCTTCAGAAATGCTCGCGGCACGGTGGACCCGGCCCTGAAGCTCGGCTTCTGATTGCCCGACTTCGATTTCGACGCCACCCTGCGGTGGGCGCGCTTCGCGCCCCGCAAGACTCTTTCCCGCCAATCCGGCGATGAATTGCCTTTTCTCGACAACGCCAGCGCGGGCCAGGCACTGCTTCTCGATACCTGCGTCTATATCGATGGCTTGCAGGGGCGAACTCCCGACGCCGTTGCGGACCTGCTCGACCTGCGTATCGTCAATCATTCCGCGGTCGCCGTTCAGGAACTCATGCACTCTGTCGGCGCTCTCGATCCCCGGCATCCGGGAAGCAAGGTGGCCATCGACCGGATAGGCGGCCTGATCAAGGCGATGCCGCCGCACCGGGTCTTTGCTCCCGATACGGACATGCTCGCAAAGGGCGCAATGCTCTCTGGAATTCTGTGCCGGCTCCAGGGTTATGCAGCCGACGATCGATACCGCGCCCTGCACGATTGCGTTCTGTTCGTGCAAGCGCAGAAGCTTGGTCTGACCGTGCTCACCGCGAATGTCGGCGACTTCGATCTTCTGCTTCAGATGCTCCCTGCCGGCAGGGCCATCTTCTATCGGCCCCTCTGATCGGAAGAGGGCGGCTTACGAGGCCCGCGGGTTTTGCCCGAGGAACTTTTCCACCCGCTCCAGCGCCCGCGAAATGTTCTCTTCCGAATTGGCGTAGGACAGCCGGATGTAACCCTCGCCGAGGATGCCGAAATCCGGGCCGCCGATCAGCGCCACGCCGGTCTCCTCCAGCAGCGCCGAGGCGAGCTTCTTCGCCTTCCAGCCGGTCTCGGAAATATTGGGGAAGGCGTAGAAGGCGCCCTTCGGCGTGATGCAGGAGACGCCGGGCAGTCTGTTCAGCCCCTCGACGACCAGCTTCCTGCGCCGGTCGAAGGCCTTCATCATCGCGTCCACCGCATCCTGCGGGCCGTCGATCGCGGCGATGCCGGCATGCTGCGCCGGCGCGTTGACGCAGGACCAGCAGTTGACCGCCAGCTTGCGCACCTTGTCGTAGAGCCGCCCGCCTTGCTCGCTGTTCGGCCAGATCGACCAGCCGAGCCGCCAGCCGGTCATCGCCCAGGTCTTCGACCAGCCGTTGAGCACGATCAGCCGCTCCCGCAGTTCGGGGAACTGCAGCAGCGAGCAGTGCTGTTCGCCGTCATAGGTCATGACGTCGTAGATCTCGTCCGACAGGATGGCGACGTCGGGGTGCCTCTCCAGCCCCTTGACCAGCTTCTCGATCTCGGCGCGCGGCGTGACGCCGCCGGTCGGGTTGGCCGGCGAGTTGAGGATCAGGAGCCGCGTCCTCGGCGTGATCAGCGCCAGCGTCTCCTCGGCCGAGAAGGCAAAACCGTTCTCCTCGCGGATCGGCACCGGCACCGGCGTCGCGCCGGTGAACTCGATCATCGAGCGGTAGATGGGGAAGCCGGGATCGGGATAGAGGATCTCCGCGCCCGGCTCGCCGAACATGACGATCGCCGCATACATGGTCGGCTTGCCGCCCGGCAGGATCATGATGGTGTCCGGCGAGACCTCGACGCCGGTGGTCGTCAAGGTGCGCCGCGCCACCGCTTCGCGCGTCGCCAGCAGACCGGTCGCCGGGGTGTAGCCGTGATGGCCGTCGCGCAGCGCTTGAATAGCCGCCTCGACGATGTGATCCGGCGTGCGGAAATCCGGCTGGCCGATGCCGAGATTGATGATGTCCTTGCCCTCGGCGGCGAGTGCGGTGGCGCGGGCGAGCACGGCGAAGGCGTTTTCCTCGCCGATGCGGTCGAAGGCGGCAATCGTTTGGAGCATTCCCGTATCCCATCTGGTGCTGTAAGGCTTTTTCCGCTTTTGAGATGGTCGGACGAGCAAAGTCAAAGGAAATGGAGCGCTGCGGTGTCCGACGACCTGAAAAACTGGACCGCCCGCCCGCGCCCCGGGCGCATTGTGCTCGAAGGCCGCTATGTCAGGCTGGAGCCGCTCGATGCCGCCCGCCACGGCGACGGCCTTTTCGAGGCTTCCTCCGTCGCCGATGCCGACGGCCGCTTCCGCTGGCTGCCCGACCTTCCGCCCGCCGATCGTCCGGCTTTCCAGCCCTGGTTGGACAAGGCGGTTGCCAGCGAGGACCCGCTGTTCTTCGCGGTGATCGACAAGGCGAGCGGAAGAATCGCCGGGCGGCAGACGCTGATGCGCATCGACCCGGCCAACGGCGTGATCGAGATCGGCAACATCTATTGGGGGCCGCTGGTCTCGCGCAAGCCGGCGGCGACGGAGGCGCAGTTCCTGTTCCTGCGCTACATATTCGACGAGCTCGGCTACCGCCGCTACGAATGGAAATGCAACAACCGCAACGAACCGTCGAAGCGGGCCGCCGAACGTTTCGGCTTCCGGTTCGAGGGCCTGTTCCGCCAGCATCTGGTGGTGAAGGGTGAAAACCGCGACACGGCGTGGTATTCGATCATCGACACGGAATGGCCGGCGCTGAAGCGTGCCTACGAGGCCTGGCTCGACCCGGCGAATTTCGACCGGGCCGGCAATCAGAAGAAACGGCTCGAGGAGTTGCGGGCCGCGGGAGCCTGAAACCATGAGCCATGCCCATCCGCACCACGATCACCAGGGGGCGGCCGGGCATCACGACCATTCCCACGACCTGCGCGGCGCCGACAAGACGCGCGTGCTGATCGCGGCGCTGCTCACCGGCGGCTTCATGGTGGCGGAGGCGATCGGCGGCCTGGTCACCGGCTCGCTGGCGCTGCTGGCGGATGCCGGCCACATGCTCACCGATTCGATCGCGCTGTGGCTGGCCTGGTATGCCTTCCACCTTGCCGACCGGCCGGCGACGGCGCGCCACACCTACGGGCTCGGCCGGGTCAAGACGCTGGTCGCCTACACCAACGGCGTCACCATCTTCGCCATCGCGCTGTGGATCGTCTACGAGGCGGTGGTGCGCTTCTTCGATCCGGGGCCGGTGCTCGGCGGCCCGATGCTGGTGGTGGCGCTGGCGGGGCTGGCCGTCAACATCGCCGGCTTCCTCATCCTGCGCGGCGGCAACCGCGAAAGCCTCAACATGCGCGGCGCCATCCTGCATGTGCTGGGCGACCTGCTCGGCTCGGTCGCGGCCATCGCCGCCGCGCTTGTGATCCTGGCGACGGGCTGGACGCCGATCGACCCGATCCTGTCGGTGCTGGTGGCCGTGCTCATCCTGTCGACCGCCTGGTCGCTGATGCGCCAGGCCGCGCATGTCCTGCTCGAAGGCGTTCCGGAAAACCTCGACCGCGACGGCATCGCCGGCGACCTGTCGGCGCATGTCGAGGGCGTGCGGGAGATCCACCACATGCACGTGTGGTCGCTCGACGGCGAGAAGACCATGGCGACGCTGCATGCCTGCCTGCTTGACGGTACCGATCCGCATGGCGCGGTGAGCGCCATCAAGGCGCGGCTTGCGGCAAAGCACGGAATAGACCATGCCACGGTCGAGCCGGAATTCGGCGCCTGCGCCGACCAGTCGCTGACACACGGGCACTGACGCGCCGCCTCCGGGCAGCCGGTTCCGCGTGAAACGTGCTCGCCTTTCCTTGACAACCAGCCCTTGCCCAAATGATCTTGCGCAAACGCATCGTGGAGGAATTTCATGCATCGGCCCCTGTTCGCGTGCCTGGCTCTGGCGCTGAGCCTTGTCGCGCCGGTAACGCTTCCAACACCCGCTCATGCGGTCACGATCGACATCACTATTGGCACCAGCCTCAATAGAGGCCGTGCTGTCACTTGCAGGGGAGGCGAGCGAATCCTGCGCAATCGCGGCTTCCGCGACATTCGTCGGGTGGATTGCCGCGGGCGGTTTTTGATCTATCGCGCTTGGCGCGGCGGCAACCGGTTCGAAATCGCCGTGAGCGCGCATAACGGCCGTGTCGTCGACGTGCGCCGCATCAGAAGGTGACGTTTTCCGCGGAATTCCCCGCAAACCGGTGATGTAACCGGACCCGGCCAAGGTGGACCGACGAGGTGCGGTTCGTAGCCTAATTCTTTGTTCAATCTTACGATCTCTGAGAGCTCGCGACGTCTGGGGATCAGGTTCCGAGTCCAGTTCGAGGACGACAAATGGGCGGACGGCTGAAAGGCAAGATCGCGGTGGTGACCGCGGCGGGGCAGGGCATCGGCCGAGCCATCGCCGAGGCGTTCCTCGCCGAAGGGGCGACCGTCCATGCCTCCGACGTCGCCCGCGACAAGCTGGACGGTCTCGCGAAGGCGAAGAAGGCGAAGCTGGACGTGCTGTCGACCAAGGCGGTCGAGGCCTATGCCGCCAAGGTCGGACCCGTCGACATCCTGGTCAACGTCGCCGGCTATGTGCATCACGGCACGGTGCTCGACACCAGCGAGAAGGACTGGGATTTTTCCTTCGACCTCAACGTGAAATCCATGCATCGCACCATCAGGGCGTTCCTGCCGGGCATGCTGGAGCGCGCCAGGGCGAGCGGCGGGACGTCGTCGATCGTCAACATCGCGTCCGGCGCCTCCTCTGTGCGCGGCATCCCCAACCGCTACGCCTACGGCGCCAGCAAGGCTGCGGTGATCGGCCTCACCAAATCGGTGGCGGCGGATTTCATCCGGCAGGGTATACGCTGCAATGCAATCGCGCCCGGCACCTTCCGCTCGCCCTCCTGGGAGGGACGCGTCGAGGAATTGGGCAAGAGCTGGGGCAGCAAGGAGAAGGCGTTGGAGATGTTTGTGCAGCGGCAGCCGATGGGTCGCGTCGCCGACGCCGCCGAGATCGCGCCGATCGTCGTCTATCTGGCCTCCGACGAAGCCGCCTTCACCACCGGCACGGTGATGAAGGTGGACGGCGGCTTCTCGCTCTGATGGACCCCGAGACGCGCAACGCGGCGCTGGCCGCCTTCGTCATCATGCTGGCCTTCGGCCTCGGCGCCTTCTACCTGCCGACCGTCATGCTGGCGCTCGGCGACTATTCGACGCTGGCCGCCGCCCTGTTCGGCATCCTGTTCGTCGCCGCCTTCTTCCTGGTGTTCTGGCTGCGCGGGCGAAGCCAGCGCCGGGACGAGTAGGAAGGTTGGACGGGCGGCACGCAGCCGCTGCTCCCGGAATCCCCTGAGGGATGGGGGATAGACTCACATGTGATCCCCCTGCGCTACCGTTGCTCCTTGTCAGCATCCGTCAGGATTATTTTCCGTCATTTTACCCCCGCCCCTCCCGGCCCGAGCGATAATCTCGCCGCCTGTTTGAAAGGAGGCGGCGGTGGACTGGGATGCGGCAATCGAGAAGAATCGCGAAGCGCTGAAGCGCATCCTCGCCATGCTCGTCGCCATGGCCGGCCTGGAACTCGAGGAACTCAGGGGACAGTTTACTTTCTTTCGGCAGAAGGGCACAGCCGCTTCAAGGTTTTCGCGGGCCGAAAAAAGTAAACTGTCCCCGGCGCTCACGCCGGCACTTGCCCCCGCGCTCTTCCTGCCACGCCGCCTCCACCGCGCCATCCTGCGGCTTCTGCGTCCCGCCGAAGCAGCGGTGCGGCGCCTCATCGTCGTGGCAGCACGTGGCCTCATCGTCGCCTTGCCTCCGCCCCGGCAGAAACCGCAGCCAAAATTCCGCCCCGGGGCCGGCCCCGTCCGCATGCCGGCGCGGCCGAAAATCCGCGCCCGTCGCGCGACCCTGCCTCTGCTCGACGCGCTGCGGCCCTGGAGCCATCGTCGCTACGGGCCGCAGACCTGCGGCGTGCCGCGCATCTGCGTTCCCGGTTACAGCGAGCCGTTCCGCATCCCCGCCTGGTCGCCGAAAGACCCGATCGACGCGAGGCGGCTGGATGCGCGACTTGCAGCGCTGGTTTTCGCGCTCGACGATCTTCCCGGCCAGGCAAGACGCTTCGCCCGCTGGAAGGCCCGGCGCGACGCCGCCTTCGCGCGCGAGCGGGAAACCGGCGAGCCACGCCGGTTCGGCCGCCACTCGCCGCTGAAGCCCGGCCGGCCGCCGGGCTGGCGGCGCAGAAAACCCGTTCATGAGGTCCACGAGGTGCTGGATGTCCTGCACGGACTTGCCTTCGAGGCGCTGCAACGCCCCGACACGTCGTGACGGGGTCTTCGCCGGACGCGACGAGCGAAAGAATTGACAGCCCCGCGGATTTTGCGCGGCGTGGCGACGATCCGTGCTGTCGGCGAATGCCGCCGCCTATCGAAGGGCGAAGCCGATCAGGCCGCAGCTCATGCGTTGAGGCTGGCGCCGAGCAGCGCCAGGCCGAGCAGGAACACCAGCGCGGCGCCGGCGATCTCGATCGTGGCATGCACGCGGTTGCCGACGCGGCCGTCGCCGGCGAACGCCACCGCCCAGTTCTTCGCCGTCACCGCCAGCGTGGCCAGGAGGGAGACGGTGATCGCCGTGCCGACCGCCATGGCGAGCACCGAGAGCATGCCGCCCATCCACAGGCCGTTGAGGAAGGCGAAGGACAGCACGATCAGCGCGCCGGTGCAGGGCCGCAGGCCGACGGCCGCGACCGCCGACCAGGCGGTGCGCCAGTCGAAGCGGTCGCCGGAGATCATCGCCGGATCGGGCGCATGCGCGTGGCCGCAGGTCTCGCAGACCTCGCCCGGTGCGTGCGCATGGCCGTGATGATGCGAGTGGGCAGCGTGGTCGTGATGATGCGCATGGGCGCCGTGCCCATGATCGTCATGCGCATGGGCGTGCCCATGATGGTGGTCATGCCCCGCATGCGAATGGCCGTGGCCGTGCGCGTGCGCGGCCGACAGGCTGTAGGCGGGGTTGTGGCCGAACAGGCCGGCGAGCCGCGGACCGGCCTTCTTCCACAAGAGCCAGGCGCCGAACAGCGTGATCAGCGCGTAGCTCGCGACCTCCAGGAACCAGGTGGCGTTGGTCATCGAGATGGCGGTGCCGCGCAGCACCAGGAACACCATCGTCATCAGCACGATCGCCGTCAGCGCCTGCAGGAAGGCCGAGACGAAGGACAGCATGACGCCGCGCCGCAATGCCACCTCGTTGGCCAGCATGTAGGAGGAGATCACCGCCTTGCCGTGGCCGGGGCCGGCGGCATGGAAGACGCCGTAGGCGAAGGACAGGCCGACCAGGATCCAGAGCTGGCCGCCGTCCTGGCGCATCGCCTTCAGCGCGCCGGTGAGCGCCCGGTAAAAACCCTGCTGCTGGACGTTGATCCAGTTCATCAGGCCTGCGAACATGCCGGTCGAGGGCACCATCGCCTCGTTGGTGCCGATACCCAGCGAACTCTGCGCGTGGGCATGGCCGAGGAAATGCGTCGCCACATAGGTGAAGGCGAGAAGGGCGAAGACCACCCTGACGGTCCATTTCTTCATGTCCGCTCCTGCTGGAGCGGGATGCGATCACGATGGATCGGCGTCCCGCTCTATCTCTTTGTTCCGTCGCATGATCCTCGTCCGAAAAGCCTGCGACTCCTCGGGATGATCATGCTCAGCCGCTAGCCTGGCAGGTGAGTTCCAGCTTGGTGGCGAAGATCTTGCTCATGTCCGTGCCGGTCGGATCGTTGAAGAAGGCATCGGTCAGCGTCGACTGGTTCTGGGCGATCGCCTCGTCCGGGTCGGGGCGGATGACGCTGCGCTTGCAGTCGGCCGGCAGGGCCACCACCGACATGTTGTCGTCCTCGGTGAAGTCGATCGCGGTGTAGAAGGTCGGGTCATAGACGCCGAAATCCACCTTGCCGGCGAGCGTGAGCGGCTGTTTCGGCGTGGATTCGAACAGGATGATGAGCTGCTCGCCCTCGAAGCTGGCGATCAGCTTCGGCGGCGGCTGCATCTCGACATCCTTGCCGTCGAGGGTGACGATCTGGAAATATTTGTACTCGGCGAGCGAGGAATAGACCGTGTCGGCGACGTCCTGCAACTCGGCGTCGTCCAGCTGGAGGTCGCCGTTCTTGTCGAACTCCATCAGCACGGTCGAGGAGAACAGGTCGTCGAAGCGCCAGAGATGGCGCAGCGACTTGACCGTGCGGTCGGGATTGACCACCACGTCCAGCCGCGCTTCGGCGAAGACGTGCGGATGCACCAGCGCCGGCGCGCTCGAGGCGGCGAGGAACGCAGCCGCGGCCGTTAGCCTTGCGAATTGGCGGAAAAGTCTCATCCTCGGTCCGGGGCTGATTTGCGATCCCCGAGGATTACCAGAATCGGGGCGAAAATGGGACCGGATACAGGGTGAGATTGACGCAGGGATGCGCGGCGGCTCCGCTCAAGCCGCCCCGTTCTTCCTGAACCACTGCACCAGGAAATCGACGAACACGCGCACCTTCGCCGGCAGATAGCGGCGGTGCGGGTAGACGGCGAAGATGCCGCCGCCGCGCGGGATGCGGTCGTCGAGCACCGAGATCAGCCGGCCCGCCGCGATGTCGGGCTCGGCGATGAAGTCGGGCAGCACGGCCCAGCCGAGGCCGGAGACGGCCGCGGCGCGCGCCGCCGCCGGGCTGTTGACCTCGATGCGGCCGGTGACCGAGACCGTGAAGGTCTCGCCGCTCTCGCCGACGAAGGGCCAGTTCGACAGCCAGCGGCCGTTGGTGTCGATGACGCAGGGGCGGCTCGCCAGATCCTGCGGCCGCTCCGGCATGCCGTATTTCTCGATCACTTCGGGCGAGGCGCAGAGCCTTATCGAGAAGGGCGACAGCCGGCGGGCGATCAGCGAGGAGCTTTCCAGCCGGGTGATGCGGATGGCGAGGTCGAACCCCTCCTCGACCAGGTCGACGAAGCGGTCGTCGAGCTGGATCTCCAGCACGATCTCCGGATGCGCCTTGGCGAAGTCGATCAGCGATTGGCCGATCGGCGCATCGGCGAAGGTGCGCGGCGCCGACAGTTTTATGCGGCCGCGCACGTCGCCGGAGGATTCGCGCACGGCGTCGGCAAGGCTGTCGATCTCGCGCACGATCTCGGAGGCGCGCTTGTAATAGGTATGGCCGGCCTCGGTCAGTGAGAACTGGCGGGTGGTGCGGTTGAGCAGCAGCGCGCCGAGTTCGTCCTCCAGCTCGCGCACATATTTCGACAGCAGCGCCTTGGAACGGCCGATCTTGCGCGCCGCGGCGGAAAAGCCTTCGGCCTCGACCACGTCGAGGAAGGCGCGCATGCGGGTCAGCGTATCCATTCAGGCGTACCCAAGTGAAGGAATGCACGGCCCCCCTCCACCACGCTGCGCGTGGTCCCCCTCCCCCGCTTCGCAGGGGAGGAACTGGCGGCGAGGCCGGCACGCCCTTGATCCTCCCCCGTTTCCGGGGGAGGGGGACCACGCGCAGCGTGGTGGAGGGGGTGTGCTCGTTGGTGACATCACTCTGCTCTCAACCCCGCAAGAATCTTCCGCCCCAGCCGGATCAGCCCGATGTCGCTGTCCCTGGGGCCGACAATCGACAGGCCGAGCGGCGCGCCGTGGATGCGTCCCAGCGGCAGCGTGATCTGCGGCAGGCCAGCCAGCCCGGCGAGGCAGAGCAGGTGCAGCGCCCGCTCGCGATAGGCCTGCAGCTCCTCCGGCGTCGCGTTCTTGAGGGGCGCGGCGCCGGGCACCGTCGGCAGCACCAGCACCGTGCCGTCGGCAAGCAGCGCATCCATCTCGGCGCGGAACGTCTGCCTGCGCTCGCGCTCCGCCTGGACGGTGGCTTCGCCGATCGTCTCGCCATAGCGGAACCGTTCGCGCGTTCCGGCGCCCAGCGTATTCTCATGCGCGGTGATCCAGGCGCCGTGCGCCTGCCAGGCCTCGTAGGCCTGCAGATTGCGGAAGCAGGAATAGAGTTCATCCGGCGATGCGGAGAAGGGCAGGGCGCTCAGCTTTTCGACATGCAGCCCGACACGCTGCTTCATGCGTCCGTACTCTGCCGCCTCCGGCGGCCCGGCGAGCCAGGTCTCCAGGGGAGCCAGCGTCACGGCGCGCGTCAGGGGAGCGCGGTAGGCGTCGCGGCCCAGAAGAATCTTGCCGACTGCCTCGTAGATCTCGACGTCGGCGGCGAACCAGCCGACCGTGTCGAAAGAGGGCGCGAGCGGCATGGTGCCGTCGATCGCAATGCGGCCATGCGTGGTCCTCAGCCCGATCAGGCCGCAGAAGCTCGCGGGCGCGCGCACCGAGCCGCCGGTGTCGGAGCCGAGCGCGATGTCGGCCAGCCCGCCGGCTACCGCGGCGGCCGATCCGCAGGACGAGCCGCCGGTGTAGCGGTCGGGCGCCGCCGGATTGATCGGCAGCGGAAAGTGCACGTTCTGGCCGAACAGCGAGAAGGCGAGTTCGTCGGTGACGGTCTTGCCGACGAGACGCGCACCCGAATCGACCAGCGCCCGCACGCAGGACGCATGGCGGTCGGCAACCAGCGCTTGCGCCAGCTTCTGCGGGTTGCCGCAGCCGGTGCGATGGGCGGCGACGTCGAATATGTCCTTAACCGCCAGCCGCAGGCCCGCCAGCGTGCCGGATTCCGCAGCCGGAGCTAGAGGTCGCGTCCTCTCCACGAAGGCATGAAACGTATCGGCAGCGACGGTCATCGTTCACCAAATCAGGCTGGTTCGCCCAGCATTGTTCGATGTGCCGTTATTTGCAAGCGGGATGCATTTTTTCGTTGATTGTGACAGCCAAGATTCCTATATCGCGCTTGCCCAAAGTCGCACGTGCCTGTGGGCGTCCCCCGACCCTCGGAATGGCGAGATGTCGGGACGGTACCCGGGAGGTAACGAGCCCGGTCGGTTCAGCGGCCAACCGCCGATCCGAGGACGTCTTGAAGCAACGACGGTGCGGGCCTTTCTGGTCTCTGTCGGCAGTCCAACGCCGACAATTACTGAAGAGGCACACCTTCATTGCCGGCAGTGCGGACGGGTCTCCCATCCAAGCCAAGGCAGACAAAGCGAGCGCGGACCGCAAGGTCTCAGCAAGCCGACGCGCGTGACGCGTTTTCGTGGTTCCGGGGTCTCCACCGGCTGGCGCCACGAGAAGACGTCTCGCCCCTTTGTCCACCGCGGATGAACGCCCAGAGGGCGGTCCGCACCTTGCAATGAAGCGTGGGACAGCACCCGCGCGACTGGAGAGATCCGATGGCCACGCAGCGCATCCTCGATTTCCTCGCGACCCGACGTCCGAACGGGCCTTGCCTCGTCGTCGACCTCGACGTCGTGCGCGACAACTTCCGCGCCTTCGAGAAGGCGCTGCCTGATTCCAGGATCTACTACGCGGTGAAGGCAAACCCGGCGCCGGAGATCCTGCGCCTGCTTGCCGCGATGGGCTCGTCCTTCGACACCGCGTCCGTTGCCGAAGTCGAGATGGCCATGGACGCGGGCGCGCCCGCCGACCGCATCTCCTTCGGCAACACCATCAAGAAGGAGCGCGACATTCTTCGCGCCTATGAGCTCGGCATCCGCCTGTTCGCGGTGGACTGCGTCGAGGAGGTCGAGAAGATCGCCCGCGCCGCCCCCGGCAGCCGCGTGTTCTGCCGCGTGCTGACCGACGGCGAGGGCGCCGAGTGGCCGCTGTCGCGCAAGTTCGGCTGCGTGCCGGCGATGGCGGTCGACGTGCTGCGCTGCGCCAAGGCGCTCGGGCTCGACGCCTATGGCGTGTCCTTCCATGTTGGCTCGCAGCAGTGCGACCTGACGGCGTGGGACCGCGCGCTGGGCGACGCCAAGCGCGTCTTCGAGACGCTGGCCGAGGAGGGCATCGTGCTGAAGATGGTCAACATGGGCGGCGGCTTCCCGACCCGCTATCTCAAGGACGTGCCGGCGGCGCAGGCTTATGGCCAGGCGATCTTCGCGGCGCTGCGCAAGCATTTCGGCAACCGCATCCCGGAGACCATCATCGAGCCGGGCCGCGGCATGGTCGGCAATGCCGGCGTCATCAAGTCGGAAGTCGTGCTGATCTCGAAGAAGGCCGACAATGACAATGTGCGCTGGGTCTATCTCGACATCGGCAAGTTCGGCGGTCTCGCCGAGACGATGGACGAGGCGATCCGCTACCCGATCGTGACCGCGCGGGACGAGGATGAGAAGTCTCCGTGCGTGCTCGCCGGCCCGACCTGCGATTCGGCCGACGTGCTCTACGAGAAGACGCCGTACCCGCTGCCGCTGTCGCTGACCATTGGCGACGACGTGCTGATCGAGGGCACCGGCGCCTACACGACCACCTATTCGGCGGTCGCCTTCAACGGCTTCGAGCCTCTCCGATCCTACGTGATCTGACGGGCTCACAGCCCCTCAGATCACTTCCCGATCGCCGGCGCCATCTCGCCGGCGACGGGTTCGCTTGTGGAACAGACCTCCGCTTGTGAAGGATTTTTCGAAGTGAATGCAGTCGATACCGATATTCCGAACTACACGATCGTCGCCGAGCAGGCCGTCGACGCCTTGGCACGCGAAGCGCTGCTCGACCGCGCCATGGGGCCGGGCCGCAGGCGCAAGTCGTCGGAGAAGCTGCGCCGCGGCCGCAGACCGTCGCAAGGCCTGGCGTTGGTGGCCAAGGACGAGAGAGGTCGCATCGTCGGCACGGTGCGGCTGTGGGATGTGGCGCTGGGAAGCTCCCCCCTCGAGGGGGAGATGGCCGCGAAGCGGCCAGAGGGGGTAGCCTCAGAAGGCACCGCCGGGGCGCCGAGCGCTGCCGCGGCAACCCGCACCGCCGCCTTCGGCGGCACCTCCCCCTCGAGGGGGGAGGGGGTGCTGTTGCTCGGCCCGCTGGCCGTCGATCCGTCGATGAAAGCCGCCGGCATCGGATCGGCTCTGATGCGGAACGCCATCGCCGAGGCGAAGCGGCTCGGCCACAAGGCGGTCCTGCTCGTCGGCGACCCGCTCTATTACGGCCGCTTCGGCTTCTCGGCGGAGAAGACGGGATCGCTGGCGATGCCGGGACCCTATGAGAAGCACCGCCTGCTGGCGCTTGAGCTCGTGCCCGGCGCGCTCGACGGCGCCGGCGGCGTGCTGCGCCCGGCCGGCCGGAAAGCCAACGCCGCCACGCGTCTGCCGCGGGCGGCGTGAGAGTAGGCAGTAGGATTGGGTTCCTACTGCCTACTGCCGATTGCCTACTGCCTCAAAGCAACTGACTCAGCGCCATGGCGACCGACATGTCGCCCTGGACCTTGATGCGCCCCGTCATGAAGGCCATGGTCGGGCTGAGGTCGCCGGAGAGCAGCGCCTCCAGATCGTCGAGCGTCAGCGAGATCGTGCAGTCGGTCGGGGCGTCGGCGGTCGAGATCGTCGTGCCGTCGATGACGATGACCCCGTCGCTTCCGGTGTCGAACTTCACGGACTTGCCGAAATCCGAGCTTTCGACCCGCGGCCGCAACTGTTCCACGATTTGCTGAACGCCCATTCCGTCCTCCTGGTTGTCGCGATCGGCCGGCCATGCCTGCCCAGGGCAGCCGCCGTGGTTCGGCGCATGGCTGTCAAACTGGCTGACGGTTACGTCATCGGCATGACGCCGGTCAACTGCCAGTCCGCCTGCCGCCGGGTCAATCGGCGGAAGCGGCCTCGTCCGGCGCGCCGGTGTCCTCGCGCTTTCCGAAGGTCACGACCTTGTCGCCGCCCGGCTTTCGCCGCTTCGCCGCGTTGGCGCGGATCTCGTCCTTGGTGAGATAGTCGACCTGCTCGATCAACACATCTTGAACGAGGTTCTGTCCGACGCGCTTGTTGATCCCGTCGCGGATGCCGGCGCGGAAAGCCTCGAGATCGAGCGTCTTCTGCTTCCGCAGGTCGAGGAGGGGACTGGAGTAGATGTAGGAATAGACGGCGTCGGTGATGAGCGCCTCGGCGGGCACCACCAGCTTGCGCAGTTCCGCCGGCTCGACCGTATAGACCAGGCGGGCGAGGAAGTAGCCGTGCACGACCGAGTCGCGGACCAGCGGCACGGAGATCACCTCCGTCTTGACGTAGTCGAGCCCGCCCATGATCGAGGCCGGGCGGGAGGCCGCATCGGCGGACTTCGCGCCGGCGGCCTGAAACGCGTAGAAGACCGCGCCGAGCGTCGCCAGGCAGATCCAGGCCGCGGCGAGGACGAATTTGATCACGTGCCGTATCCGAATTCAGAGGCCGAATAGGTGCCGTCGGCCTCGGCTTTGCGGATGACGTCGCGCATCAGTGTGGCAACCTCGTTGACGGCGCTGAGATGCGCCCGGATCGTCGCCTCGTTGCGCGCAAGCTTGTCGCGCAGCCGTGTCAGGCCGTCGCGATGCTCGGCGAGAGCCTCGGCTTCGCCGACGCCCTTCATGGCGCGGGTGAGTTCATAGAGATGGCGGCTCTTGCGCGCATTGGAGGAGGCCAGGTCGAAATCGCGGTCGCTCCGGAGCCCTGCGGTCTCGGCATCCACCGCCTCTTCGATGCGCGCGATGATGGTGGCCAGGTTGGCCGGGCGACCGGGCGAGCCGGCATCGTTGGCGCCGGTGCGCAGGGCGGGCGAGGGGTGATTGCTCATGGGTCGGTTTCCGTACGCTTACGATTGGCTGCTGCCGGGCGCGTCGTCGCGGCTGCCGGTCAGCGACTGCGCCGCCTTGCGCTGCAGGTCATGGACGAGCGCCGTCGACAGCGCCGACTGGCGGTCGCTTTCCGATTGTTCAGGCCCGTGCGAGACGGGACCGAGCGGCAGCCGCTTCTCGTTCTCGACATAGTGGTCGGCCAGCAGCCGCGAGGCGATGCCGATGCCGCCGCGCTCGGTCACGGCGTCGGCCATCTTCTCGGCCATCAACGACTTCCACATGTCGCCGGCCAGGCCCTTGCCGTACACCTGCTCGGCATCCTTGGGCAGCATGGTCTGGATGAAGGTCTTCAGCACGACGGCCTCGAAGCGCTTGAAGGCATCGGCCTGCGCCACCGGCTCGCCGCGCCGCGCCGTGCCGGACGCTTCCGCCAGCGAGAACGCGGCGTCCACGCCGGCCGGCGCCGCCGCGCCGGTCCGCTGCGCCAGCGCCGTGCGCGCGGCTTCGAGACCCGCCGGCTCGACCGCGCGGGCAACGTCGAGCACGATGTCGCTCGGTGGGGAAATCGCCAAGGGCAGGCTTCTCCGGTTGTCTGTGTCCACTGTGGACGCGAAAGCTTGTGGGAGCCTTACTTGCCGTCGTCGCCCGGTTTGCGTTCCAGTAACTCCAGCAATTCGCGCTCGGTGTTCGCGCGGTCGTCCAGTCGCGCCGCGTCGCGCCAGGCGCGCGCGACCATGTTGGTGCGGGCGGTGGCGGTGGCGATGCGCTGCGCCTCGGTCTCGGCCAGCCTGAGATTCGCCTGTGCCTTGCCCAGCGCCGTCGAGATGCGCCGGTTGTAGACCTCCGGGAAGAGGCCGGCGAGCGAGCCTTCCGCGTCGAAGCGGGCGGCGAGTTCCTGCGCGTCGGCGCTGGCGGCGGCGGCCGCGACGACATAGCCGGCATGGCGCGTCTCGTGCAGCGACTTCAACTGCTCCTGCACCACCACCAGCTTGCGCAGCCTTTCCCGGCGGCTGGTCATGCCTCACACTCCCAGGACCGTCGGCAGGAAACCGTCGGCGAACAGTCTGAGCATGGTCGCGACGGCGAAGTAGAAGAGGATGAGCCCGCCGGCGATCACCATCGGCAGTGAGATGAAGTAGACCGGTATCTGCGGCGTCAGCTTGTTGACGAAGCCTATGCTCAGGTTGACCAGGATGGCATAGGCGACGAACGGGCTGCCCAGCCGCAGGGCGATGAGGAAGGATTCGCCAAGGGTGTCGGTGACGTCGACCAGCGCCCGGCGCGGGTCGAAGAAGACATTGACCGGAGCGATCTCGTAGGATCGCACCAGCGCCCGGACGATGTCGTGGTGGAAATCGAAGACGAACAGGAGCAGCAGCGCGGACAGCGAGATGATGTCGCCCAGCGCGCTTTGCGGCTCGCCGCTTTCGATGCCCGGCGCCGCGCCGCCGCCGAGCCCGATCAGCATGGTGATGCCCGAGCCGACGAACTGCAGCGCCAGCATGTAGAGACGCGCCACCAGGCCGATCAGCCCCCCGGTCAGCAGTTCGGAGATCACCATGGGAACGAGGATCGCCGGCTCGCGGCTGGCGAAGGGCAGGATCTGGTCCCACAGATGCATGAGCAGCGCGCCCGTCGCGGCGATCGCGACGAACAGCCTGACCTGCATCGGCACGCGCGCGCTGGAAAGGCCCGGCATGATCATGAAGCAGCCGCCGATACGGCAGAAGGCGAGGAACGCCGCGACGACGACGCTTTCGGTCAGTCCGCTCACGATATGGTGCCGAGAATGCGGATCTCCACCCCCTTGGCGATCTCGACATGGCTGAGCACGGGCAGCGTGGTGAACAGGCGCTCGATGATCATGCGCACATAGGGGCGTGCGTCCGGCGCGGTGACGATGGCGAAGCGCTCGCCGGCCTCCATATGGGTGCGGATCGCCTTGGTCGCCTCCTGGCCGAATTCCTCGAGCTGGCGCGGATCGATGTCGAATTCGCGGATTTCGCCCTTGGCGTCGCGCTTGAGGGCCTGGTGGAAGGCGAGGTCCCAGCGGTTGCCGAGCCGCAGCACCTTGAGCACGCCGGCCTCCGACAGGTCGCCGCAGATCTGCTGGGCCATGCGCACCCGCACATGCTCGACGATCTGCTCGGTGCGGCGCACATGCGGCGCGATCTCGGCGATCGCCTCGATGATCAGATGCAGGTTGCGGATCGACACGCGCTCGGCGAGCAGCAGCTTCAGCACCGCCTGCAGGCCGGGATAGGAGATGTGCGAGGTGCAGATCTCGTCGGCGAGCTTCTTGTATTCCGCGTCCTGGCGCTCGAGCAGCGCCTTCATGTCCTTGTAGGAGAGAAGCTGCGGCAGGTTGTTGCGGATGACCTCGGAGAGATGTGTGAGCAGCACCGACATGTTGTCGGCATAGGCGTATTGCTCGCGCTTCAGATCCTCGGCGAACATCTCCGGCACCGAATAGGCGCGCATGCCGAAAGCCGGCTCGCGCACCTCCTCGCCGGGGATTTCCGGCACGTCGCGCTTGCCCAGCAGCACCATGAGCTCGCCGACGCGCATCTGGTGCTCGGCGACGACCGTACCGTGGATCTTGATCTGGTAGCTCTTGCTCTGCAGGGCCAGATCGTCGGTCAGCCTCACCTCGGGAACGACGAAGCCGTATTGCGAGGCGAACTTCTTGCGCATCTTGGCCATGCGGAAGGCGAGCTCCTGGTGCGAGACCAGCAGCTTGGTGGAGAGCTGCTTGCCGATCAGCAACTCGATCTCGGCGGTCCTCAGCGAGGCCTTGACCGAGTTCTTCTCCTCGTCCTCCTTGGCGACCGTTTCCTGCTGCGCGATCGCCGCCTCTTCCTCCATCCGGCGCCTGTGGCGGAGCGGGATGAGGTAGCCGATGGCCGCCATCGCGACGGCGAAGAAGAGGAACGGGAACATCGGCAGGCCGGGCATCAGCGCCAGCAGCACCAGCAGGCCGGCGGCGACATAGAGCGCGCGCGGATAGGCGCCGAGCTGGCCGAACACGGCCTGGTCGGCCGAGCCGCGGGTGCCGCCCTTGGAGACCAGCAGGCCGGCGGCGAGCGAGACGATGAGCGCCGGGATCTGGGTGACCAGGCCGTCGCCGACCGACAGTTTTATGAACACGTCGGACGCTTCCGCCATGCCCATGTCGTGACGGAAATAGCCGATGGCGATGCCGCCGACGATGTTGACGGCGGTGATGATCAGGCCGGCGATGGCGTCGCCGCGCACGAATTTGGAGGCGCCGTCCATGGAGCCGAAGAAGGAGCTTTCCTCTTCCAGCTCGCGGCGGCGCAACTGCGCGGTCTTGTCGTCGATGACCCCGGCCGAGAGGTCTGCGTCGATCGACATCTGCTTGCCCGGGATGGCGTCCAGCGTGAAGCGGGCGCCGACCTCGGCGATGCGCGTCGCGCCCTTGGTGATGACGATGAAATTGACGACGATCAGGATCAGGAAGACGATCAGGCCGATGACGAAGTCGCCGCTCATGACCAGTTGCGAGAAGCCGCTGATGATGTAGCCGGCCGCATGCGTTCCTTCGCTGCCATGCGACAGGATCATGCGGGTGGTCGCGATGTTGAGCGACAGCCGCAGCATGGTGGCGATCAGCAGGATCGTCGGGAAGGACGTGAAGTCGAGCGGCCGCTGGATCCACAATGCCACCATCAGGATCAGCACCGACAGCGCGATCGAGAAGGCCAGGCCGATGTCGATCAGGAAGGCCGGGATCGGCAGGAACAGCACCGCCAGGATGACGACGATGCCGAGCGCGAAGAAGATGTCGCGGCTGTTTCGCGCCGGCGTGCCCGCCGTCAGGGTGTCGGTGACTGCCATGCCGCCTTCCGCTTCGATCCGATGCCGGAGCATCGCCCGGCGGGATCAGGCTAGACGGTCAAGCTTGTGCGAGGGTGGGCGGTCCCGTCAGAACCCCGTCTCGATGCGCTCGAAGATCACGTTGGCGAAGGCCGAGATCTGGCCGCCGATGAAAGGCCCGGTCAGTGCGATCACCAGCAGGATGGCGACGATCTTGGGAACGAAGGTGAGCGTGATCTCCTGGATCTGCGTCAGCGCCTGGACGAGCGCGATGCCCATGCCGACGACCATGGCGACGCCGACGGCCGGGCCGCAGGCCGTCAGCACGGTCCAGATGGCGAACTGGACGATGTCGAGCGCGTCGGCCTCGTTCACGCGTGCGGCTCACGAACCTTGCGAAATGACGATGCCGGGGCCGACGGTGACCTGCTTGCCGCCTTCCAGCACGGCGACGGCGCCGTTGGAGGTCAGGCGCACTTCCTGCACGACGCCGCTGGTCTTGCCGTCCGCGGAGGTGACGGTCCTGCCGATCAGGGCGTCGGCCTGGGCAAGCGTGGACGCCTGCAGCAACTGGTCGAGGCGGTTGTTGATCTGCACGGACTGCTCGACCTGCGAGAACGCGGCGAGCTGGGCCACGTACTGGGTGGAGTCCATCGGATTGGTCGGATCCTGGTTCTTCATCTCGGCGACGAGCAGCCGCAGGAAGGACTGGTAGTCGACCGCCGTCTTCGACGCCGAATCGGTTGTGGTCGTCGTGCTGTTCTGCTGAACGGAGTTGACCGCCGTGACCATCGCCTCAACCTCCCGCCGCGACCAGCCGCAGGGGCTGCCCGACGTCGTTGGTGTTTCCCATCGCGGCGGCTTCCAGGCCGTAGAGCGAGCGGATCGTCTTCAGCGCCTCGAACACCGAGCCTTCGCTGACCAGCGCATCCACCTGCTTGAGGGCGGACGAGATGCGCGCATCGTCGAAGCTGGCGATCAGTAGTGGCAGCGACTTGCGGAACATGTCGCGGGCCTGCTGCGCACCGCTAGGGTCCATCAGCATGACCTGCACCATGAAGTAGAGCTGGCGCAGCGGCGTCGAGGCCTCCGAGACCTGAAGCACGTGGCTTTCGAGCAGGAACTGCACGTCGTTGAGAAGTTCGATCGTCACCTTGCGATCGGCGCGGATCACCGCGCCGTTCAGATAGATCTTCTCGTTAGCCTTGAGCGAGAGCTTCAATGTCGGTTTCATCGTATCCCGTCCCGAATGATCTGCGACACCTCGATCAGTCCGTCGAAATTGTCCGAGCGCCCCTGACGCACTTCCTCGGCCTCGCGCAGCACCCACAAGCCTATGGAGATGAGGTTGGCGCGCAGGTCCTTGGGAAGGGCGTTCTCGGCGCTGCCGAGATCCTCGACGAGGGTCGTCCAAAGGCGGTTGGTGAAATGCAGGGCCTCGATGGCCTTGATCGAATCGGAACCGGCCTGGCGCGCCTCATCGAGCAGGACGATGCAACGGTCCAGCAACTGCCGTTCCCGGTCCCGCGCGTCGGCGACCGAGTCGGTCTGTATGTCGGCATAGGAGAATTGGTACATCTTCTGTCCGTGTTCCGTTCCTAGCTGAGGAAGCGCAGGAGGCTGAGTTGCTGGAAGCGGGCCGTCAGGGCGTAGGACACCTCGACCTGGCCGAGCAGGGCGTCCACGCGGGTCTTGGCTTCATAGGGATCGACGCTGACCAGGTTGCCGATCTGGCGTTCGAACAGGTCGATCTGCACGTTCAGCCGCGCCGTCGCGTCGCTTACGCGCTTCTCGATGAGGCCGGTCGTGGCCTGCAGGTCGGCGATGCTGCCGACCGCCTCCGACACGAGCGTGAAGGCGCGGTCGATCAGCGCCTGCCGTGCGCCCGGCCCGAGATTGCCGTCGAACAGGTCGGTGATGGTGGCGGCCGCCATGGCGAGCTTGCGCATGCCGACGTCGTTGGCGCTCACGGAGGTCTCGGTCGTCTCGGTCAGCGTCACCCGGCTGACGATCTTCTGGTCCGTGGCTGACGACCAGTTGGCCTCCCAGCCGCCGCCGAGAAACTGCGGCTCCACGGCGCTGGCGAGGAAGCCGTCCATCTCGGCCGCGGTGATCGAGGCCGTGGCCGGATCGGTTTTCGGGAAGCCGAAATGCGCCTGGAAGGCGGCGTCGAAGGCGGCCTTGGCGCCCGAGCCCGGGGCGGTGAAGTCGTCGATCGGCGTCACGTCGGTATTGGTGCCGGCGAAGATGTGCTCGCCATTGTAGCTGGTGTTCAGGATGCCGGTGAGCTGATCCAGCATTGTCCGGGCGCTGGCCTGCGTGACATTGCCGAGCGCGTCGCCCGAGCTGCTGGTGGTCAGCGTCGACAGGAAGGTCTGGGAGGCCTCGGCGATCTGCTTCAGCGCATCCTGGGTTATCTTCAGCCGGCCGGAGATCAGGCTGTTGGAATCGACGATGCCCTGCATGCGTTCGAAGTCGCGCGTCAGCGATACCGTCCGGGCGGTTCCCGCGCCGAGGGCAAGCCCGGTGTCGGCGACCTTGCCGGTCTGCAGTTCCTTCTGCGCCCTGGTGAGTTCCATCTGGGCCCGGACCAGCGAGAAGCGTAGGGACTGAGAAAGGGCGGCGGTGGAGACGGAGGTCGTCTTCATGGCTATCTCACCGCCGCAAGGAGCGAGGCCAGCATGTCGTCGATCACCTTCATCAGCCGGGCGGAGGCATCGAAGGAATGCTCCAGCTCGAGCAGCAGCGCCATTTCGGTGTTGACGTCGACGGCGGTGGCGTTGGAGAGGGCTTCACGCGTGCGGACGGCCAGCGCCTCCTTCTGCTCGGCTGCTGCCGAGGCGTCCTGCCGGACGGCCTGGAACCAGCCGACCGCGGCGGTCGAGAAACTGCTGAGGCTAAGCGTCGTCGCCAGCCCGGCGGCGCTGTCGAACTGCATCGGCCGGTCCATGCGGTCGCCATAGTCGATCAGCAGGTCGGCGTAGCCGGCGCCGCCGGAGGTGTTGACGACATAAGCCGCGCCGTTGGCGCCGCCGTCGCGCAGCAGTTCCGGATTGCCGCCGGCGCTGGAATCGAAGGCCGCGTTGATGCGGATCGCGCCTGCGAGCCCGTCGACCAGCGTTCCTTCGGCCGGGACGGCGGGGGCTCCGGACCAGGTGAACAGGCCGGCGGCGGCCGGCACGCCCGTTCCGGTCTCGGCGAAGGCGGTGATCAGGCCGCGCGCCATCTCGTCGAGCTGGGCCTGCATCAGCGGCGCCACGCCGTCGCGCAACTGGACGAGGCCGGCGATCTTGCCGGACGCGTCGGTGTTACCGCCGGCGCCGAGGTTGATCGGCACGCCGTCGATATAGACCGGGTTTCCGGCCGAACCGGCGCCGTAGGAGGTGGCCGGCTCGAAGGAGACGGTGCGCGGCACCTTCTCGAACAGGGTCGCGCCGTCCCTGGTCATCAGCACCATGTCGTTGTCGTTGCGCGACAGGGTGGAGAGCGGCACGTAGTCGGAAATCTTCTTCAGCAGCGCATCGCGCCGGTCGAGGGCGTCGGCCACGTCGCGCCCGGCGCGCGTGCCGATGACCACCGTGTCGTTGGCTTCCTTGAACTGCGTCAGCAATCCGTTCAGCTCGTTCACCGCGCCGGCGATCTCGCCGTCGACGTCGACCCGGAAAGCCTGGATCGAAGCGGTGCCGGCATTCAGCGTGCGCACGACCTGCCGTGCGGCGTCGACAGCGTTCTCGCCGATGCTGCGGTTGGACGGCGAGGCCGAGTAGGTCTGCAGCGCTTCCTGGAACTTGCCCAGGACGGTCGCCGCGGAGGAGCCGTTGTCGACCCCGTTGATCGCGATCTCGAGGCGCTCGAGCCCGTCATAGAGCGTGCCCTGGGCGCTCCATGCCGACAGGGCGGCAAGGTTCTGCTTGAACAGCTGCTCGTTGGTGGCGCGCTGGACGTCGACGCGCGATCCGGGGGCGAGGCTGGAAAGCGTCGCCACGCGGCGCGTGTAGTCCGGATTGTTCTGCTCCTGGATGTTCCGCGAAACGACGCTCGTCTGGCGCCCGGTGTTGAGCAGGGAGGATTGGGCGATGTTGAGGGCGGTGGAAAGCGACATACCTGCTGACTTTCAGGCGACCGGAGCGGCGTTCGCGGCGACGCCCCTCGCGGCCGGCCTTACCTCTTGAGATTGACGAGAACGTCCATCAGATCGGCGCCCGTCTGGAACACCTTGGAATTCGCGGTGTAGCTGCGCTGCGACTCGATCATGTTGGTCAGCTCCTCGGCGATGTCGACGTTCGAGCTTTCGAGCGCGCCCGAAACGATCGAGCCGCGCGAGCTCTCGCCGGGGAAACCGACTTCCGGCGTGCCGGAGAGCGGGCTTTCGGCGAACACGTTGCCGGCGAGAACCTGCAACTGGTCCGGACTCTGCACCGTCGCCACGGGGATGCGGTAGAGCTGCTTGATCGAGCCGTCGCCGTACTGGGCGTAGACGATGCCGTCGTTGCCGATCTGCACCGTGTCGATCGCGCTCGGCGCCGAGCCGTCGAGCTTCGCGGTGCTGACCGAGTACTGCTGGCCGAGCTGCTTCATGCCCGACAGGTCGATGGCGAGGCTGGCGCCACCGGGAACGTCGAGCGTGATGCTCGTCTGGCTGGTGCCTGTCAGCTTGCCGGTGGTGCCGTCGAAGGTGAGCGTCTGTGTCGCCAGAGCCGGCTGGCCGTAAGGGAACGAGGTGTTCGCCGCGGCATCCGCCTGGTTGTAGATGGCGACCTCCCATGTGTTCTCGCCGGTCCTGGTGCTGTAGACGTCGAGCAGCACCTCCCGCCCGAGATTGTCATAGGCGAGCAGCGAGGACTTCGCGGTATGTTTCGCGCCGCTGCCATTCTCCGAGGGCAGGTCGTCCGGATCGACGATGTCGGCGCTGGCCGGCAGGGTGGCGCTGAAGATGCCGGTGCGGCTGGGGCTCGCCGTGATCTCGTTGAGCTTTACGTTCACCGGCTCGAGGCCGCCGAACCCGTTGGCGTTGGCGCTCGGCGTGCCGTTGGCGTAGCTGTAGCCCATCAGGACGAAGCCGGCCGCATTGACCAGCCGGCCCTGGTCGTCCGGGGTGAAGGCGCCGGCCCGCGTCATGAAGGATTGGCCCGAGTCGTCCTGGACGATGAAGAAGCCGTTGCCGTTGATGGCAAGGTCGGTTCCCGAATTGGTGAAGCGCAGATCCCCCTGCTGCGAGACGGCGTTGCGCACGACCGTGGTCACGCCGCCGGAGGCGTAGTTGCCGCCGGCCGAGGGGATGACCAGCGACGAGAATTCCGTGCTCGAACGCTTGTAGCCGGTGGTGTTGGCATTGGCGATGTTGTCGGCTACCGAGGAGAGGCGGTTGGCCTGCGCGTTCATTCCCGACACGCCGGTCCGCATCATTCCGTAGAGGCTCATCGGAAGGTCTCCTCAAGATTCAGGCTTCGACAGAGGCTAACCGCGCTGTCTTGCGCGAGGCTGTCGGCGCGGCCCGGGCCGATGCCGTCAGGCGACCAGCCGGTAGCCGAGGAAGCGCTTGGAATCGATCGGATCGAAGCCGAGCCTCTCGCGCAGCTTCTTGCGCAGCTTGCTGATGTGGCTCTCCACGACGTTCTCCTCGACGTCGTTGTCGAACAGCCCGTAAATGGCGTTGAACACCTGCGTCTTGGTGACCCGGCGGCCGTTGTTGGAGGCCAGGTATTCGAGGATGCGCCGTTCGCGGCGCGGCAGCGGCAGGGGCTCGCCGTCGATCTCGGGATCGCGCCCATCCATGAAGATGCGCATGCGGCCGGCCACTTCCGGCTCCTTCTCGTCCTCGGCGCGGCGGCGGATGGCGGCGATGCGCGCCAGGATCTCGCGGATATGGACCGGCTTGCGGACCACGTCGTCGACACCCGACTCGAAGAGCCGCAGCGTGTTCTCCAGCGAATGCTGATCGCTGAGCGCGATCACCGGCGCGCGGGTGCGGTCGCGGATCGATCGCGGCGACACCGGTTGTCCGCAATCGCCGATGAGGACGGCCCGTACCGACCTCAGATCCTCATCCGCGGCGCTGGAGACCCATTCCCCGAACTCGCTCGATCTGAACCCCGTTGTGGCAACGCCTTCGCGGTAGAACAGCGAAGAATAGCCCTCAGTGACGAGCTTCCGCTCGTCCACGATCACGATCATCGGCCCGCCTCCGAATCATTCGTAGTGAACTGGTGAACGAGGGGTAAACGCGACGGCGTCGCCCGAAAAACCATGATTTCTTGTGGATGGTTTCTTGGGAGTCGGAACGCGCGAAAGTTGTACCCTGCGGTCGAGGGTTGCGGGAGAGAGGATGGCGGCCGCGGTGGTGGCCGGCAGTCCGCGACGTCAGGGTCGGCGCGACATGTCGGCCAGTATGAACTACTACTAGTTGCAGAATGTCCGGGCGTTCGGCGTCCACTTTCCGAAGCCGGTGGCGACCATGTTGGCGATGACCCGACAGACATAGCGCTTCTGCGCGGGGTCGTTGTCGGGGCCGGCATGATAGCGGGCGACGGCCATAGACCAGGTCCGATGGCGCGCATGAAGGCTGACCAGGAAGCGCGCGGCGTAGTCGACGTTCTTGCGCGGATCGAGCATGTCGCGGGTGCCGGCGAAGTGCTGCGAATGATAGTGATGATTGATCTGCATGCAGCCGAGATCGATGAGTTTCGCGCCGCCCCGGCGTGCTTCCTCCACGGCGGCGACGGCCTGTTCGCGGCTGCCGGGAAAGACGGCTTTTCCTTCTATGTTCAATGCGTTGGGTTGAAGGCTGCCCTTGTTGCCGGTCTCGGTGAGGCCGACGGCATAGAGGATGCCGACCGGCACGCCGTAGCGGTCCGCCGCCCGCAGGATCTCGGGTTCGCAGGCATTGGCCGGAGCGGCGGCGGCGGGAAGGCAGGCGCTAGATGTAAAGACCGCGGCCGCCGCCAGGATCGGCCGCAAGCTTGCCGCCAGCCTGGCCGGAACGCTCCGCTCCATGGTCTCCTCCTTGCCGGGAGTTCGATTGCCCGCCGCTACCCGACGACGGGCCTGCATCGGTCGACGGCTGGTCGCGCGCTGGCCCGGACGACACGGGGATGTCCGTCCGGGAATGCGTGGCGATCACAACTGAAGATTGTATTACGGAAACCTGGCCGACGTCGTAGCCCAAGGCTCTGATAGCCTTCTCGATGACGTGTTCCTCGCCCTTGAGATGCTCGCGCGCTTCGGCGCTGGAGGCGGCCAGCTCGATCGTCAGTTGTGCTCCGGATAGGCGCAGGGTGGCCGTCACGACGCCAAGACGGCTCGGATTGAGCTGTATCTGCAGCACTCTCGGCGACACATAAGCGTGAACGGCCTGTGACTGTGTCGCGGACGCAACAGCCGCGGACTGCCAACTTGGCTCGGCAGCGAGAATGGAAGCCACCAGGGATGCCGGAGACGTGGCCTGCGGCGGTCGCCCGGCGAGCATGGCCACCGGCGACCACTGCAATGACGGAGCGGGGGAGACGTCGGAACCGTGTTCCCTGGAGGCGGGCAGGGTATAGTTCGCGGCGGCTGCGGTCAGTTCGGCGGCGAAGGTCGCCCGGCCCGGCTGGGATCGTGCCGGGGCGGGAACGGCGGATGGCTGACCCGGCTCGCCGTCGGCGGTAGTGCTGTTGTGACTGGCGGACACCTCGACGAGCAGGATTTCCCGACGAGATTCGGTCGGCAGGCTTCCGGTCCGTTCCAGACTCTTCCTGTGTTCCGGGGCGCTGTCGCCGCCCGATTGCGGTTCGGTGGCGCGCGTGGCGGTCGTCCTGACATGCCCCGCGCCTGCGGCGGTGGCATCCGCCGGTATCGCGGTGGCGGAGGTTGCCGTCGAGGCGGCGATAGCCTGGACCGCCGTCGCGATCGGAGGAACGTCCTTGGGTGCGGTTTTGCCGGATTGCTCCAAATCCTGCCGGGACTGCGTTTCGCCGTTGTCGGACGGCCGAGCTGCGGTTCGCCTCGGCGTGTCCGCCGGACCACCCGCCACGGTCTCGTCGCCCTGCCGTTGCTGGATAGCGGTGTCACCCGTTTCCGGCCTTGGCGATGCCGAACTCCCTTCTTCGGCGGCTGACGGCTCGGCTGGGCCTGCTTCGTCCCGCAAATCGGTCGACTGCCGTGGCTGATCGATACCGTCCGCCAAGACGCCGACATTTTGGCTTGAAGGCGGAGTCGCGGACATGGCCGGCATCGGCCAGCCAGTCGTCAAGTCGTCTCGCGGCAGGGTTCTGTCCTGCGGCTCGGACCCGTCGGCACGGTCCCTGCGAGCGACACGCCGCTCCAGCGGGGTATTTTCCTGCCGACCGGAGCCTGCCGCCGGTGGCGGCTCGCCATCCGCGCGGGCGGCCTTGCGGGGCTCGGGCTTGGCCGCGTCGCCTGCTTCCAGAAGGACGCGAAAAACGTCGCCGCGTCCGGGAGCAGCGGGGCGATGCGCCTGCCTCGGCTTCGGCAAGCTGGCGTCGAGCGTTTCCGTCGTTCTCAATCCGTGGCTCCCGCCAGCAAGGCATCGATCTCCGCCAATCTCTTGCGTCCTTCGGCAAGGGTCGGATCGGCTGGTTCTTCCGGTGCGACCGCGGTCGCCGGTGCTTCGGCCGCCATTGTCGGTGCCGGTGCAGGTGTGGGCGCTTCGACAGCGCGCGGCATATCGGAGACGGGCGGCATCGCGGGCTCCTCGTCCGCCACGGCGGCCGCAACCGGTATGTCGGGGTCCGGTTCGGCGAGCTCCGCCGGTGCGGATATCTGAGCCGTTCCCTCGGCGGCTGGCGGCTTGGCCGCTTTCGTTGCCGCGGGCTTTTGCGGCGCCGGCTTGCCGACGATCTCGTCGCTGACGGCAAGCACGGCTTCCAGGAGCTTGCGGTCTCCATCGGAAAGCTTGCCGCGATCTATGCCGGCAAGCCTCGCCCTGATGGTTTCGGCCGGCTCGCTGGCTACACCGGTGAGGCTCGAATAGAGGAGCAGGCGCGGGTCCTGAGGCTCCTCGGTGGGCACGTCGATGGCGGCCGCTTTGGCGGCGGCGAAGTTGGAAAGCTCCACCAGCCCGTCGATGGCGGCGCGGCGCGCGATCCTGAGATAGACCACCTTGCGCTGTTCCGGATTCATGAACGCCGCCACGGCCTCGACCGCGTCGAGATCGACGGTGTCGTGCAGCGTGACGACGCCCGAGACGAAGGCATCGGCGAACTGGCTGGCATAGGGGGAGCGGATATAGCCGCGCACATATTGGCCGGCGGCCTGGACGAACCGGCCGGAGTCTCCCGTTGTCGCCGCCAGGGCGACGGAACGGCGCAGCGCCGCCTCTTCGACCAGCGTGCCCGGAGACAGCAGCCGTGCCTGGTCGAACAGCCCGAGGGCGCTGCGCGGATCCTCCAGCGACGTCAGCGAGCCCTTCAGCAGCGCCAGGAAGGCGCCGATCTCGGCCGGTTCGCGCATCGGCTCGATCGGCTTCAGCGCCGCTGCGGCCGAGCGGGTGCCGCCGTTGAGATAGCCGATGATGCCGGCAGCGATGCGGCCGTCCCGCTCGCCGAGATGCAGCCGCTCCAGGATGGACTGCAACGTCGCCGGATTGCCGCCGCTCATCGCGTAGATCAGCATGGCCTGGACGTTGACGGGCTGCATCAGTTCGGCCGCGCTCGCCGTGCGCAGGCGCCGGTCGATCATCTCGAGCAGGCGGCGCTGGATCGGCAGCGCCGCATGGTCGCCGGTCGCGACGCGGTCCTGCACGTGCTGGAGCGAACGCACCATCTGGTATGGCTCGAGCTCGCCCGCCGGGGCTGCGCCGGCGGCGCCTGCCAGATGCGCGGCGGCGAGCAGCGCTGCCGCGAAAGCCGGCGCCGCCTTCATCCGCCGATCTCGAGCAGGATCTCGATGCGGCGGTTGGCGGCGGCGAGCGGTGTGGACGGGTCCTTCGGCTTGCGGTCGGCGAAGCCGGCCACCTCGGTGATGCGCTTCTCGTCGAGGCCGGCGCGCACAAGCATGTAATAGGCCGAATGGGCGCGCGCGGTGGACAGCCGCCAGTTGTCGTAGCCGCTTCCCCTGTAGGGGCGGGCGTCGGTATGGCCAGCGATGGTCACCCGGCCGGCCTGGTTGCCGATCGCCTTGCCGATCTTCTCCATGGCGAGCACGAGCTCGCGGCGCGGCATCGCCGAGCCGATCTCGAACATGCCGAAATCGAGCTGGTCGGTGACCGACACCTGCACACCCTTGTCGGTCGCCACCACCGTGATGCCGTCCTTCATCTTGTCGCCCGGCAGCAGCGCCCGGGCGAGCTCCTGGCGGATGCGGTCGGCGGTCGCGCGCGCCTCCGCCGTGGGAGCCGGCGGCAGTTCGGGCTTGTCGGTCTTTTCCCGCCCTTCGGCCTTGGCTTGTTCAGCCTGCTCGGGCGTAGCGGGCGAATGCGGCTGCGCGTCTGCCGCTCCTGCCTCGCTCAGGCCGTCGCCGGCGCTTTCTCCGGTGCCGCCTTCGACCGTCCGCTCCGGCTCGGCGCTCGCCTCGGCCTCGCTCGGCAGGGCCACCTGCTGCGACCAGAAATCCGGCGCGAAGGGGTCGCGATAGGCTTCGCCGCCGGAAGCGCCGGTGGCCGGGCCGGCAAGCTGCGCGCCGCCGTCGCCCTTGTCGCTGATGTTCTGCTTGATGCCGGTGTCCGAAGCGATCTCCGCCAGCACCGCATAGGGATCGGCGAAGAGTTTCTCGTCCGCCTCCTTCTTGATATCGGAACTGTCGACGGTGCCCTCGTTGGAGGACGGGCCGGACTTCGCGGCGCCGCCCTTGGTCTCCGGCTTCTCCGTCTCGGGCGCCGTCTGCTCCGAACCTTCGCCGACCTCCTCCAGGCTCTTGCGGGTGGCGTTGCGGTCGACCAGCTTGACAGGATTGAAGTAGCTGGCGACCGCTGCCTTGGTCTGCTCGTTCGAGGCGTTGATCAGCCACATGACCAGGAAGAAGCACATCATCGCCGTCATGAAGTCGGCGAAGGCGATCTTCCAGACGCCGCCGTGGTGATCGTCGTCATGGTCGCCATGCGCACGGCGCACGATGACGATCTCGCGATTGGGTTCGCCGGCGCTCACGACAGCACCTCCGACAGGATCGCCGACCACTCGGACAGGCGGGTTTCGAAGACGGTGCCGTCGATGGTGACGGAAAGGTCGAAGCCGTCGGCCTCGACGTGGTGGAGGCTGGCGGCATGGCCGGCGAGTGCCGTGCTCAGGCCGGAGAACAGCGACTGCGGGCCGCGCACCTCGATGCGCACCGCATCCGCGTCGTCGACCGCCGCCGCGATCGCCTTGGCGAGGCTGTCGAGCGATCGGCGCTGGAGGTCGCCGCTGAGGATGCCGCCGAGCAGACGGGCGACCGCCGCCGAGACGTGCTCGCCGACGCCGCGCTCGATCTCGGCGAGCCTGGCGGCGATGGTTGCACCGGCTTCGTCCCCGAAGGATCTTGCCAGAGCCTGAAGCTCTTCGGCGTAACGCTTGCGTTCCGCCTGCAGGGCCGCCTCGTGCTCGGCGGCAAGCCGCGCCGCCAGTGCCTCCTCCGCGCGCGCCACCGCGGCGCGGATCATCCCCTCGATGTCGACAGCCGGAGGCTGCGGCGGCGAGGCGGGCCTGTGCACCGTATCGGGCGTGCGTGCCTCGCGTTCGGCGTGGACCGGCGCGCCGAAGTCCGGCAGCGCGTCTATGAGCCTCAGCGCCGCCATCAGCCCGCCGCTTCCGGGTTGGCCCATTTGCGCAGGATGAGGGCCGTGCGCTCCTCATTGAGATCGACCATGCGGGCCAGCCGCTCCTGCGGCGCGGGCTTCAGCTTCTGGCGCAGGTCGTCGAGCGGCGTCGACCCGCCGCCGCGGCCGGGCAGTGCCGCGACGGCCTCTCCCTGCTCGGGATTGGGAAGCGATCGCTGCACCTCCTCGAAGGACGGGCCGGCGATTGCGGCTGCCGCTCCGGACTTCTGCAGCGCCGAGATCATCGGGCGCAGGCCGAAGAAGGCGAGCAGGAAAACCACGACGATGAAGGCCGCGGCGTTGATCAGCGTGCCGACATGCTGGCCCGCCTTGTCGAGAAGGCCCGGCATGGCGATCTCGCTGCCGTCCAGCCCGTCGATGAATTCGACGGCCGAGACGTTCAGCCTGTCGCCGCGCGCGTCCTCGACGCCGGCGGCGGAGGCCACCAGCTTCTCGATCTCGGCTATGCGCGCGCCGATCCGCTCCGGCGTGGCGCCTTCGCCGAGGACGGCGGCCAGCCGCTGCTGGTTGACGACGACGGCGATCGACAGCCTGGTCAGCGTGTAGCCGTTGCTGGTGGTCGAGATGCGCTTGGAGTTCATCTCGTAGTTGGTGGTCTCTTCCCGGCGCTCGCTCTGTCCCGAGGACTGCGGGCCCTGGGTCGTCGGCGCCTCGGTCTCTGGCAGGTTCTGGTCGACCGAGGCCGGCGCCGCGGCGGATTGCTGGCTGGTGTTCTCGTTCGAGCGCACGACCTGGACCGAGCGCTCGACCCGCGACTCCGGATCGAAGATCGTCTCCTCGGACTGGCGCAGGTCGGTGTTGACGTCGGCCTTGACGCTGGCGCGGAAGTTGTCGGGGCCGAGATAGGGAGCGAGCGCCCGGCGGATGTTCTCCTCGACCTGCATCTCGATGTCGCGTGCCACCCCCATCGAGCGGCTGACGCTGGAATTCGTCGGATCGTCGCCGACGGCGAGCAGCGTGCCGCTGGAGTCGAGCACGGTGACCTTGTCGACGCCCAGTCCCGGCACGGCCGCGGCCACCAGATGGCGGATGGCGCCGGCGCTGCGCGAGGCGATCAGGTCGGTGGCGCGGATGACCACGGAGGCGGAGGGCTGCTGCTCGTCGCGGCGGAAGCTGGCGCGTTCCGACATGACGATGTGGACGCGTGCCGCCTTGATGCCGCTGATCGACTGGATGGTGCGGGCGATCTCGCCCTCCAGGGCGCGCACGCGCGTCACCTGCTGCATGAAGGAGGTGAGGCCGAGAGAGCCGACATTGTCGAACAGCTCGTAGCCGGCATTGGCACTGGTCGGCAGGCCCTTTTCGGCGAGCAGCATGCGTGCCGCCGCCGTCCGGCCCGCCGGCACGAGCACGGTGGTGCCGTCCGAGGCGACGTCGAAGCCGATGCCGGCCTCGCCGAGCACCAGCCCGATCTGGTTCACGTCGGAGCGCTCGAGGCCGACATAGAGCGTCTCGTAGGCGGGCCGGTTGAGGTAGACGGAGGCGACGCCGAGGACGGCCATGATGAGGACGGTGACGCCCGCCATGATGGCGAGGCGGCGCGGGCCGAACTCCTGCAGGTTGACGACGATCTTCTGGATTTGCTCCGGCACGGATCAAGGGCTCCACACGGCTTTCGCTGGAGGCTATCTGCCGAAGCTTGTGCGAAAATGAAAAGGCCGCGTCGGGAGCCCGAGGCGGCCTTGCAAAGACGAAATGTGACCGCGTGGCGGCCGATCGCCGCTACTGCTGGAAGAGCGACAGCACGCGCTGGGCGTTGGAGTTGGCGATCGACAGCGCCTGGATGCCGAGCTGCTGCTGCACCTGGAGGGCCTGGAGCCTGGTCGATTCCTTGTTCATGTCGGCATCGACGAGCTGGCCGACGCCGCGCTCGATCGAATCCATCAGGCTGGTGGTGAAGGATTTCTGCTGGTCGATCTGTTTCTTGGCGGCGCCGAGGATGACGGCCGCGTCCTGCATCTCGGCGAGTGTCTTGTCGGCCACCTTGATCATCTGGGTGACCTGCGTGTCGGTGAAGCCGACGACGGTCAGGGTCGAGACGGAGTAGCCGTCATTGGCGTTTATCGTACCCGCCGCGGCCGCCGTGGCGGTGTTGGCGCGCACCCCGGTGGTGCCGAGACGGAGGCCTTCGAGGATGCCCTTGTTGACGTTGCTGGTGGCGCCGGCATCGTAGAGCTTGATGTTCTGGACCTGGATCTTGATGGTTCCGAGCGTCACGTTGCCGGAGGCGTCGCGGTTGAAGGCGGACACGATCTGCGCGTCGCTGTGGACGCCGGCCGCCGAATGACCGCCGGCCACGGTGGCGTTCACCGACAGCCAGTTGGCGCCGGAGAAGGTCGCGGCGTCGGCGTAGCTCTTGAGCTGGCCCTGCAGCACGCCGATCTCGGTCTGCAGCTTCTCCTTGTCGGCGGCCGTCGCGCCGGTGGCCGCGACGATCTTGACCTTGATGTCGTTGACGAGATCGATCGCCTTGTTCATGGCCGTGTAGGCGGTATCCACCTTGGAGGCGCCGAGGCCCAGCGCATCCTGCACGGTCGACATGGCGTTGTTGTCCGAGCGCATCGTCGTGGCGATCGACCAGTAGGCGGCGTTGTCGGCGGCCTCGGCGACGCGGAAGCCCGTCGAGATGCGCGCCTGGATGGTCTCGAGCGTCTTGTTGGTCGCATTCAGGCTCTGCAGCGCCGTCAGCGCCGAAGCGTTGGTCATGATGCTCGTCACGAAAGCCACCCCATTTAAACAGCCATCCGAATCAGCATGTTAGCGTATGTGCCGGACGGCCGTAAGGTTCGATTAACCATGATTAATGCGAACATGGTTAATACGGTGTTAAGACGCCGGGCCAGCCGGCTGGGGGAGGCGGAAAACGAAAAGGCCGCGCTCCGGAGGAGCGCGGCCAGCCGATGGTTCGGCGTTTTGGAAGAGCGTCAGCCGCGGAACAGCGACAGGATGGTCTGCGAGTTGCCGTTGGCGATCGACAGCGCCTGAATGCCGAGCTGCTGCTGCACCTGAAGCGCCTGCAGCCTGGTCGATTCCCGGTTCATGTCGGCGTCGACGAGCTGGCCGATGCCGCGGTCGATGGAGTCCATCAGGCTGGCGGTGAAGGTCTTCTGCAGGTCGACGCGGGTCTTGGCGGCGCCGAGATTGGTGGCCGCCGTCGTCATCTCCTTCAGCGCCGCCTCGACCACCGTCAGCATCTTGGTGATCTGCGCGTCGCTGAAATCCTTCACCGACAGGGTCGAGACCGTGTAGGTGTCGGTGGCGGCGTCGGTGCCGGCGGTCGGCGCCGAGGCCGCCGCCTGGCGGGCGCCGGTGGTGCCGAGACGAACGGCGTCGAGGATGCCGTCGGTGGTGCCGTCGGTCGAGCCGGCGTCATAGAGCTTGATGTCCTGCACCTTGACGTCGATGGTCGAGATCGCGGCCGCGCCGGATGCATTGCGGTTGAAGGACGCGACGATCTTGACGTCGTCGAAAGTGCCGGCGGCGGCATGGCCGGAGGTGGTGTCGACCGACAGCCAGTTGGCGCCGGAGAAGGTCGCGGAGTCGGCGTAGCTCTTGAGCTGGCCCTGCAGCGACTTGATCTCGGTGTCGTACTTCTCCTTGTCGGCATCCGAGGCGCCGTTGGCGGCGACCAGTTTGGTCTTGATGTCGTTGACCAGCTCGATCGCCTTGTTCATGCCGGTGTAGGTGGTGTCGATCTTGGAGGCGCCGAGACCGAGCGCATCCTGGACGGTGGACAGCGCCTTGTTGTCGGAGCGCATGGTGGTGGCGATCGACCAGTAGGCGGCGTTGTCGGCCGCCTCGGATACGCGCAGGCCGGTGGCGATGCGGGCCTGGGTGGTCTGGAGGTTCTTGTTGGTCGCGCTGAGCGTCTGCAGCGCGGTCATCGCCGAGACGTTGGTGTTGATGCTGGACATGAGGACTCACCTGTTCGTAGGCAATACTGAACTTGCATACCGGCTCGACCGGTATGACGGTGCGGCATCATGCCAATGATCGTTTCGTGGAGATCAATCCGCCATTCTGACGTTAACTATGATGGGCGATGGCTACCAAAGTCCTAACCGGTATGGTTAATTTTTGGTCACCGTGCCAGCCGGAGAAGGACCGTCAGCCGCGCTCATCCGCAGGCTATTCCGCGGACGCGATGAAACCCGCCAAAAGAGAAAGGCCGCGCCCGGAAGCGCGGCCCCGCTCATGTTGCCTGAGCGGTTCGGTTTAACGGAACAGCGACAGGATGGTCTGCGAGTTGCCGTTGGCGATCGACAGCGCCTGGATGCCGAGCTGCTGCTGCACCTGAAGCGCCTGGAGCCTGGTCGATTCCTTGTTCATGTCGGCGTCGACGAGCTGGCCGATGCCGCGGTCGATGGAGTCCATCAGGCTGGCGGTGAAGGTCTTCTGCAGGTCGACGCGGGTCTTGGCGGCGCCGAGATTGGTGGCCGCCGTCGTCATCTCCTTCAGCGCCGCCTCGACCACCGTCAGCATCTTGGTGATCTGCGCGTCGCTGAAATCCTTCACCGACAGGGTCGAGACCGTGTAGGTGTCGGTGGCGGCGTCGGTGCCGGCGGTCGGCGCCGAGGCCGCCGCCTGGCGGGCGCCGGTGGTGCCGAGACGAACGGCGTCGAGGATGCCGTCGGTGGTGCCGTCGGTCGAGCCGGCGTCATAGAGCTTGATGTCCTGCACCTTGACGTCGATGGTCGAGATCGACGCCGCGCCGGATGCGTTGCGGTTGAAGGAGGCCACGATCTTGACGTCGTCGAAGGTGCCGGCGGCGGCGTGGCCGGAGGTCGTGTCGGTCGACAGCCAGTTGGCGCCCGAGAAGGTCGCGGAATCGGCGTAGCTCTTGAGCTGGCCCTGCAGCGCCTTGATCTCGGTGTCGTACTTCTCCTTGTCGGCGTCCGAGGCGCCGTTGGCAGCGACCAGCTTGGTCTTGATGTCGTTGACCAGCTCGATCGACTTGTTCATGCCGGTGTAGGCGGTGTCGATCTTGGAGGCGCCGAGACCGAGCGCGTCCTGGACTGTGGACAGCGCCTTGTTGTCGGAGCGCATGGTGGTGGCGATCGACCAGTAGGCGGCGTTGTCCGAAGCTTCTGCGACGCGCAGGCCGGTCGAGATGCGGCCCTGGGTGGCCTGGAGGTTCTTGTTGGTCGCGTTGAGCGTCTGCAGCGCGGTCATCGCCGAGACGTTGGTATTGATACTGGACATGAAGGTTTACCTTACTCGTACACAGCACTGAACTTGCATACCGGGGTCGACCGGTATGACGGTGCGGCATCATGCCCATGACCAAAGAAGAAAGATCACCCCGCCATCCCGGAGGGACGATGGCAGGGAGTCCCTACCAAACGCGTAAGCCGGACGGTAAACGCGCGGTAAATGGTTAACGTCAGGTGAAGGATCGGACCAGGCTGCCGACCAGGAGGTTCCAGCCGTCGATCAGCACGAAGAACAGCAGCTTGAAGGGCAGCGATATCACGGTCGGCGGCAGCATCATCATGCCCATGGCCATGGTGATGGTGGCGACGATCAGATCGATCACCAGGAACGGCAGCACGATCAGGAAACCGATCTCGAAGCCGCGCCGGATCTCCGAGATCATGAAGGCGGGGATGAGCACGCGCAGGTCGATGTTCTCGACGTCGACCGTCTGGCCGCGCTCGCGCGCCAGGTCGGCGAACAGGTCGAGGTCCTTGTCGCGGACGTTGCGCACCATGAAGTCGCGGAAGGGCGACGAGATGCGTTCGAACGCCACCGTCTCGTCGATCTCGTTGTTCATCAGCGGCCGGACGCCGTTGTTCCACGCCTGGTCGAAGGTCGGGGCCATCACATAGAAGGTCATGAACAGCGACAGGCTGATCAGGATCAGGTTGGCCGGCGTCGTCTGCAGCCCGATGCCGGCGCGCAGGATGGAAAAGGCGATCACGAAGCGGGTGAAGCTGGTGACCATGATCAGCAGGCCGGGCGCCACCGACAGCACGGTGATCAGCCCGAACATCTGGATGATGTAGCCGATCGTGGTGCCGTCGGCCTGGCCGATGGCGCCGAGGTCGAGCTGCTGCGCGCCGGCCGCGCCGGTCGAGGCGGCGAGCGCCGCGAATATCCAGAACAGACGGGTCATTCGAACAACAGGGTGCGGATCAGGATCTGCCGGACCTGCCCGTCGCTGCGGATGCGGGCGCGTTCCTCGAGGTCGGCCTTCAGGTGCTGGTAGCCGCTGGCGCCCTCGACCTGGTGCATCTTCAGCGTGCGCATGTAGGCGAACAGGTCCTGGTGGATCGCCTCGATGACTTCCGGCGGCGGCTGCGGCGCATCGACGACGAGCGCCAGCTCCATCTGGACCCATACGCTGCTCGGCGCGGCGAGGTTGGTGGTCATGGGTGCAAGCGGCATCAGCACTGGCCTTGCCGGCACGCCCTTGTCGTCAGCGCCTTCCGCGTCCGCATGCGGTGCGGCGGGAGCGCCGGCCGTCTCCTCGTGAGTGGTCGTGGCACCGAGATAGTCGCCGGCGAACCAGCCGCCGCCGATCGCCGTCGCGGTCATCAGCAGCAGGGCGCCAAGCTGCGCCACCAGGGATGGACCCTTGGCCGGTGCCGGACTCTGTTCGATGACCGCCATCGTCGTTCCCGTCAGAAGGGCAGGATCTGGTCGGCGACCTGCTGACCCCAGGCCGGCTGCTGCACTTCCGTCAGGCGGCCACGGCCGCCATAGGAGATGCGGGCCTCGGCGATGCGTTCGTAGGAGATGGTGTTCTCCGGCCCGATGTCCTTCGGCCGCACGATGCCGGCGATGGTGAGCACCCTGAGCTCGGCGTTGACCCTGACCTCCTGCGAGCCGCGGATGAGCAGGTTGCCGTTCGGCATGACGTCGGTCACCACGGCGGCGACGTTGAGCACCATGTCCTCCGAGCGCGCGGTAGCGCCGGTGCTGTCCGTGGACGTGGTGGATTCGACGCTTCCCGTCCCGGCGACCGCGCCGCTGACGCCGTTCCAGTCGCCGGCCAGTCCGATGTCCATGGATCGCTCGGCCCTGCGGCTGCGGTCGGACTCGTTCTTGAAACGGGCGCGGTCGTTGATGCGGATGTTGACCGTCAGGACGTCGCCGACGTCGATCGCCCGCGGATCGGTGAAGAAGCGGCTCTGCCTGTCGTTCCACAAGGAAAAACGCTTGGCCGGCGGCGGCGCGGGCTTGGCGTAGCTGTAGGCCGACTGCGGCGCCACCGCGACGCCGGCGCCGACCGGCGACAGCGCGGGCTCCCGCCCGAGTTCTTTCATATTGTTGGCGCAGCCGGCAAGCAGAACGACGGCGCCGAGGACGGACAATCGTGTCATCATGAGGGATCTTCCCGGCGGGCGGCGCTCGCCATGATGGCGGTGAGCGTCGCGGCTGCCTTGCTGTTCATCTCGTTCATGATGACGCCCGCCTTGCGCGAATCGAGCTTCATCAGGATGCCGGCCGCCAGGCGCGCGTCGAGTTCGGCAAGCCGCTCGGCGGCGGCGTCCGGCTTCATCGTGGCGTAGATCTTCACGACGTCCTCCTGCGCCTTGGCGAGGAAGGTCTCGCGCCGCTTCATCCAGTCCTCGTATTCGCGCCGCTTCTCTTCGAGCCGCCTGATGCGCTCGTCGATGTCGTCCTTGAGCTTCTTCAATTCCATCGCCTGCAGGGAGTAGCGGCGGTCGCGCGCGGCGTCGGCGATGCCGGTGCAGAACTTTTCGATCTCGGAGGCGGATTCCGTGCCCGAGAGCGGGATCGTCTCGGTTGCGGCGGGCACGCTGGCCGCCAGCAGCAGCGCTGCGGCAAGCGCGGCGTTGCGGAGGCCTGCGGTGCGAGGGCGATGCGGTCGGGTCATGGCGCTCCTCCTATTGCAGCACCAGGTCGGCCTGCAGCGCGCCGGCCGACTTGATGCCCTGCAGGATGGCGATGATGCCGTCCGGCTTGACGCCGAGGCGGTTGAGGCCGGCGACCAGGGTCTGCAGGTCCGGCCCGTCCAGCACCGCCACCTGCGCGTCGGGCTGGCCGGCCTCGATGGCGGTGAAGGGTTCGACCGCCGTCTCGCCCTCCGAGAACGGTTCCGGCTGGACGATGCGCGGCGCTTCGGTGATGCGCACGGTAAGCGCACCGTGGCTGACGGCGACCCGCGCGATCCTCACCTGGTTGCCGATGACGATCGTGCCTGTCCGCTCGTCGACGACGACGCGCGCCGGAGCGTCGGCGTCGACGACGAGGTTTTCCAGCTCGGCGAAGAAGCGGGCTGCGGAAATCTTGTCCGGCTTCTTGATGACGACGGTGCGCGAATCCTGCTCGGCGGCGACGCGCCGACCGAAACGCTCCATCGAATAGTCGTTGATGGTGTCGGTCATGCGCACCGCCGTCGAGAAGTCGGCGTTGCGCAGCTGCAGGATCAGCGTGCCGAGGCTGGCGAACGCCGCCTCGACCGCGCGCTCGACGATGGCGCCGTTGGGCACGCGTCCGGCGGTGGGCACGCCCTGCGTCAAAGTCTCGGCCTGCCCCTGCGCGGTGAAGCCGGAGATGAATACCGGACCCTGCGCCACCGCGTAGATCTCGCCGTTGGGAGCCTTGAGCGGCGTCATCACCAGGGTGCCGCCCTGCAGCGAGGTGGCGTCGCCGAGCGACGACACCGACACGTCGATGCGCGCGCCGGGCTGGACGAAAGGCGGCAGGTTGGCGGTGACGATGACGGCCGCCACGTTCTTGGCGCGCGAACGCTCGCCCTCGCTGGCGATGCCGAGATTTTCGAGCATGGCGCGGATCGACTGCTCGGTGAAGGGCGCGTTGCGCAGCCCGTCGCCCGAGCCGTTCAGCCCGATCACCAGGCCGTAGCCGACCAGCTGGTTGTCGCGGCTGCTCTGCAGCTGGGCGATGTCCTTGATGCGTACCGTGGTCAGGCCGCGGCCGTCATAGAGCACGGCCTGGTCGCCCACGCCGCTGTCGGTACCGCCATCGCCGCCCGGGCCGAACCGCCGGCCGGCCCGGCTGTCGTCGGCAGCGGCCGCCTGGCAGGCGAGCAGCGCCGCGAGCGCCAGTGCCAACAGCCGCCGCATCAGCCGCCGACCCTGACGGTGCCGTCGGCCATGACGATGCCCGACACGATCTTGCCGCTGTCGGCGTTGCGCAGCTTGACCATGTCGCCGGCCGCGCCCGCCTGCAGGCTTACCGCGGTCGCCGAAATGCTGAGCCCGCCGGAGACGAACACCATCTCCACCGGCACGCCCTTCTCGACCAGATAGGCTTCGCGCAGCGCGTTCACCTTGACGTAGCGGCCGGGAAGCAGCGTGCGCCTGGCGATCTTGCCCTCGAGGTCGGCCAGCGCCACCACCGCGCCGTCCGGCGCAACCTTGCCCTCGGCGAGGATCACCGTCTTCAAGGCCTCGGCTTCGACCGTCTCGCCGGGATAGATGACGCGGTTCGGCACCAGCACGGCTTCGCCCGCCACGGCTTGCGCGGCGGCGAGCAGCAGTGCCGTGGCAGCGAGAGCGGGAAGCAGCCGGCCGCGCATCGTCTCACCTCAGGTTCTTGGAGACTGTGGCAGCCATCTCGTCGGCGGCCTGGATCACCTTCGAGTTCATCTCATAGGCGCGCTGCGCCGAGATCAGCTCGGTGATCTCCTTGACCGGGTCGACGTTGGAGGCCTCCAGATAGCCTTGCTCGACGGTGGCGAAGCCGGGATCGCCGGGCACCCCGACGATGGCCGCGCCCGAAGCGGGCGTCTCGCGGAAAAGGTTGTCGCCGAGCGCGGCCAGTCCGGACTCGTTGGCAAAATTCGCCAGCGTGAGCTGGCCGAGCAGCTGCAGCTCGATCTGGCCGTCGATGCGCGCGAACACCTGGCCGGACTTGTTGACGATGACGTCGACGGCGTCCGGCGGGACGGTGATCGCCGGCTGCACGGTATAACCGTCGAGCGTCACCAGCTGCCCGGTGGCGTTGGTGTTGAAGGCGCCGGCGCGGGTGTAGAGCGTCTCGCCGTCGGCGCCGTCGATCTGGAACCAGCCGCTGCCGGTCAGCGCCAGGTCGTATCTGTTGCCGGTGTTGGTGAGGCTGCCCTGGATGTGGAGGTTGCGCACCGCCGCGGTTTTGACCCCGAGGCCGATGTTCACCCCCTCCGGCACGATGCTGGCATTGGCGCGGCTCGGCACGCCCTGCAGCCGGTCGACCTGGTAGAGCAGGTCGGTGAACTCGGCGCGGGCGCGCTTGAAGCCGGTGGTGTTGATGTTGGCGATGTTGTTGGCGATGACCTCGAGATTGGTCTGCTGGGCGTTCATGCCGGTGGCGGCGATGGAGAGTGCTCTCATCTTTTCTGCTCCTAGATCGCCATGCGGCTGACTTCGAGATAGGCGGCGACGATCTTGTCGCGGATCGCCACCGCCGCCTGGAACGACTGTTCGGCGCTCATCACCGCGTCGGCGACCTGGCGCATGTCGCCCTTGCCCTGCAGGGCCTCCACCGAAAGCTGCTCGGCCTCGCGCATGCGGCCGACGGTGCGGCCGGCCGTGTCCGAAACCATTTCCGCGAAGGAGACGCCGCCTTCCGCCGTGGTGCCGCCGGACGGGCCGGGACCACCCGTAGTGCCTACCGGGGCGATGAGGCTGAGCGGGCCGATGCCGGTGATCACGATTGCTGCCTCATCAGGTCGATGGTGAGCGAGATGAGCTGGCGCGCCTGCTTGATGACCTGCAGGTTCGCCTCGTAGGAGCGGTTGGCCTCGGTCATGTCGGCCATCTCGATCATGACGTTGACGTTCGGCATCTTGACGTAGCCGCCGTCGTCGGCCGCCTCGTGGCCGGGCATGAACTCGACGGGAAAGTCCGCCTGATCGCGATCGATCTTCACCACCTCGACCAGCGAGCCGCCGCTGGCGCGGTCGAGCTCGGCCGCGAAGCTGATGGTCTTGCGCCGATAGGGGTCGGCACCCGGCGCCTGGCCGGTGGACTGGGCGTTGGCGAGGTTTTCGGAGACGACGCGCAGACGCTCGGACTGCGCGCCAAGGCCGGACGCGGCGACTTTCAGGGTGGCGGTGAGCGCATCCATGCGGTCAGCCCCTCGCGCTCATCAGCATCATGCGGTGGAAGGCCTTGACGATCGCCGTGTTGAGCTCGAAGGAGCGCGCGACCTCTCCGCCCTTCATCAGTTCCTGCTCGAGCACCACCGTGTTGTTGGAGGGCAGGACGACGGTGCTGCGGTCGTCGTCGCGCAGCTTGAAGCTCGCCTGCTCGGCGCCCAGGCCGAAATGACCCTGCTGGGTCGCCGTCAGGCTGACGCCGGTGCGGTCGAGCACCTTGTCGAAGGCTTCGACGTCGACGGCGCGGTAGCCCGGCGTGTTGACGTTGGCGATGTTGCCGGCGACCGCCGCCTGGCGCGCCGAGAGCCATTCGGCTTGCCGGGTGGCGAGGCTGAAGAGGTTGACGGGCTGCATGCACGATATTCCGGATTCCGGGCGGTTGTCCGGAACTCTAGGAGGCCAGTCTTGCGCGGGGCTTGTGGCCGGACGGTCAGTTGGCCGACAGTTCCACGATCCTCTCCCGCGACGTCACCAGCACCCAATTGCCGCCGCGCTGCTCGATCGACGCCACCTTGCTGTTGTCGGGAAGCAGCGAGCCGCGCTGCACCACCCACATGCCGGTCTCGTCGGCGATCATGGCGCGGCCGGCAGCGGCATAGACCAGCCGGTAGTCGACCGTGACTTCCGGAAACGGCTGCTCGGCAAATTGCTCGGGCGGGCCGTCGTCCTCATCGTCGTCGTCGCCGGGCGACACCGTTCCGGTCGCGAACAGGTCGAGCTGCATCGGCGGAATGTCGTCCGCCGACATCGGCGCGCCGACGCGCTCGCCGCCCGAGCCGAGCATTATCGGCGCGGTGCGCTCGCCGCCGCCCTCGAACTTCAGCGCGCGGATGCCGAATTTCTCCTGGTTGAAGAAGATGTACCAGGGGAACACGGCGCAGCCGAAGCCGAGCGCGATGCCGAGGCCGGCCACGACCAGGTCGCTGCGCTTGCGCTTGAAGGGCGGCTTTCGCGGCTTCGACTGCCGCCGGCGGAACAGCCGCGCGACACTCCACCGGCGTGCCGGCGCGGTGCGTGCCGTTTCGGCCGAACGGTGTGGCGATTCCTCAGCCCGGCTGGACAACATTCGGCTTCTCCCTGGCTTTGAGGTGACGGGCGAGGTCGGCGAACGGATCGGCCGACGGCGGATCGCCTGGCGACTGGTTGAGCGCCTCGTAGATCGTCGGCACCTGGCGCACAGCCATGTCGAGATCGGGATCGGCACCCGGCTGGTAGGCACCGAGCAGGCGGATGTCGCGCGTGTCCTCGAAGCGCGCGATCATCGCTTTCAGCCGCGCCACCAGCGCGCGCTGGTCGCCGCTCCAGGCCTTTTGCGCCAGGCGCGAGATCGACGACAGCGGGTTGACGGCGGGGAAGCGACCTTGCTCGGCGATCGTCCGGTCGAGCACGACATGGCCGTCGAGGATGCCGCGCACCGCGTCGGAGATCGGGTCGTTGTGGTCGTCGCCGTCGACCAGCACCGAGATGATGGCGGTTATCGAGCCGCTTCCGTCGGCACCGGGTCCGGCGCGCTCCAGCAGCTTCGGCAGGTCGGTGAAGACCGAGGGCGGATAGCCGCGCGAGATCGGGGGCTCGCCGGTGCCGATCGCCACCTCGCGCAGCGCATGGGCGAAGCGGGTGATGGAATCCAGCACCAGCAGCACGCGATGGCCCTGGTCGCGAAAATGTTCGGCGACGCGCATGGCCGTGTCCGGCGCGCGCTTGCGCATCATGGCGCTCTCGTCGCTGGTGGCGACGACGGCCACCGTCTTCCTCATGTTGCGCTCGCCGAGCGTGTCCTCCAGGAACTCGCGCACCTCGCGGCCGCGCTCTCCCACCAGCGCGACGATGACGGTGTCGAAGGCTCCCGCCGAAGCCAGCATGGCCAGCAGCGTCGACTTGCCGACGCCGGAGCCGGCGAAGACGCCGAGGCGCTGGCCGAAGCAGATCGGCGTGAAGATGTCGACGACGCGAACGCCGGTGCGGAAGCCGGTCTCGACGCGCTGGCGCGACAGCGCCGACGGCGGCGCCGTGTCGGCGGCCCGACGCGGGTCGCCCTCGACCAGCGTGGCGCCATTGTCGATGGCGCGGCCGAGCGCGTCGATCACGCGGCCGCGCCAGCTCGCATGCGGGGTAACCGCGAACGGTCCGTGCACCATGACCAGGTCGCCGATGCCGGCGTCCGAGGCGCGGTCGAAGGGCGCGACCAGGACCTCGTCCGCGCCAATCTGCACGACCTCGCCGCGGCGGGCCGCGCCATGGCCGCGCAATTCCACCATGTCGCCCAGCCGCGCCGCCGCCGAAAGCCCGCGCACGCGATAGTGCGTCGGCGAGACCTCGACGACCTTGCCGCCGCGCCGCACCAGCGTGCGCTCGTCGCGGAAGCGCAGCCAGCTCCGTTCCAGAAGGTCGAGAGGGTCAGGCATCGGCATGGCCGAGAGGCCTGGCTGAGGAGTTGCTGTCACCGTAAGCGTCCGACCGGCTGTAGGTTCATGATTTTGCGCATGTCTTTATCCCGCCGCCGCTGCACGCTTTCGAGAGACGTCCGTTCTAGGTTTTCGATCCCAGCGTGGTGATCGCCTCGCTGAGCGTCCGGTCGGTGCCGCGGATTGCCGCCGCGACATTCTCGAAGGCGCGCTGGACCATGATCAGGCGCGCCATCTCCTGCATCGGATTGACGTTGGATTCCTCCAGGAAGCCCTGGGCCACGCCGATGTCGTTGCGATCGATCACCGGTTCGGGCGCGCCGGACGGCACGATGCCGGAATTGCCGTAGCGGACGAAATTCTCGCCGGGATCGAAATTGAACAGGCCGATAGCGCCGACCGGCTGGCCGTTCTGGGTAAGCCCGCCGTCGGCACCGGAGCTCGGCGTTCCGTTCTGCGGATCGAGCTGGATCGGCGCGCCGCCGGCATCGAGCACGGGATGGCCCTGCAGGGTGACGAGCTCGCCGGTGTCGAGCATGGTGAAGCGGCCGTCGCGCGTCATCACGACGCCGGCAGGGGTCTCGATGCCAAACCAGGCGTCGCCCTGGATGGCGAAGTCGAATGGATTGCCGGTCTCGCGCAACGCGCCGATCTGCGTCGACATGAAGGTGTCGCCGGAAGAGCTGAAGGAAACGGCCTTCTGGCCGATGCCGGTGACCATGTCCTCGAACTTGACGCCGGTGGCGCGGAAGCCGACCGTGCCGGCATTGGCGACATTGTCGGCGATCGTATTCAAGCGGCGTTCGAGCGCGACCTGCGAGGACAGCGCGACATAAAGGGCGTCCTGCACGGCCTATCTCCGCATGCTCTGGATGGAAAACAGCAGGTTGGTGGAGATGCCGTACTCGACCGGCTGGCTGAACAGGATCGAGGTCGCCGCCTGCGCCGGAGAGGTCGGATTTGCGATTTCCCAGAGGGAGGTGAAACGGGTGAGGAATTTTTCGAGCGCTTGCGGGTCGCTGAAATCCTTGATGTCCAGCTTCTCCTCGAAGAACTTGACCTGGCGGTCGATGTCGGCGGAGGCGAAGGAGTCGGGCAGCGACAGGGCGGTCCGCACCACCTGAGCCAGGGCGGGATCGGCCAGCACCTGATAGAAGTTGGTGATGCCGGACGCCTTGCGTTCGAAATAGAGGGCCAGGCGGACGCCTTCGTTGCGATTGCCCGCATCCTCCTCGAGCGTCTGGCGCATGAACTTGTCGATCGCCGGCAGCTGCGCGGGGGTGATGGTGGTCGCCTTCTCGCCGTATTCGGCGAAGTTGAAGGCCGCGACGAAACCGGCGTAACGCTTGTCGGTCAGCTTGTTGGCGGGGCTAGCCGGATCGCTGACGCCGCCCTCCAGCATCTGGCGGATGCGCTGCGGCGTCTCGACCGCCGGATCGAGGCCGTAGGACGACAGCGCGAAATTCAGCAGGCGCCTGTCGGCCATCATGTCGTCGATGGATTCGAGCTTGCCGACATTGGCCAGGTAGTAGGCCGTCTCAGCCTTGACGTAGTCGGCGCCCGGCCTAACCAGTCCCAGCTCGGACAGCGCGCCGTGGAGGCGAGGCGTCTCCTTCGTCACCGCGTCGCGCGTCGTCGTCTGCGTTCCGTGTTCGACGAAGTCGAAGGCGCCGACGAAGGCGGCGTAGCGCTTGTCGGCCAGCAGGTTCGCCGGACTGTCCGCATCGGTGACGCCGCCTTCCAGCATCTCGCGGATGGTCGCCGGCTTTTCGGTGGCGGCGTCGAGCCCGTAGGCGGCCATCGCGTAGGTGAGCAGCCTGGTGTCGCGCATCAGGCCGTCGATCGACGTCACCTTGCCGATATTGGCTGCGTAGTAGGCGGCCTCGGCCTTGACGTGGTCGGCATGCGGCCTGATCAGCACCATCTCGGTGAGGGCGACGTATTGCTGCGGGACGGTCTTCTGCACGGCGTCGCGCGCCGTCGTCCCGGCGCCGTGCTCGGCGAAGTTGAAGGCGCCCACAAAGGCCGCCCAGCTCTTGTCCGCCAGCCTGTTGGCGGGGCTCTGCGGGTCGGCGACGCCGCCTTCGAGCATCTCGCGGATCCGCGCAGGCGTCTCGGTCGTGGCGCTCAGCCCGAACGTCGCCATCGCATAGGTGAGCAGCCGCTGGTCGCCGAGAAGGTCGTCGATCGACTTTATGCTGCCGATGTTCGCCACAAAGTTCGCCGTTTCGGCCTGATAGAAGCGGAAGCCCTCCTGGCCCATCGCCAGGTCGACCTGCAGGCCGAAATTCTTCGGCACCTCGTGCTGGGCCCTGTTGTAGATGGTGGCCTGCTCGCCGAGCTTCTCGAAATTGTAGGTGGCCGCGAATTCCGCGTAGCGCTTGTCGGTCAGCTTGTTGGCGAAGCTGTCGGGATCGCTGACGCCCTCCTTCAGCACCTTGACCATGAACGCCTTGGCGTAGGCCATGTCGCTGAGGCCGTGCGCCTTCATGGCATAGCGGAACAGCCGGTCGTTGTTGACGAACTCCTCGACGGTTTTCACCTTGCCGATGTTGTCGAGGTAGTAGGCCGTCTCGCGCTCGACCTGAGGCTGTCGCTCGACGCGGTCGATGGCCTTGCCCATGTCCCTGGCGATCAGCCGATAGTCCAGATAGGTGTTTATCACGCGCCCCGACTCCGCAGCCTACTGTCGCCACGATAGGTCAAGTTGCTTGCGCGAAGCTGAATCGCGCCGCGCTTTCAAGCCTCACGCAAGGCAGGTCGGCTAGCCCTAGAGGCTGGCATCATGATGCGAAGGGTTTTCGCGTGGGCATTCTGATCGGATTGGTGGTGACGCTGGGTTGCGTCCTCGGCGGCTTCATGGCCATGGGCGGCCATATCGACGTCCTGATGCAGCCCTGGGAGCTCGTCATCATCGGCGGCGCGGCGGTCGGCACCTTCCTGGTCGCCAACCCGATGTCGACGGTCAAGGACACCGGCACGGCCATGCTGGAGGCCTTCAAGCAGGCCGTACCGAAGGAGAAGGATTATCTCGAGACGCTGGGCGTGCTGCACAGCCTGATGCGTGAGCTGCGCACGAAATCGCGCAGCGAGGTCGAGGCGCATATCGATGATCCCGACAACTCCGCGATCTTCCAGGCCTTCCCCTCGGTGCTGAAGCGCTACGACCTCACGCATTTCATCTGCGACTACTGCCGGCTGATCATCATCGGCAATGCCCGCTCGCACGAGATCGAGGCGCTGATGGACGAGGAGATCCAGACGATCCGCTCCGACAAGCTGAAATCCTATCACGCCATGGTGCAGATCGGCGACGGCCTGCCGGCGCTGGGCATCGTCGCGGCGGTGCTGGGGGTGGTCAAGGCGATGGGCGCGCTCGACCAGTCGCCGGAAATCCTCGGCGCGTTGATCGGCGCCGCACTGGTCGGCACCTTCCTCGGCATCTTCCTCTCCTATGCGGTGGTCGGGCCGATCGCCACCAAGATCAAGATCGTGCGCGAGAAGAACAACCGCCTCTACATCATCGTCAAGCAGACGCTGCTCGCCTACATGAACGGCTCGCTGCCGCAGGTCGCCATCGAGTTCGGCCGCAAGACCATCTCGTCCTACGACCGGCCTTCGATCGACGCGGTCGAGCAGAGCACGCTGAACACGGGCGCCATCGACATGACCAAGAAGGCCGCCTGAGCGATGCCGGCGCAGGCGGAACGCAGATGACCGGCTCCCTCAACCCCGCCGACATGCGCGCCTATATCGTCGAGCGGCTCGTCGGCGCCACCGGCGAGACGGGTCACGTCATCACCACGGCGCGGGCGCTCGCCGAGCGGGTGCTGCCGGGAATCCGCAAGGGATTGGCAGGCAGCCTGTCGGCGCCGGTGAGCGTCGAGATCGGCAGCGTGGACGTGACGCGCCTCACGGCGGCGCGGCCTGCGCAGGAGGACAACGGCGCGATGACGGTCGTCGCCTCGCCGAGCTCGCCCGACGCCCTGGTGCTCGTCGCCGATTCGCGTGCGATCGCGATCCTGGTGTCGGCGCTGTTCGGCGGCGATCCGGATATTCCCGTCGCGCCGATCGAGCGGCCGCTGTCGCCGACCGAGATCGAGGTGGCGACGATGACGTTCGAGGAGGTGGCGAAGGCCGTCAACGGGTCCGGTCCGCGCGCCTTCGGCCTCAAGCTGCCGGTGCCCGCGGCCTTCGCCGGGGCCGATCTCGACGCCCGCGTCATGCGCGACGGTCCGGCGGTCCGCATCGACCTCGCGGTGGCCGCCGGTCCCAGTTCGGGCCGCATCTCGCTGTTCATGCCGCAGCGGGTCCTGCTCAAGCATCGCGGCGGTCCCGTGGCGCCCGGCCAGGCTGCCGGAAGCGAGCGCGATTGGGGCGAGCGCTTCGGCGAGGAGATCATGCGCTCCTCCGTGACGCTGGAAGCGACCATGCCGCTCGCCCGCATGACGCTTGCCGAGGTCGCCTGCCTGCGCCCGGGCCAGGTGATCGAACTCGGCGACGACGCCCATCATGCGGCAAAGCTGTCAGCCCGGCACAAGACTCTTTTCGTATGCGAGTTCGGCAAGCTCGGCCAGAACTACACCGTGCGGGTCCGGCAGGCATTCGATGTCCGGCAGGATCTCATCGACGGACTGGCGCAGGGCTGAGCAGGGGTAGTGAAGGAGGCTTCGATGAGCGACGGCGGCAAGGCGGCGGTGCAGGACCAGGGCGAGGAGCAGCTCAACCGCGCGATCGAGGAACTGCGCGGCGTTCTCAACGAGGATGCGGGTGCCCAGCGGCCCGCCGCCGCGCCCAACGCCGGCATCATCATGAACATCCCGGTCGAGGTGCAGATCGTGCTCGGCAGCACCGACATGGCGGTGTCGGAGCTGATGGCCTTGCAGAAGGGCTCGACGGTCGCGCTTAACCGGCGCGTCGGCGAGCCGGTCGACGTCACCGTCAACGGCCGCCGCATCGCCCGCGGCGAGATCACCGTGCTCGACAGCGACCCGTCGCGGTTCGGCATCCGCCTGACCGAGATCATCGCCACGGGCTCAGTGTGAGTTCGGAGCCAGCATCGCCATGACCTCGCTCAATCTCACACGCGCGCAGAAGGCCGCGGCCATCCTCGTCGCCATGGGCAAGCCGTCGGCCAGCCGCCTGCTGAAATTCTTCAAGCAGGAAGAACTCAAGGCGCTGATCGAAGGCGCCCGGCTTCTCAAGACTATCCCTCAAGGCGAGCTCGAGCGCATCGTCGCGGAGTTCGAGGCCGAGTTCATGGAGGGTGCCGGCCAGCTCGATTCGGCCGACCAGATCGACGACATCCTCAACGATACGCTGTCGCCGGAGGAGGTGCAGGCGATCATGGGGCAGGGCAAGACGGCGGCGAATCAGCCGCCTCCGGTCTGGAGCGAGCTAGACAAGCTCGAGCCCGCGCGCATCGCCGCGTTCCTCGCGGGCGAGCATTCACAGACCTCGGCCCTGATCCTGTCGAAGGTGGCGCCGGGGACGGCCGCCAACGCGCTGCTCGCTCTCGACAAGCCGCTGCGCGGCGAGGTCGTCAAGCGCATGATGTCGATCTCCAACATTCCCGAGGCGGCGACACGCCTCATCGAGACGCAGTTGCGCAGCCGCGTGCTCGGCGAAAGCAACGTCAAGGATACCTCCGCCGGCCAGAGCCGGGTCGCCAACCTGCTCAACGAGATGGACAAGCCCCAGCTCGACGAGGTGATGCAGGATCTGGAGGCGGCGGGCACGCCCGACCTGGAGGCGGTGCGCGCCCGTCTGTTCTCCTTCGAGGACATTCCGTTGCTGGCGCAGCGGGCCCGCGTCACCCTTTTCGACGGCCTGTCGACGGAGCTGGTCACGCTCTGCCTGCGGCAGGCGCCGCCGCATCTGGCGGAAGCCGTGCTCTCGGCGATCGGCGCCCGCTCCCGCCGCATGATCGAGGCCGAGCTGAGCCAGGGACCGGAAGGCATCCAGACGGCGGACATCCTGCGGGCCCGCAAGACGGTCGCGGCGACGGCGCTGCGGCTGTCGCGCGACGGCGTGATCGAGCTTCCCTCCATGCAGGCCGCGGCCTGATCGTCGGTTGAGCCGTCATGTCCGAGGCCGCCGACAAGGACAGCAAGACAGAGGAAGCGACCGAGAAGAAGATCCGCGACACGATCGAGAAGGGCAAGCTGCCGGTCTCGCGCGAAACCCCGCTGCTCGCCTCCTTCCTCGCCATCCTCTTCTTCTTCGTCTTCTTCGCCCAGCAGAAGGCCGGCGAGCTCGGCAGCTTCCTGGCGCTGTTCCTCGAACGGCCGGAGGCATGGCCGCTCGACACGGCGGCGGACGTCGCGACGCTCTACGGCGTGGTGCTGATCGAGATCGGCAAGGCCATCGTCGCGCTGGTGCTGATGCTGATGGCCGCCGGCTTCGCCGCCTCCGCGCTGCAGAACCTGCCGCAGTTCGTCGGCGAGCGCATCCGGCCGCAGGCCTCCCGGATATCGCTGAGCGAAGGCTGGAAACGGCTCTTCGGCATCCAGGGCTTCGTCGAATTCGCCAAGTCGCTCGGCAAGCTGGTGCTGGTCACGCTGGTGCTGGTCTTCATCCTGCGCGGCGACGTCGTCACGCTGCTGTCGGGCATGATCACGCAGCCGGTGGCGTTCGGCCTGGTGATCCGCGGCATCGCCATCGACATCGTCGTCGCCATCGTCGCCGTCATGGCCGTGATCGCCGCGGTCGACCTCGTCTGGTCGCGCTTCCATTGGCGGCAGGAACTGCGGATGACGCGGCAGGAGGTGAAGGACGAGCACAAGCAGTCGGAAGGCGACCCGATCGTCAAGTCGCGGCGGCGCTCGCTGGCGCGCGACCGGGCGCGGCGGCGCATGATGATTTCGGTGCCGAGCGCGACGCTGGTGATCGCCAACCCGACCCACTATGCGATCGCGCTGCGCTACGTGCGCGAGGAGAACTCGGCACCGGTGGTGCTCGCCAAGGGACAGGACCTGATCGCGCTGAAGATCCGCGAGATCGCGGCCCAGAACAACATACCCGTCTTCGAAGACGTCGCGCTCGCCCGCTCCATGTACAAGCAAGTTTCGATCGATAGCGTGATACCGCAGCAGTTCTACCAGGCGGTCGCCGAGTTGATCCGCATCGTCTACGCCAAGCAGGCTCCGAAAAAGGTACCATGATCCGACAGTCGCATGCATCGTCCCGCGAGATCATCGTCGCCGAGGCCATCGCGGACATCGTCCGCGAATTGCGGATGGTCGACGTGGCCGACTACATCGCCTTCATCCGGCTCGAACACTTCGCCTGTATTTCGGACCTGGTCGATTCCGCGGCGGAGCTGTTCTTCCTGCCGCGTACCTTCCGGCTCGGCAATGGCGGCCAGGCCCATGTCGACTGGTCGACGATACCGCGCATCGAGCTTGACCTGGAACTCAGGCCGCGCGGCGCTGCGGTCTATTTCACCCTGACGCTCTGCGACGCCGATGCGTCGGTGGAGGTGAACTACGTCGCTTTCGACGATCCGGACCCGGATCCGGAGAAAAATACGGCCTTCCTGGTCACCGCGATCGAGGCGGCGCGCATCCGGCGCTCGGAGCCGGCGGTCTGACGGTACTATTCGAACAGGCCGAGCTTGAGCGCCTTGGCGACCGCATGCGTGCGGTTGGCGGCGTTCAGCTTCTGCGTCGAGTTGGTCAGGTATTGGTTCGCGGTGTGAACCGACAGCTTCAGCGACGCCGCGATCTGCTCGCTGGTCATTCCGTTGGCGCTGAGCTTTAGGCATTCGAGCTCGCGCTTGGAGACGGCTGGCGCCTTGCGCGATTTGTCCGGCCTGATCCGCATCGCGGCTCCGAACAGCGAGTAGCAGCGCGCGTGTACATCGAGGCATTGATCGTCCGATAGCGCGATCTCGGATCCGAGGAAGGCCACCAGCCCGCATCGGCCCCGATCGGCCGACACCGGGAAGGCGATGCCGGCAGGCGAGGGGCCGTTCAGGCGCTTCGCCATCGGAAGCTGCAGGAAGGCGTCGGCGGACGCGCTGCCGTCGGCGGCCCACCACAGCGGCAGCGCCGACGTGCGCGCATGCCGGACGATCTCTTCGCTGATGCCGTCCCACATCCGGATGGTTGCGGAGGAATCGGAAGGATGATCGGGATCGAGGAGGGGCACCAGGCCGTTGCGCTCGCCCGCCGGGCCGACGACGAAAAGGCTGAAGGCGGCGGCGTTGATATCGAGCGCGATCCAGCGGCAGTGGCCGATCACGTCCGCGATGGTGGGCGTGCGCTTGGCTTCGCTGTCGGGTCCGGCAGCGCCGAAGGGATTCCTGTGTTCCTCCACAGGCGCGCGTGCGAGCGACCGCGTCAAATGATGCCGCTCCGTATGGCTGTGGCGACCGCCATGACCCGGTTGGTGGCCGCGAACTTCTGGATCGCGTGGGTCACGTAGCCGTTCACCGTATTGGACGAGACGCCGAGGATGACCGCCACCTCGTCGGTCGTCTTGCCCTCCGAGACCCAGTGCAGGCACTCGCGCTCACGGTCGGAAAGCGGATCGTGCTGGGTGGTGGCCGCGAGCAGGTCCGGCACCTGCGACAGGGCGTGGCAGCAGCGCATCTGCGCCCGCGTCAATTCGGCAGGATCGAGGCGATCGGCTTCCTCGGTCGAGAACAGCAGGTAGAGCTGCTGGCGGCCGACATTGAGGCGGAGCGGGAAGATCTCGCCGTGGCCGAGCACGTCGAGCATTCTGCACTGCTCGCCGTCCAGGACCCCGGCAATCCCCATTGCCCGCGACGGGACGACGGCTTGGGGGCGTGTGCCCGGCGGCGCCGCCAGGCTGCTTTCGGCGATCGCCGCTATGGTGCGATGGCCGATGACCTGGATCGCGTCATACACCCAGTTGGAGGCGACGATGCGGACGTCGCTTCTGTGCTGATCGTGCAACACGGCAACCAGCATGTAGCTGTCGGCTCCGATCCGCTGGCACAACGCCATCAGGAACGCGGTCAGGTCGCCGCGCGAAGCAAGCGGTTTCCCGGATGCCGCCGGAAACGCAGTCTGATAGCCAAGCCCCGTCATTTCGCCCGCGAGAAGCCCGAATCGCCCCAACTGCCCGGACCCGGAGACCGGGATCGGACATGAAAACGCATCACTTGTTACGAGAAGCGCGCTTCCGCCGATGGACGGAAGGCGAACCCACCCCGAACCCCATGCCCCCGAGCCTCCTGGGAGACCCGCTTGCCTGTCGAGCACGCTGGTGTTGCGGCCACCGCGCCCGACTGATTCGCATTTAATTTAACTGCTCGCGAATCGGACATCAAACGCCGAAATCACAAAAAAACCGCAAAATGAAACCGGCTTGCCGAAGCTGCGGCCACCTGCCTCCACCACGAATCCCGGTCTTGCGGGACGGCCGATTCCGGGGCATGACCTAGTCTCGCGCATCCGGGAGGACAGAATGAAGCGCTCGCGTATCAACGAGATCATCCGCGAAGGCGATGCCTTCATCCGCTCTTTCGGCTATGTGATGCCGCCCTTCGCCTACTGGACGCCCGAACAGCTCAGGGAGCGCCGGCCGGAAGGCATCATCGGTGCGCGGCTCGGCTGGGATATCACCGACTACGGCCAGGAGAAATTCGACGAGCTCGGCCTGTTCCTGTTCACGGTGCGCAACGGCCGCGCCGAGGATCTGGCGAAGGGCACGGGCATGCTCTACGCCGAGAAGATCATGATCTCGCGCAAGGACCAGCTTTCGCCCATGCACCGCCATGTCGTGAAGGCGGAGGACATCATCAACCGGGGCGGCGGCAGGCTGGTGCTCGAGCTGTTCATGCCCGCCGAGGACGGCGGCGTCGATCGCCACCGGGAGGTCGAGGTGCCGACGGACGGGGTGATGCGCAAGCTGCCGGCCGGCGGCCTGCTGACGCTCGATCCCGGCGAGAGCGTGACGCTGCTGCCCGGCGTCTGGCACGCCTTCTGGGGCGAGGGCGGCGACGTGCTGATCGGCGAGGTGTCTACGGTCAACGACGACCTCACCGACAACATCTTCACCCAGCCGATCGGCCGGTTCTCCAACATCGAGGAGGACGAGCCGCCGCTGCACCTTTTGGTGTCCGATTACGACAGCCACATCCTGTCGCGGTGAAGATGGACGAAAGAACGCCTGATTTTCAGGCCGAACCTCCTGATTTTCAGTCGATTTCGACGCGTTCCGTTCGGCATTTGACCGGCTTTTCGCTTCGACAGACGCGTTTTTCGCCTTGCCCGCGTGTCTCCTATCGTCCCAGCGGGTGCGGCATGTAGCCGACGAAGCCGGCGATCCCCCAGCGGCCGTCGACCCTGCGGCAGAAATACAGCGTCTGCCAGTTGAGCCGGTCGGCCTGGCCGCCGGGTTTGGCGACCGAGCCGTTGAACTTCTTGTGCAGGACGGCACGGTCGCCCTGGACGTCGATGTCGCGCATGTTGGTGATGCGGAACAGCGCGTCGCGCAGCGGCTCGGCGAACTCGCTCGCCGCCGTTTCCCGGGCCTGCCGCAGCCATTCGTCGCGATAGGCCTCCAGCGTGGGGAATTGCAGGCGCCAGGCGTCGGCGTCGTCGAGGAAATGCGCGTGCATGCCGAAAAAACTGTCGGCGATGAAGTCTTCCTCCACCATCGACCAGTTGGCGGCCAGGAAAGCGTCGATGTCGCGCCGCACCAGCATCTCCCACAGCGCGTGACGGTCCGGGTCACCGGCCGGAAACGGGTTGCTGTCGAAGGTCATCGTGCTCTCCGCTCGATCAAGCCGTCAGCCCATGCGGCCGCGCGCCGCCACCGGCAACTGCTCCACGACCTCGCCGTCCTCCACCAGGTTCACGGCGTCGAACAGGTTGGAGACGACGCAGACGTGGTTGGGGATGATTTTGAGCTTGTCGCCGATCGCCGGCCGCGCCGCGCAGCCGGAAAAATCGGCGATGGCGTGCTCCTCGTTGAGTGTCGTGATGACGGCTTCCGGGTATTCGACGATGTAGCCGTGGCCCGGCGCCGGCGAGAGATCGGCGGCGAGCGCCTTCGAGCCGGCGTCGAGGATGACCCTGTCCGGCGTCGGCCGGCTGACCACGGTGGCCAGCACCGTCAGCGCGCAATCGGCCAGCGTGCCGTGGCCGAAGGCCGCCTGCATGCGATCGGAATAGATGTAGGTGCCGGGCCGGAGCTCGGTCGCGGCGGTGAAGACCTGGTCGGCGTAGAAATCCGGGGAATTGCCGACTGAGACCCGGGGCACGTCCATCCCCTCCGACCGGAACAGCGCCAGCGCATCGTGAAGCCAGGCGTCGACCTCGGCCACCTTGCCGCGCGGCGGGTAGGTCATCAGGCCGCCGAATCGCAGGCCGGGATGGGAGGCGATGCGCCGCGCCAGCGCCAACGCATCCGCCGGCGACTGCACGCCGCAGCGCCCGCCGCCGGTGTCGCATTCGACCAGCACGGTCAACGGCCGCGAAGGATCGGTGAAGACGCCGCCATAACCTTCCACCGTGTCGGCGCTGTCGGCGACCACCGACAGCGTCACCCGGCGGTGCAGCGCCAGCAGCCGCTCGAGCTTCTGCCGGCCGACGATGTTGAAGGTGATGAAGATGTCGGAGATCCCGGCATCCGCCATCACCTCGGCCTCGCCGATCTTCTGGCAGGTGACGCCTGCCGCACCGAGTTCGACCTGCCGTATGGCGAAGAGCGGCAGCTTGTGGGTCTTGATGTGCGGCCGCAGCCTCACGCCCAGGGCATCGGCGCGTCTCTGCGCCCGCCGCAGATTTGCTTCCGCAATGCGCCGGTCGATCACCACCGCCGGCGTGTCCAGATCCTCTACGCGCATCGCCTTGTCTCCCGTCCCGAACAGAGCGTCTCGACCATGCTACGAAATCTGCTCGAGGAATGGCAGGTTGCCGGCCATCAGCCCGGCATCGACGTTCAATGCGACGCCGGTGATGCCGCTCGCGGCCGGCGACGCCAGGAAGACGGCGGCGCGCGCCACCTCGTCCGGCTCCACCAGCCGTCCGAGCGGGTAGAGTTTTCCTACCGAGGCGAGGATTTGCGGGTTCTCGGCTATGCGGTGGTCCCAGGCGCCGGTGCGGATCGAGCCGGGGACGACGGCGTTGGCGCGGATGCCGTTGCGGCCTTCCTCGGTGGCGATGGCGCGCATCCAGGCGATCAGCCCGGCCTTCGCGGCGGAATAGGCGGGGTTGCCGAAATGCGCCTGCGCATTGACCGAGGCGATGAAGACGAAGGCGGCGCCACCTGGCTGGTTACGCATCGACGGCAGCAGCGCCTGCGACAGAAGGGCGGCGCTGCGGAAATTCAAGTTCATCTCGCGGTCGAGCGCCTCGGCGGTGACCGCTTCCAGCGTCTCGGCGCGTGTCCAGCCGGCATTGGAGATGACAGCGGCGGGGGGCTCGCCAACGCTCACGCGCGCCGCGAAATCAGCCAGCGCGCGGTCGTCCAGCAGGTCGAAACGATGCGCCTCGGCGATCCCCTCGGCGGAGAGGTCCATGCCTTCCAGGTCGCAGGCCACCACCCGCGCTCCGCCGGCCGCCAGGACCGCGACAAGCGCCTTGCCCAAGCCGCCGCCGGCGCCGGTGACGACCACATTGCGGCCGCCGAAATCGATCATGCGGCACTCCTTCCCTTGTGGCCCGCCTGCCGGCCGCGCAGGCCGGCGGCAGGATGCTCGCGGTTGTGTAATAAAGCAACATGGAATTCAGAAACATGTTGCTTTCTAACAAAGCTTGCATGACGATCCCTCCCCATTCTGGCATGGAATACGCCGTCGGGAGCGGCTAAACGCAAGCCGGTGTTCAGGCGGGACGTGGCCCGGCTTTCTCCGGCGGTCGCCATCTCGCATCCGGTCGAACAGGAGGATGACTTGTCCAAGCAGTGTTTCGGAACCTCGCATGTGCCGCTGTCGCCGGCGGTGAGGGCAGGGGATTTTGTCTATGTTTCCGGCCAGGTTCCGGTCGACGGCAACGGCAAGGTGGTCGAGGGCGGGATCGACGAGCAGGCAGAGCAGGTGCTGCGGAACGTCAAGGCGGCGCTGGCGCTTGCCGGTTGCGGCATGGACGACGTGGTGAAGACGACGGTATGGCTCGAGGACAAGCGGGATTTTGCCGCCTTCAACGCCGTCTATGCCCGGCACTTTCCAAAAAATCCGCCGGCGCGGACCACGGTCCAGTCGCCGCTGATGATCGACATCAAGATCGAAATCGAAGCCGTCGCGTATCGACCGGCCTGACGCCGGCGCGACCACGGCAGCAACGGAGGCCCAGCGCCCATGCCCTACGATCTGCTCCTGCGCGGCGGGCGTGTGGTCGACCCCGCGTCCGGCCTGGATGCGCCGCGCGACATAGCGATCGCCGGCGACCGCATCGCCGCCATCGAAACGGACATTCCGGCCGAGCGCGCTGACCACGTCATCGACGCGTCCGGCTGCCTGGTCACGCCGGGCCTGGTCGACCTGCACAGCCATGTCTACTGGGGCGGCACCTCGCTCGGCGTCGACGCGGACCGCCTGGCGGCGAAGAGCGGGACGACGACCTTCGTCGACGCAGGCAGCGCCGGCGCAGGCAATTTCCTCGGCTTCCGCCGCCATGTCATGGAGCGCTCGAAAGTCCGCATCCTCGCCTATGTGAACATCTCGTTTGCCGGCATCTTCGGCTTCGCCAGGACGGTGATGGTGGGCGAATGCGGGGATCTTAGGCTGTGCGATCCGCGCGAGACGGTCGCCTGCGTGCGCGAGCACGGCGAAGTCATCGTCGGCGTCAAGGTGCGAGCGGGCAAGCATGCCAGCGGCAGCAGCGGCATCGCGCCGGTCGATCTCGCGCTTGAAGCCGCCGACCGGGTCGGCCTGCCAGTCATGGCGCATATCGACGAGCCGCCGCCCGGCCGCTCCGAAGTGCTGCCGCGCCTGCGCCGCGGCGACGTGCTCACCCATTGCTTCCGGCCGTTCCCCAACGCGCCGGTGTTCGCCTCGGGGGCGGTGCGGCCGGACATGCGGCTGGCGCGCGAGCGCGGCGTGATCTTCGACATCGGCCACGGCATGGGCTCGTTCGACTTCGAGGTGGCGCGCGCCATGCTCAAGGAAGGCCTGACGCCGGACGTGATCAGCAGCGACCTGCATCTCTATTGCGTCGACGGGCCGGCCTTCGACATTCTTGTGTGCATGTCGAAGCTGATGGCGCTCGGCATGCCGCTGGCCGAGGTGCTGCGCGCCGCGACGGCGCGGCCGGCCGAGGTGATCGCGCGCCCCGACCTCGGCAGGCTGACCGTCGGCGGACCGGCCGACGTGGCGGTGCTGAAGCTGCATTCCGGCCGCTTCCCCTTCGTGGATTCGGTCGGGACGAAGCTCGAGGCGGAGCAGCGGCTGGTTTCGCAAGGCATCGTCGCCCGCGGCGTCTGGTGGCCGAACGAGGCGGCCGGCGACCTCACCGACATCGAGCGCTACACGCCCAACCGGCCGCACAGCCATGTCGAGGTCGCGGCCCGGCATTTCGGCTGCTCGCACGATTGATATCGACAAACTGTGCCCTTCAGCCGTGCGTCATCCTCGCCACGCCCTGCTTTGCAGTCTGGCCATTGAAAGGAAAGTGCGGGAAGCGGGGCGCGGGGCCGAGCCTCTCTAAGTAAATACGTGGCGCGGTGACCCGCGCCCCGCCGGCGTTCTTGCCCGTCCGCTAACCCGCATTCGCGCGACCTTCGCGGCTGGGGCCCGGGTCTCCAGCTCACGCCAGCCGCGCTACCGATTGCACGACCGACCCGGCGCCGACGCTCCCTCCTGATACCCGGTGCGCACCAGATTCCCGCAGGAAGCGGCTTTCACGGCGAGTATGCGCGAAGTTGAAAGGGAGGGGATAAAATTTTGCCCCTGAGCGACGCCCGTTGTTTTCTTCAGCTTGGCCCGAGCCGGGCAAGTCTCGGATAAGGGCCGGGGACAGTTTATTTTTTTCCGCAGAATGGCACTGCCGCTTCGAGGCTGGCGCGGGCGGAAACAAAATAAACTGTCCCCTGTGGTTCCGCCTGCCTGTCAATGCTCGCTGCCGCAGAGATCGTGGTCGGCGAGCGCGCGGATGACGTAGCAGTCGCGAACGGTGTCGCCGCGGCAATGGGTGGCGATGCGCTCCAGCTCGTTCTCCAGCCGGCGCAGTTTGGCGATCTTCTCGCGCACGGCGTCGAGCTGCTCGGCGGCGATGCGGTCGGCCTCGCCGCAAGGCCGCTCGGGATGGCGGCTGAGATCGATCAGCTCGCGGATCGCCTCGATGGTCAGCCCGAGTTCGCGCGCATGTTTTATGAAGGACAGGCGCTCCCGCTCCGTGCGGGTGTAGCGCCGCTGGTTGCCCTCCGAGCGTTCCGGCTCGGTCATCAGCCCCATCTGCTCGTAATAGCGGATGGTCGGAATCTTGACGCCGGTGGCGCGGGACAGATCGCCGATCGTCAGCATGGCGAAAACTCCATTGCTCTAGAGACTAGAGATTGGTGCGGCGGCGGGTGGCCGTCAAGATGTGTCCGCATGACGATCCGGGCAATCGCTTGAGGCAGCCGGTACGCCGCCCCTCACCCTTGCCCTCTCCGTTCGATGGGATTCGAATTCACTCATCTTCGGGTGGGGCTTACCTCGCGTGGTTGTCCGGGATTTCTGGACCGGCTCTGGTTTGCCACCGTCGAGGCATGGATTCCCGACACTCTCCGCTCGCTTCGCTCGCTCACGAGGTCGGGAATGACGGCAGTCATGGTCCGCTTCACCAAGCGGCCAACGTCTGTGATTATCGACGGCATCAGTGGATGTCGTCATTCCCGACCTCGTGAGCGAGCGAAGCGAGCGGAGAGTGTCGGGAATCCATGCCTCGACGGTGGCGAAACCAGAGCCGGTGACGATTTGGCTGCGTCTGGACAGCGCGCGAGCGACGCCCAATCCGAGACCTGTGGATGCTATAGCGGACTTCACGGGGAGGGCTAGGTCGAGGGCAGCAACCTCGTTCACCTCAGCCCCCGCCAGCCGAGCAGCCGCATGGCGTTGGCGGTGACGATCACGGTGGCGCCGGTGTCGGCGAGGATGGCGGGCCACAGGCCGGTGACGCCGATCACGGTGGTGACCAGGAACACCGCCTTCAGGCCGAGCGAGATGGCGATGTTCTGGCGGATGTTGGCCATCGTCGCGCGGGAGAGGGCGACCATGGCGGCGACGTCCGTCACCCGGCCGTGCAGGATGGCGGCGTCGGCCGTCTCCAGCGCGACGTCGGTGCCGCCGCCCATGGCGATGCCGACATCGGCGGCGGCGAGCGCCGGCGCGTCGTTGATGCCGTCGCCGACCTTGGCGACACGCTCGCCGGCCCGGCGCAACTCGCCGACGATGCGCTGCTTGTCCCGCGGCAGCAGCTCGGCGCGCGGCTCCAGCCCCAGGCCCGAGGCGATCGCCGCTGCGGTGCGCCTGTTGTCGCCGGTGAGCATGAGCGCGCCGACGCCGAGCCGGCCGAGCGCTTCTATGCCCTGGCGGGCATCGTCGCGCGGCTCGTCGCGCATCGCGATGGCGCCGGCGACGGCGCCGTCGGCGAGCAGCACCGACACCGACTTGCCCTCGTCGTTCAGCCGGCTGATGGCTTCACGAAGCTGCCGCGGCAGCCCTGAGCGCTTCTCGACCGCCTGCGGCGAGCCGAGAAAGAGTTCCACTCCGCCGACGGTGCCGGTCACGCCTTCGCCGCCGATCGCGGTGGCGTCGGCCGCCGCGCTCGGCTCGACGGCGCGCCGGCGCGCCTCGGCCAGGATCGCCTGCGCCAGCGGATGGCTGGAGCCGACCTCCAGGCCGGCGGCAAGCCGCAGCGTCTCGGCCTCGGAATGCCCGGCGGCGACGATGTCGGTCACTTTCGGCTTGCCCTCCGTGAGGGTACCGGTCTTGTCGAAGGCGACCATGGTGATTTTTCCCAGCGTCTCCAGCACGGCGCCGCCCTTCATCAGCAGGCCTCGGCGGGCTCCGGCGGACAGGCCCGCGGCGATCGCCGCCGGGGTCGAGATGACCAGCGCGCAGGGGCAGCCGATCAGCAGCACCGCCAGACCCTTGTAGATCCATTCCGCCCAGTCCTGACCGAAGCCCAGCGGCGGCACGACGGCGACCAGCGCGGCGACCACCATGACGCCCGGCGTGTACCAGGCCGAGAAACGGTCGATGAAGCGTTCGGTCGGCGCCTTCGATTCCTGCGCCTCCTCGACCAGCCGGATGATGCGGGCGATGGTGTTGTCGGCGGCGGCCGCCGTGACCTCCACGCGGATCGCCGCATCCAGGTTGATGGTGCCGGCAAAGACCGGGTCGCCCGGCGCCTTGCGCACCGGTACCGACTCGCCAGTGACGGGCGACTCGTCGAGCGCGCCCTGGCCGGTGAGGATCGTGCCGTCGGCCGGCATGCGGTCGCCGGGTCGCACCAGGATGGTGGCGCCGACCTCGAGGGTTTCCGCCGGCACCTCCACCGTCCGGCTGCCGGTTTCCAGCAGCGCGGTCCTGGGGACCAGCCTTGCGAGCGCCTTGATGCCGGCGCGGGCACGGCCGGCGGCGACGCCTTCCAGCAGTTCGCCGACGAGGAAGAGGAACACGACCGCCGCCGCCTCTTCCGCCGCGCCGATGACGGCGGCGCCGACGGCGGCGATGGTCATCAGCGTCTCGATGGTGAAGGGAGAGCCGTTGACGGCAGCCATGACGGCGCGCCGGGCGATCGGCGCCAATCCCACCGCCATGGCGGCGACGAAGGCCCAGGATGCCGTCTCCGGCACGAGTTTTGCGAGCAGGAAGGCGGCGGCGAGCGCCAGCCCGCACAGGATCGTCAGCCGCGCCTTGGCGCTCCTCCACCACGGGCCTTCCTCGCCGCCATGCGCATGCGGCCAGGCCATGGCGCCTGGCTCCGGAGCCGCGACGCGCTCGTGCTGTGCGTCCTTCCCGTGCTGGGGCTGGTGACCATGATGGCTATGGTCATGGCCGCAGCAGGCGCCATGCGTTTCCTCCGGCTGAGCGGACGCGGGGAGCGGCGGCAGCGACAGGGCCGAAACGCCGTAGCCCAGCCCTTCGATACGTCTGGCGAGGCCCGGCAGGTCGATGTCGGGACGGTGTTCGACCGTCATGGTGCCCGCGGTCACCGAGACCGAGACGTCGGTGACGCCGTCGACGCGCCGGGCCGCCGTGTCGATCTTTTTGGCGCAGCCGGCGCAGTCCATGCCCGCGACCTTGAATCGGCTCCGTTCAACCGCTTCAGTCATTTTGTGCCTTCCAGATTCATCATCCGGAGGCAGGATAATTCCTCTAGCAACTAGAGGAACAAGCGGATTCTTGCGGTGGTTTGCGATTGCCTTTCCGCCGGCCGCGGCCAACAGTGCTACGGCTTTTCATGCGGGACACCACCATGCGCATCGCCTGCTTCCAGGGACCTGCACAAGCCGACACGCCGCAGGGCAATCTCGCTGTGCTGGCACGCACAGCCGGCGAGGCGCGCGCCGGCGGGGCGGATCTGCTGGTCGTGCCCGAACTCTTCCTCACCGGCTACGCCATCGGTGCCGAAGCCGTCGGCCGGCTGGCCGAGCCGGTCGGCGGCGCCGGGATCACCGAGGCCCGGAGGATTGCAGCGGAGACCGGCATCGCTCTCGTCTTCGGATACCCCGAGCGCGATGGGGCCCAGGTCTACAACGCGGCGGTGGCGATCGGGGCCGATGGCGCCGTGCTCGCCAGCTACCGCAAGACGCATCTGTTCGGCGACGTCGACCGCGCCCAGTTTTCAGCCGGAGCCGCCGCGCCCGGAGTCTTCGAGATCGGCGGGCTGAAGGCAGGGCTGATGATCTGCTACGACGTCGAATTCCCGGAAGCAGTGCGGACGCTCGCGCTGCGGGGCGCCGACCTGGCGATCGTGCCGACGGCGCTGATGCAGCCTTTCGACGTGGTGGCGCGCACCATCGTGCCGGCCCGCGCCTACGAGAACCAGATGTTCGTCGCCTATGCGAACCGCTGCGGCCGCGAGGCGCCGTTCGACTATTGCGGCCTGAGCTGCGTCGTCGGACCCGACGGCTCGGAGCTGGCGCGCGCCGGCCGGGGCGAAGAGCTCGTCTTCGCCGATCTCGATCGCGCGGCACTCAAGCGCTCGCGGCAGCTCAACCCCTATCTCCGCGACCGGCGGCCCGACCTCTACGGCACGCTGGCTTCAGTCCAGCCATAGCCGGCCGCAGCCGCGGCTGCCTCGTCGTCGACAAAGCGGGCCGGATACTCCTCCCCTGGGTTTGTCCGGCCGGCCGATCTCTTGCGCAAAGTATATCTCTTTAAAGTTGTAGATTTTATCGTTGCAACTTTTGCGAGAGTTCGTTAACGTCTCTGCAAGCAAGCAAAGATGGGTGGGGGTGTTTCCGTGCGCTGCTTGGTGCGAATGCTGTTCGCGCTGGCGTTTTGCTTTGCTGGATCCGAGGCGCCCGCCGCATCCAGCGCGAAAGAGCTTTGTCCCGTCACCGTCCGTCTGGCGGCGGAGCTCAGGAACCCCACACCGGAAGCCGGCAAGGGCGGGGCAGCTCAGAAGGACGAACGGTTCGACTTCAGCTCCGTCGATTCCTTCTTTGTCTCGCTCGCAGAGCTCAACGGCTATTTCTCCGGCGACCCGAAGCTGACGTTTCCGGTCGGGGAAGAACGACTGGCGACGCATGAGACGACCTGCCTGCGGCTGCTGGCCGACATCTTCGTCGCGGCCGCCAGCACCTCCCGGTCGAGCGGGACGGCCGCCGCGAGCGCCGGATTCCGCTTCATCGGCCATGCCGACGCGACCGGCAATGCGGAGCGCAATTACCGGCTGTCCTACGAGCGCGGCCATGCCGCCGCCCAGGCGTTCTCGCGCCTGGTCAAGGCCAGGCTCGGCTGGGCTCCCGCCATCGCCGTAGAGGGACGCGGCGGCGCCGATCCCTGGTGGTGCGGCGTCGAGGATGTCGCCGGTGCGGCACCTGCCCCGGGCGGAGCTTCGACATGCGGGGCTCTTGCCGCAGGCAAGGGCGAAATCGCCAGAGACAAGGTCGTGCGTGTGCGCAACGACCGGCGGCTGGAGATCCGCTTTTCCGGCACGAGCATCGCCGGCCCGCGTATCGACCTGATCGCGAAAGCGATGGCGCTCGGCCCTGCGGCGGACATGGATTTCGCGCGGCTGCTCAGGTTCGAGCCGCGCATGCGCTACTTCCCCGCCGGCAACGCACCGCTGCAGCCGGTGCGGATCGTGCTCCACGACAGCGGCGAGGCGGCCTGCCTGGCGCTCGCAGGCGCCTTTCCGGAAACGGCGTGGTCGCAATATGCCGGGAAATCGGTATCGGCGCTGGAGCCGAGTGCCGCCTGGCCGCCGAAGCCGGGCTCGGCGTCGAACCCAAAGCGCTTCGACGAGGCCAACCTCGCCATCCGGCTGCGCGTCGTGCCTGCGGTCACCCGCAACCAGGGCAGGCCGAACCGGGCTCGCCTGCTGCTGGAACTGGCGACGGGCACGGTCGGGCCGGTGCTCGTCGTCTCTTCCGCCGGAACACCGCCGCCTGCCGAAACGCTGGCGGTCATCGAGGGCACGGACGGCGAAGGATCGGCGAAGGCCGGTGCCGGAAAGACACCCTCGGAAATCGAGCGGCGGGCGGCGGGCTACGGGGTTCCGGAATACTGGCGCGTCCGCCTCCGCATCGACGAGCTTCTATCCGGGCTGCTGCTCACCGAAACGGGGACCACCGATTTCTGGTCCGCGCTGGCGAAATGCCTGCCGCAGCAGGCCGGCAAGAACGCGGAGTCCGGTGTCGAGGCCGAGAGGAGCAAGGCGGCGGCTTTCGTTCGAGGCGCCGGCGAAACCGCGCTCGAAAACCTGCCCCGCGATTTCGACGGACTGCTGGCGCATGCGCACGACTTCAACCGGCCGACGCGCATGTTCGGGCTGCGGCCGGGGCTCAAGCTGAGAATAGATGCGGGGCGGTTGGGCCTGCAACGAGAGGCACCTTCCGAACAACTGTACACGATGGCCCTGGCCGGCACCTCGGCGGTATACGACCTCTACGCCGCACCTCTCGCCGTGTGGCGCAACATCGCGGACCAGAGCGGTCCTTTCTGGCCTGCCTCGGGACACCAGGGTTATCTCGCAGTGTCGCTCAACCCGACCGTGCAGGGCATGTCGGTCGGAGGGTCAAAGGTCGAGGACGAGAACGAGCTTCCGGTTCCGCCGGACGAGAAGAACGGCCTCTACAATCTCGCAAGCCCCTATGCGTTGGAGCGGTTTCTTCGTGGCCGCCTCGTAAACGTCTTTTTGCCGGGGGCCCGGCCCGGCCGGAAAACGCTGGATATGAAGGAGATCGACTTCATCGATCGCAGTGACGACGCGGCGAATTCCGAAAAAGACGCGATCTTGCTGGCGGCCGAAAACTCGGGCCTCCTTGTCGATTTTTACAAGAACTATCTGCCCGACGCTCAGCTCGCAGGGCCGGTCAATCATCCTCGGCCGGCTTGCGAGGGCGCAAGGTCGCAGGTCGGGGTGCTTTGCGGCTTCATGCGGCAGAACGTGGTTCCCACGCTCCTCCTGCCGGTGCGGAGCAAGCGGCAGGATCGGCACGTGCCGATCGACACGCGTGTCGGTGCACTCATGCTGTCCGGCGAACTGGAACCTTGCTTTGCGAACGATGCGGCCGGTTCCGGTCTTCCTTCCTTTCCTGCCTCGAGCCGCCTCGCAAATCCCGTTCTCATAAGAGCTTTGGGGGCTTCGCTGCCAGTTCCAGCGCTCGTTGATGGCCGTGACTGCCGGCTTCTCGGATTGCCAGCCCTTGCCGGGAGCGAATTCGAATGGTGACGCTCGCGAAGCATGCCTCCTTTGCCCTCTACCTCCCCGATCCCGCAAATCCAGGAGCGGCCGGACTGGCCTTCCTGCCGGAACAAGAGGACGCCCCGTCGCCCATGGGACTGGACACGGCGTCGGCCCGGATGGGCTTCTTCGTCGTCTGGACCGGCGGTATCCCAACCGATATCGATCTCGCCCGCTACGAAAGCGCCCTTCGAACCGCAAGGGAGGAAGCCTCCTCCGACAGGCGTGTCGCCTTTCAGTTCTTTCACTCCGACCGTTCCGACGTCGTCGCCGAAACGATCGTGGCGGAGGGGGAGATACCGATCCTGCTCGGAAAATATCTGGAGCCATCCAGCCTCGGCGTGACGTTGAAAGCCGCCTTCACGCTGTCCCTGGCCAATTGCGGGCTCGAGGTAGGCGGCGACAATCTCGTTTTCGTGCCTTCGAACCCGGCCGGTGGTCATACCCTCGTCCATGGCAGCGGCGATCTCGTGCTGGACGGCTTGCGCATGCCGATCCTGGGGCCGCTGGCCGGCGCCTTTGTCGGAGGAACCGGCGTCAGCCCCGGAAACCTGGTCGGCAACGACTTCGTCTCGGACTTCACCAAGCGCGGCAAGCTCAAGGCCGACGGGACGGGGAAGAAGTTCTACCAGTTCCGCAGCGAGCGCAGGCCGCTCATCCTCGGCGCGGGGCCTGGCGGCGCGGCTGCGGTGGCGCTGGACGTGGCCTTCGATCCGCTGGACGCGCTCAACCCCGAGCGCACCTTCTTCCGTCCGGCAGCGGGCCAGACGCTGGTGTCGGGATTCCGGACCACGCACGGCCACAAGGTGCTGCTGACGTCCAGTACGGCCGAAGCCGCCATGCCGCCGCGTTTCGCCTATGTCCGGCGCCGCGCACGCGAAACGGAAGCGGGCGCCGTCCAGTTCTCCAGGATCAACCTGCTGCTGGAAGGCGACTTCGACGTCGCGCTGGCGGACGACGACGACCAGACCGCGGCGTTTCCGGACGACGGCTTCGGCATCGTCGTCGCCGACACGCAGCACGAATATCTCGAAGCGCCGCGCTCGGAAGCCGCCGGCGATGCGCCGCTGATGATGTCGTTCCGCCGCGGCGCCGCACATTTCAAGGAGATCGCGGGCGAGGCGGCGGCGACCACCGACGAGGACTTGCTGGTTGCGGAGGACAAGACGTCGGACCAGACCTCGTGGGCGAAGCTGTCGCGACGGAACACGGCGAGCGCCGTCGTCTCCGAGGCGCGCGACATCCGCCGCCTCGTCGCCCGCGAGGCGGCGGACGCCAGCGCCGCAGAGCTCAGACACGATCCCTTCCGCCTGGAGCGGAGGCAGGCAGGTCTTTCGAACAAGCCCGACGGCTATGTGCCGGTGCTGCCGAGGCCTTCGGGCGACGACACGCTGTCGGACAAGACGGACGCACCGGCCGAAGCCTCGCTGTCTGCGCTGGTGTCGGGCCAGCGCCGCGGGCTGCTGGACCTCGCTTCGCGGTCCGACGCCGCGGCCGCTCCTGCACCGAGCACGACCCCGCTCGGCTTCGAAGTGGTCGAAGACGCGGATGGTATAACCAAGATCGTCCTGGCGCGAACGACGGGAGGGGTCGAGGCGGCGGAACTGACGATCACCGATCGGGAAGGTGGCCCGATCGCCGGCTCGATCGTCAACGCGCTGATCCGCAACCAGCTTTTTCTCGTCGCCAACTGCCCGCGGGACGAGTCGGCACCAGCGGAACGGGATTTCCTGCTCGACGGCACGCTGCAACTATCCGAGTGGGGTTTTCGCTTCGACTTTCTGAAGCTGTGGAAGACGGCTCAGGAAACCAAAGCCCAGGGCAACACGCCCGTGCTGCCGCTGCTGATCGTCAAGGGGTTCGAGGGGCTTTCGATCAAGGACCTGATCGGCAAGCCGCAGCTCTGGTCGGGCACGGCCTATCTGCGCTCTCTGACCGGTGACAGTCCGGCAGAATATGCCGAAAAGCAGTTCATCGCCGCGCTGGAGTCTGCGGAAAAGAGCGGCGACCCGATCTACCGACCGTTCCTGGCGGCGATCGCCGACCCGTCATGGACCGGCCTGCTGGTGCTGGACGTGCCGCTGTCGCTGGGCGTGCTGCCGACGCAGGTCAAGGGGCTGCTCGGCGGCATCGACACGGCACGGCTGAAGGCCCATCACTTCGCCGTGCCGGTGCGCCGGCTTGAGGGCGCCGGCAATCTGAGCAAGCCCTTCGCGGCGATCGACTACAGCGCGGGCGAGAAGGCGGTCGACTACGACACGAAGTTGAAGCCCGACGACTTCGACGGCCCCCAACAGGCGCCGAACGGATCGGACGACGGCTCGTTCGGCATCAAGGTCGACCAGCTCCGCGTCGGCTTCGACAACGGCGCGCTGCAGAGCTTCTTCTGCCAGCTGAAACTGACGGTCGGCGCCTTCTTCCACGACACCGGGATCACGCTGCGCGATCCCGAGACCAACGAGAAAAAAGCCGACAAGACGATCCTGCTCAAGGGCCGCTGGCAGCGGCGCATGGTCGACGGCAACACTTTCGAGACCTACGATTTCTTCACCGACACGATCTTCGCGATCGAGATGCCGGAGCGTTTTCCACTGATCGACAAGGCGACGATCACGCGGGTCTCCTATGTCAGCGAGGTTGCCAAGCTAGGCACCGAGGAACTGGTCACCTCGAAATTCCTGATCGACGGCTCGATGGAATTCAAGGAACTCGCGGGCGGAACCGGTCCGTTCGATTTCCTCGACATCAAACGTAGCACGTTCTCCGGCCTGTCGCTCGACCTGCGCTTCCGCGTGCCGGAGTCCGGCAGGGTCGGCCTGCCGAAATTCCGCTTCTCGCCCGGCGCGCTGATCTTCGACTTCGACATGTCGGAGCTGAAGGACGGCGTGCGCGGCTTCTTCGGGTCGCTGCCGATCAAGTTCAGCGGCTTCGGCTGGCTGGGAGACGCCGTGTCGCTGCCCAAGCTCGGCTATTTCGGGCTGGGCAAGGGCACCGGCGGCGCCTCGCCCTTCTTCCTCAAGTTCGACCTCGATCTCGGCTCGCTGGGCTCCTTCGCCTCGGCGCTGTCCAAGTTCAAGATGGAGCTCGCCTTCGCTTTCGGCCTGGACGGTGCCAACAACGTCAATTGGGATCTCGGCTTCCGCTTCGCCGGCGGCAACGGCAAGGATCTCGACATCGGCCTGGAGGGCTTTCTCCAGTTCACCTGCGAACGCTACGAGGTGGTGACGCTCAAGTCGGAGAAGACCGGCGGGACCTATTACGGCTTCCGCGGCGTCAACGCCCGCCTGGTGGTGCTCGGCCACCCGCTGCCGCCGGAGGAGGACAACGCCAACATCTTCCTGTTCGTCGATCCGGAGAAGCTGGGCGGCTCGGACGGCGTCGGCTGGTTCCTCGCCTATCAGCGGGAACCGGGCGACGCGATTATCGACCTCAGGGTGCTGACGCTCGGGCAGCGGGTCGATCCGCTGCGAAAGCTGCCCGGGACGATGCTGACGACGCGCGATGTGGTCGCGGAGCTCGCCCGGCTGGCCGGCGGGGTGACGGAGGAGGAGGGCAAGCCCTTCAAGATCCCCGAGGTCACGTTCGGTCCCGATCGCGGCTGGACCATCGGCTTCCATGCGATGATCTACCGCTTCATCGAGCTCGGCTTCGCGCTGCGCGATCCCGACCTCGCCGGCGTCCTGCTCGACGTCAAGCTGAGCGAAGGCTCGGAGCAGAGCCTGTTCTCGGTCGACATCCTCTACCGCAAGCTCACCGAAAACCTCGGCGTCTATTCAGCCGAGATCGTGCTGCCGCCGGAGCTGCGGAATTGGCAGTTCGGCGCGGCCGGCATCACGCTGCCCTATATCGGCGTCGAGATCTTCACCGACGGCAATTGGGGCGTCGACCTCGGCTATCCCGCCAACAAGGATTTTTCGCGGTCGTTCGCGCTGTCGATCTTTCCCTTCGTCGGGGCGGGCGGCATCTACTACCGCCGTGTCTCGGGCGCGGCCGCCAGGCTGCTGCCGTCCCGGCCCACCTATCTCCGGGATGATGGGAACCTTGAAGGCAACCCCGATTCCGAGATCTTCCGCTACGATCCGGTCACCGAGATCGGCATGGGCATGCGGGTCGGGCTCGGCGTCACCCTGGCGCAGGGCATCCTCAATGCCGGCCTGTCGCTCACCGTCTACGGCTATCTCGAGGGCGGCTTCGGCCGGCTCTACAATCCCGACAACAAGCCGACGAAGGCGAAGGGCACCTATATCGTCGTCCACGGCGCGGTCGGCGTCATGGGCGAGCTCTACGGCTATGTCGATTTCGGCATCGTCAAGGCGGGCGTTTTCGTCCAGCTCTATGTCGAGGTCGGCTTCGAGCTGGAGACCGACAAGGCGACCGAGCTCTATTACGAGGTCGGCGTGCGCGTGTCGGTGCGGGTGGTCGTCGGCCGGATCAAGATATTCGGCAAGAGCATCGAGATCGCCATCTCCTTCAGCTTCGACACCACGGTGCGCTTCTCGCAGCGGCTCGGACGGACGGAGAACCAGGAATATTACCGGGTGGCCGAGGGATTGGCGATTGCCGGGGAGCCGCGCGCGCTGCGCGAGGTTTTGGACTGGAGCCTCGTTCCGTCGCCGCAACAGTGGGCGGAGCTGCCCGGCAGGATCGCGCTGGAAGTGGCCATCCAGCCGGACGTGACGGTCGCGCCCGGCGCGGCGGGGCATGAGGCGCATGCGGTATTCCTGATGGCGGCGGAAATCGGCGAGGGCGCGGCGCCGTCGCCGGTCGAGCGGCTGGTGGAGGGACTGACGGCCTGGGCGCTGTGCGCCGGCATCGACGACCTGCGGCCGGCGACGCTGCGGACGGGCACGGTGACGGCCGAACAGCTGCGCGGCCTCGCCCGCCGGCTGGCCGATCCGCGAGCCGGCAAGCCTGGCTATGCCGAGATCGCCGCCTTCCTGCGGGCCGGCTTCGCCGGCGCGGTTCTAGCCTTGAAGCCGGGCGCCGAGCCGCAGGAAGGCGCACCGGTCAAGGGCGTCGTCCTGCCGATGCCGGACACGATAGTGATCCGCCGCATCCGGCCGGGCGCGGGCGGCGACGAGGAGCAGGTCGAGGACATCCGGCTCGCCGACTACCGCTTCGTCGACGACCGCTATCGCCAGGAACTCGCGGCGGCGTTCGAGCGCTTCATGCTCAGCCGGTCGCAGGCGCCGGCCGGCAAGGACGCGCTCGCCGCGGCGGGCCAGTCGCTGGTGTCGGCGCTGTTCGAGGAATGGGCGGCGATGATCATGCGCGCCGCCGTGCAGCGGCTGGCGGCGCTGGCCGAGGCCAAGGGCGCGCAAACGCAGCCGGTGGCCGATCTGCTTGCCGCGCTGGTGGCGCGCAAGGATGCGGCGAGCGACCGCGACCTGCCGAGCGTCGCGGCGGAGGTGGCCGTCTCCACCGGCCGCTTCTTTACCTACGGCCAGCGGCTGCCGCATCCCGCCCATGCGGACGCCGCCACATTGCCTGCCTGGCTCGAGCCGCTCGGCCGCGACAGCGGACCGGCGGTCGATCCCGACAAGCGCTTCTTCCATGCGATGCTGCGGCTCGCCGGCCAGCAGGTGCCCGTCGGCGACGCCTTGCGCTTCGAGGTGCCGGCCGGAACCTATGACGGCTGGCTGGAAGCGCCGGAGGACATCGCCGTCGAGGTCCTGGACGGCACCGCCGAAACCGTCCTCGCCACCGCCGCGTCCCTCGTGCTGCCCGGCAGCGTCGAGCTTGGCGCGCTGTCGAAAAGGCGCCGCCGCTACGTCGCGCTCGGCAGCCATGCGGCGGCGAGCAGGCTGAACCATGAGGCGGACGAACTCCGGCTCTGGGCGTTCGGAAACGAAGCCCGCACCGTGCTCTCGACAGCGGCCGCGCCGCTGCTGTTCGGGGCCGATCCGGCTGACCCGCAAAAGCGCGACTTCGCCGCGCTGACGCAGGAAGAGCGCGATCGCCTGCGCCCGGCGATCGTCATCGATGTCGGCCTGCGCCGGCCCCCGGAGCGGACCGACGGCGCGGCAGCGCCCGAGGCCGTCGCCGATGCCTTCGAGATCAAGGCGATACCCGAGCCGCTGCGCAATCTCATCGATCCCTTCGCTCCGGCCATCGACGGCGGCATGAGCGCACCGCCCGGCATCGGATGGATCGGCCTCTACCGGCACGACCCGGAAACCGGAGAATTCGTCGCGGTCGGCGTACAGGACGGCGTGGTCCCGACCGTCGTGCAGTCCAACCTGTCGGTCGAGCCGAAGCCGGACAGCGAGGCGGCCGCGGCGGAGGAGCGCATCGAACCGGTGGCGGACACCAGCGATCCGCTGGCGTTCGTGCAGTTGCTGCGGCAGGCGGCGATCGTCAACACCGGCGGCTATCATCTGACCTACAAGGAGGCTGCCGCGGAGCTGCGTCCGTTGTTCGAGCCGGCGGCGGGCGGGCAGAAGCCGCTGTCCGGCGGTGGCTGGCTGCGCGTGGTGATCGCGCTTGCCGATCTCGACAGCGGTCTGCCTTTCGCCAATGCCCTGCTGTCGCCGGCCGATTTCCGCCCCGGATCGGTGCTCGCGACCGGAGCCGGCGACACGGCCGACCCGCTGCACGAGCCCGGCGTGGTGCCTCTGGTGATCCGCCGTACCGACACGGCGGCACCGGACAGCGTCGAGGACGAGCTCGGCCAGCGCTTCTCCAATCTGGCGCTGGAGATCGAGGTCCGCGACGCCGCGGGAAAACCCTTTGGAACGCCGCAATATCTCGACCAGTCCGTCCCGACCGGTCCGGACTTTCCCGAGCTGGACGACGCGGGAAAGCCGATCGCCGTCGCCGAGGACGACTACGTCTATCGCGTCTCGGTGCCGGTTCGGAAGATCGCCGGGCTGGAAGCGACCGAGGTCTACGACCTGGTCGGCGGCAGCATGCGGGTCAAGGCCGCCTGGCGCGACATCTACGGCAATGGCTGGCGCGAGCCGTTCGCCGATACCGGCATCGACCTGGTCTACAACGACCGGCTGCTCGGCCTGACCGGCCTGCCTTATGTGAAGATGGCCTACTGGCCGGATACCAAGCCGCGCGGCCTGAAGCTCGGCCTGCGCAGCGACTACGAACCGCTTCTCCGCCTCGACGGCCTCGATCTTCCCGACGCGGAGCCGGTGCCGGCGCAATGGGCGACGGCGATGCGCGACGAACTCGGCCGCTGCGTCGCGATGCTGCGGCGCGCGGCGGCGCAGCTCGGCGATGCGCGGGTTGCCGTCAGCCTGAACTCGACGCTGGGCAATGCCGTGCCGTTGGACAAAACACCTCTCCGGCGCCATCTCGACCAGACCGCGGACAATCTGGAATTGCTGGGAGAAGAGATACGTGCCGCCAGCGGCGTAAAGACACGACGCGAGCTGCGCGATAGCCTGAAGGCCTGGATCGACGGCCAGGACCATGGCCTCGTGATCCCGCTTGTCTTCGATGGCGCGTCGCCCGGCCCTGACTTCGCCGAGTTCCAGGTGAGCGTGGCGATCGAGCGGCCGGTGCCCGCAGAGAATCGCCGGCTCTATCCGAAGGAACTCACCGATGACGGCGCCGAAGCCGCGGCGAACGCCGGGCTCTCGGATATCTGCAAGGTGGTCGAGGCCGTCTCGCCGAACCTGCGCGGGAAGGCCCTCAAGGCCGAAGAGCTGAAGCCGACCGAGCGGGATCTCGGCCATGGCGATGCGGAGGACCTGATCAAGGCGCTGGCGGCCATCGCGACCGACCATCGTATTGCGAGCGGTTACGGCGAAACGGCGGGCGTGACGGAAACGGGCCTGTGGCTGATCCGGCGCGGCTATTTCGACGGACTTGCCGACGGATCGCTCTATGGCGAGGAACCGCCGGTCGCGCTCGCTTTGCCGCCGCTCAAGACCGAAGCCTACAGCCGTTCGTTCACCGATCTGAAGGCACCCGACGGCAGCGAGCGCCGGCGCGAGATCCGTGATGCCGATGCCGACGCCTATGGCCGCGAGGCGCTGGCGCTGCTCGAACGGCTGCTCTCGCCGGCGATCACCGTGCCGCTGCTCAACGCCGCCGACGCAGGCAAACGGACGCAGACGCGCCAGGCCATCAAGCAGCTTCTGGAAGCCAAGGAGGGGCTGGCCGGGAGTCTTGCCGAAAGGCTGGCGGTCGCGTTCGACCGGGATATCGGCAGGTATGGCGAGATAGCAGACGACCGGCAAAAGCGGATCGTGGTGGCGGTGGCCGATGCACTGAAGCGCGACCTGCGCAGCCACTACAAGATCACCAGCCTGCTCGCCTATTTCGACCGGCGGGCCCATGAGGTTCCGCTGGCCAACCGGGTGGGGCACGGCGTCGCCGTCCATTCGGAGAAAGGCATCCGGATCGCCGTCTACAATCTTCCGCTTCCCCCGGACGGCGGGCAGGTGTCCCGCGATCTCGTCCTGCTGTGCGAAGCCATGCCGGAGCCGGGACAAGGCAATCCGCGGGACCACTATGCCCCGCCCGAACGTCTCGACCTGACGCATGTGCAGCGGCTGCCGAATCCCGAGGCCTCGAAGGGCATCGTCCATTACCGCAAGACAGCTTGGCTGCGGCTGCACGACCCGGACGCCGTGGCGGGCGCGCCGTCCTGGGCGTCGATCCCCCTGCCGCGCGACGGCGCGACCATCCCCAGTCCGCTGCGCAGCCTTCCGCGCCTGCCGATCCTGGAGAACGAGGGTTTCGGTCGGGACGCGTATGCCGACACCGATGATCCCGCGACGAACCTCGCGGCGGCGCGCAAGTGGACGTCGCGGCGCGACTTTGCCTGGGAAGGCAAGGCGACCGACCGCCTGACCGTCGAGGTGCACTACGCGACACGCGGCGAAAGCCAGGCGCTCGGCGCGGAGACGGAAGATCTGGCGACGCGGCTTGTCCGTTTCGTGCTCGAGAGCGAGAACGAGATCGCAAAAATCGCGGCCGGCGACCACGACGCCTATGCCTGGGTCGCCCGCCGCGCCTGGGACAGGCTGTTGCAGCCGCTCGTCAAGCCGGAGACGCTGGATGCTGCCGCGAGCGGCCCGCGCGACCGCATCATCCTGCGCGAGATCGAGCGTGACGGTGTGGTCGAGGTCGAGGGCAGCGGCATCGACCTGGTCAGCAGCTCCGTCGCCTATGGGGTGCGAGGCGTCGATGCCGATCCCGTGGTTTTCGTCAAAGACTCCGGCGACGCCACCAAACCGTTGGCCGGCGCGGAGATCGACGAGAAGCCGAAATTCAGGCGGCTGGAGGCACGCGGGCTCGACATCATCGATTTCGCCTCGGCGAGGACGGAGCTAAGCCTGACCCGCAACGCGCGGATCGATTTCAAGGACGGTGACGGAACCGGACGTTCGGAGCCGCTGCAGAAGCGCTTCGTCTACCGGCTGCCCACGATCGGCTCGGGCGAGCCGACGGTGCCGGCGCTCGACGTCGCGACCACCGTGACGGCGGGGAAATTCGACCCGATCGGTGGCATCGAGAGCATTCAGAAAGCGCTGGAAACTTTCTTCGACGGCCTGCTGAAGCCGAGCGGCGGTTCCGCGCCGGCGTGCAGCGCCGATGTGCTGTTCGAATACGAGACCGGGCTTTTCACCGCAGGCGGCGCGCCGGATGCCTCGGGCGAGGAGGGCGGTCCGGTGATCGCGGTGCGCAGCGGGATCACGCAGGCCATTACGGTCAGCGTGGCCAAAGACCTCGCAGGGGCGATCCACGACTGGTTCCTGAAGCAGCATCCCGCCAAGCGCGGCGGTCGGCCGATCGGCTGCGTCATCGCCGACGCGCGCGTCTTCGCGACCGGCGACGGGGAGGGCGGACACAAGGATCGCCGCATCCTCAGATTGCGGCGCTGCCGGTTCGATTTCCAGTAGGGGAGAAGGCAGATGAAGAACAGGACCGCCGACGAGAAGGAATTCTTCTACACCGACAAGACCTCCGGCAAGCAGGTCAGTTTCGAGCCTGTGCCCAACAGGTATGTCTACAGCTTTACCGAGAAGGATACCGCGTCCATCCTGAAGGAGAAGGCGCATAGCCCGCGGGTCGACGCATCCCGCGGCTACCGCGTGGTCGAGGTTGCCGATCCCAAGGATACGTTGGAAGTCGCCACGGCGGCGGGCGGCGCGGCGCCTCTCAACACGCTTCCCGCGCTGAAGGACGACGAAGGCAACGAACGGCTCGTCGTGCCCGACGAATTCGCGGTGCAGTTCGCGCCCGGCGTCGCGCCGGCCAAGGCGGAAGCCGTGCTGGCCAAGATGGACCTTGCGATCAACCAGCGGTTTCGGACGCCCGGCTTCTACATGGTCGCGGTGCCGGAGGGTTATGCCCTGTTCCAGACCATGCGCATGGTATCCGGTCGCGACGACGTGGAGTTTGTCGAACCCAGCGAGTTCTCGACCGACGACCGTCTTCAGAGCGGCGGCGGCGCCGATCTGGTCGAGCTGCAATATCTTTGGGGCCTGCACAACACAGGCCAGACGGTCGATGGCGTCGCCGGGACAAAAGAGATCGACGTCAAGGCGTTGGCCGCCTGGAAGATCACCAGGGGAAGCCCGGACGTCGTCATCTGCGTCCTCGACACCGGCTGCGACATGACCCATGCCGACATCGCGCCCAGCCTGCTCGCCCGGCCCGCCGGGGAAAGCTGGAATTTCGTCTATCCGGCGGCAGGCGACACAACCGATCCCGACGGGCACGGCACGCATGTCTGCGGCACCGCGGCGGCGGCGGAAAACGGCGGCGGCATGGTCGGGCTCGCCCCCGGCTGCCGGCTGATGCCGCTGCAGGTGGAACTGATGGGCAGCACCGCCGACTACCAGCGACGCGCCGACGCCATCAATTTCGTCGCGCAGGCGGCGCGGACCAATCCGGGCAAGCGCTACGTGCTCAATATGAGCTGGAAAACCGCCGGCGACGTGACCAGCATCCGGAAGGCGATCGCCGGCGCCATCGAGACCGGCGTGGTGGTTGTCGCTGCCGCGGGCAACGACGACAGCGACATGGACAAGAACAGCCACTATCCGGCGAGCTATCCCGGTCTCATCGCCGTCGCTGCGCTCGATTCCAGCGGCCGGCGGGCCAGCTTTTCCAACTACGGCTCGCGCGTCGACATCGCGGCGCCGGGCGTCGGCATCTATTCGACCGTGCCCGGCCAATCCTATGCCTATCTGCAGGGGACCTCGATGGCGGCCCCGCATGTGACGGCCGCCGCCGCGCTGATCTGCTCGGCCCGCCCCAAGACAACGGTGGCGGAAGTGGTCCGGCTGTTGCGGGACAATGCGACCCCGGTTGAAAAGCTGAACCCGGTCTATTCAGGCAAGCTTGGTGGCGGCCTGCTCAACATCGCGGCAGCGCTCTCCAAGGCGGAGACGGCGGCCTATGCGGCAAAGCCGACGGGCAAGACGCTTCCGGCGGGCCACAGCGAAGCGGCGAGCAGCGGCAGGGCAGCGAAGATCCGCAAATCGTCGAAACCGCTGCGAGCGCCTCCACGGCTGTCCGGCAGCGACGTGGTGATCGCCGATCCGGTCGACCGCGACGGCAACGGCTCGCAGGTGCTCGGCGGCGACCGGCTCACCTTCGACGGCTATAAGCTGACCTGGCACGGCGCCAAGAGCAAGAGCTACGCATGCTTCTCCGGGCCGGCCGACGAGAGCGCCCGGGAATCGGAGAAGGATCTCGGTCCGACGCCGCAGGGCAAATACGCCATCGATCCCGCCAACATCGAAAAGCTCGCGTCATCGGATGCCTGGGGCTCCTTCCGCGTGCGCATCGAACCATACCAGGCGACGGTGGACCGGATGAAGACCTGCTTCAAGGTCATCCGCAGCGGCATGTATGTGCATGGCGGCAACGCTACCGGTTCGGCCGGCTGCATCGAGATCAACGACGATGCGGAAGAAACGGACTTCTTCGAGCGCCTGGCGAAATACGGACAGAAGCTGGAGCTCGAGGTCCGCTACGCCGGGGCGCGGGAGACCAAATACGAGGACAAGTCCTGCCCGTATTGAAGGCGGATTCGGAGCCGTCCCGTTCAGTCACAAAAAAGGGGGAGCACCATGAAAGACCTGGTTTGGTACTGGCTGGTCATTCTCGCCATATACCTCTTCTTCATTGCCATACTCGGATACAAGACGAGCTCCAGGCGGTGGTGGGGCATTCTCATCGACAGCCGCAACAAGGCCAGCCTGTCGCAATTCCAGCTGGTTCTGTGGACGACGCTGATCGTGCCGCTGTTCGCCGCCGTCGGTATCAAGAACGGCACCATGAACATCGTGCTGACGAACGAGATCCTTGCCCTGCTCGGCATCAGCCTGGCTTCAGCCGGCGGAGCCCTGATTATCAAGAGCAACAAGGCCGCAACCGAGCCGGATCCGGCGAAGTCCAAGGAGACTCTGACGGGGATACCCCGCCGCGGACTGCTGCAGGTCAATCCGGTTGCCGCCCAGGACAAGGCGGCCGGACAGGCCGGCACGCCGCAAGGGCCGAAATTCTCCGACATCTTCCTCGGCGAGGAGGTTGTCGACTACACCTATGTCGACATCTCCAAGGTGCAGATGTTCGTCTTCACCCTGGCTGCGGCAGTCGGCTATGGCTTCGTCCTGTGGGCTTGGAACTTCGCGCCACAGCCGCCGCCGGCCGGGGCCGCGCCGGGAACGGAGGCGCTCATTTCCTTTCCGCTGCTGTCGACGTCGCTGGTTACCCTCATCGGCATCAGCCATGCCGGCTATCTCGCGATGAAGGCGCCCAACAAGACGCCGGCGAAATAGCCGTGCACTGGGCGGAGCGGTTAGCGAAGGCGCTATTTCAGGCTGCCGTAGTTTAGTCTGACGCTGCCACAGCTTCACGCCGCGAAGGCGCCGGCGTTCCAGCGCTCGTTGATGCGCTCCTGCACCGCCAGCAGATGGGCGCGCATGGCCGTCTCCGCCGCGTCCGGGTCGCGCCGGGCGATCGCCTCGGCGATCAGCCGGTGCTCGGCGTCGCGCTTGGCGATGCGCTTCGGGCAGGTCGGCGCCGAGACCTGGACGATGCTGACGCGGGCGTCGACGCCGACCTGGCGCAGCATCCGGTAGAACTCCACCGCGAGATGGTTGCGCGCCGCGCCGGCGACGGCGAGGTGGAACGACAGGTCGACCTCGCCGGACGATGCGTCGGCGGGCGTCGTCGCCGTCTCGGTGATGCGGGCGATCTCCAGCGGCGAGGCGCGCAGCGACGCCAGCCGGGCGAGCCCCGGCTCCATCACCAGCCGCATCTCCAGCACTTCCAGCGGGTTGGTCAGCCGCACCAGCTCCTCGCTGTAGCGGGGCGACGCCGTCGGCGCGCGGCGCACGCGCGTCTGCTGCAGGTCGCCGGAGCGGCGCAGGATGTCCAGCGCCTTGCGCAGCTGGTGGCGCTTGACGTTGAGGATCTCGGCGAGGTCCCGCTCGGAAGGCAGCTTCTCGCCGTCCTTGCGGTACTCCCGGACGGCGTCGACGATCTCCTCGACACTGCCGAGCGCCGTGCGTGTGGCCAACGTGGTCAATCGAAAACCCTCGGTTGATTTGCGCCGGATTGCCGACCCGAAACTCTACCCGGCCGAACCATACAACCATCGCCTGTGGTCGTGAATGATCAACCAGTTCAACCAAAATACAAGATTCCCTGCCGGTTGACAACTTCGGTTGGGCAGTGGTTGAGTGTCGTGGTTGGCCTGCTTCGCGCCGTCATGTCGGTTGCCGCGACGGCTTTTCAAGGATGGGGCGGTATGAGCGAAGCCTACGACTACGTCATCGTCGGCGCCGGCTCGGCGGGCTGCGTGCTCGCCGCCCGGCTGAGCGAGGATCCGGGCGTCAGCGTGCTGCTGCTCGAGGCCGGCGACTGGGACCGCGACCCGATGATCCACGTCCCGCTCGGCTGGGGCAAGATCCTGACCGAGCGCCGCCACGACTGGATGTATTTCTGCGAGCCGGAGGCCAATGTCGGCGGCCGCAAGGTCGAGTGCGCGCGCGGCAAGGTGATCGGCGGCTCCTCCTCGACCAACGCCATGGCCTATGTGCGCGGCAACCGCGGCGACTACGACCGCTGGGCGGCCGGCGGGCTCGCCGACTGGTCGTTCGACAAGGTGCTGCCCTATTTCCGCAAGCAGGAAAGCTGGGAGAGGGGCGGCGGCGCGCTGCGGGGCGGCGACGGGCCGCTGACGACGCAGTTCTGCAAATACAAGGACGACCTCATCGAGGCCTTCGCCGAGGCCAGCCGCGAGGCCGGCTACCCGCAGACCGACGACTACAACGGCGCGGTCCAGGAGGGTTTCGGCCGGCTGCAGATGACGATCCGGCAGGGCCGCCGCTGCTCCGCCGCCACGGCCTATCTGCGGCCGGCGCTCAGCCGCAAAAATCTCACCGTGCTGACCGGGGCGATGGCGTCGAAGGTTCTGCTGGGCGAGGGACGCGCCAGCGGCATCCGCTACAGCCGCAACGGCACGACGCACGAGGTTTCGGCGCGGCGCGAGGTGCTGCTCGCGGGCGGCGTCATCAACTCGCCGCAGCTCCTGATGCTGTCGGGAATCGGCGGCGGCAGCGAGCTTGCGGCGCATGGCATAGAGCCGAAAGTCGAGGCGCCGGAGGTCGGCAAGAACCTGCAGGACCACGTCTCGGTCATCCTGATGTACCGCCGCCGCGTGCCGGGGCCGTTCTTCCGCATGATGCGGGCCGACAGGATCGGGCTGGATTTCGCCAGGACCTATCTCACCGGAAAGGGTTTTGCCGCAGACGTGCCGGGCGGCGTCGTGGCGTTCCTCAGGAGCGGGCCCGACCGGCCGCTGCCGGACGTGCAGCTGCTGTTCACCGCCGCGCCGCTGGCCGCCTGGCCGTATTTCCCGCCGTTCAAAAAACCCTTCGCCGACGGCTTCGCCACACGCATCGTCGCCGTCCAGCCGGAAAGCCGCGGGCATGTGGCGCTCGCGTCCGCCGATCCGGAGGCCGCGCCGCTCATCCACCAGAACTTCCTGTCGTCGCCGCGCGATTGGGAATCGCTGCGCGCCGGTTTCCGCATCGCCAGGAACCTCGCCGCGCAGCCGGCCATGCAGCCCTTCGTGGCTGCGGAATTCTTCCCGGGCAACGCGTGCGAGAGCGATGAGGAGATCGACGAGCACATCCGCCGCACCTCCATCACCGTGCATCACCCGGCCGGCACCTGCCGGATGGGAGCGGACGCCGGCTCGGTGGTCGATCCGCAGCTGCGGCTACGCGGCGTCGCGGGCCTGCGCGTAGTCGACGCCTCGGTCATGCCGGACCTGCCGGGCGGCAACATCAACGCCGCGGTGATCATGATCGCCGAGAAGGCGTCCGACCTGATCCGCCAGGGCGCGGCGCCGGGCTGAGAGGCGCGGCGGCCGGCCTCTCAACCAAAATACCACTGGTTTCATGGGCTTGGTCGGGCCGGAAAGCCGGGCGCGCTCCATGTCGCTTTTTGCAACAAACAAAAATCCATTGATAATCAGATGCATAGCAATTGTGCATGGAGGATCGGCGCGGGCCGATCACAATTTTCCGATTGCCAACCGAAAGGCCGATTCAGCGCTTGACGGTTGCAACCATGGTGTTACGGTTGAGTTGGTTGAACGATAAAAATGGGAGACCTCGACATGAGCGCCATGCCTCCGGCTAGCCAGATCGTCAGCAACAAGCAGGCGGCGCTGAAGTCGCTCTACGACGACCTCTATTCCAGGAACATGTTCCCGTTCTGGGCGCAGTCCGACAACATCGACCACGACGAGATCAAGCAGCTGATGGGGTCGGCGAAGGCCGTCCCGTTCGTGTGGGCCTACAAGGACATAGAGCCGCTGCTGCAGCGCGCCGCCGAGCTCGTCACCATGGACGACAGCGAGCGCCGCTCGCTCATCCTGGTCAATCCGGGGCTGGCGCCGAAGCGCGCCTCTGTCAGCACCATGTACACGGCCTACCGTCTGAACGATCCCGACGAGATCATGCCGCCGCACAAGCATTCGCCGAGCGCCATCCGCTTCGGCCTGACCGGGCAGGGCAACTTCACCGGCGTCGAGGGCGAGGACGTCGTCTTCGGCCCGGGCGACATGGTGCTGACCCCGAACGACGCCTGGCACAATCACGGCACGGTCGGCGGCGAGCAGGCGGTCAACCTGTCGGTGCTCGACCTGCCGCTGGTCGAGACGCTGCATGCCGTGCATTTCGACCACAAATACACCGAGATCGAGGACGGCAAGGAGGTCGTCAAGAAGGTGCAGACGGCGCGCTATCCCGGAGACTATTCGCAGCGCATCTACGGCGAGGGCGGGCTGATGCCGCGCTTCGTCGACCACAAGCGCGGCGGCGGCCTGTCGTCTCCCATGTATGTCTACCGCTGGGAGAAGATGCAGGAGGTGCTCGACCGCCACAAGGACTGGGACGGCGACCCGCATGAGGGCATCGTCGTCGACTATGTCGACCCGACCACCGGTGGCCCGGTGTTCCGCACTATCAATTTCTACGTCCAGATGCTGCGCCCCGGCGAGAAGACCCTGCCGCAGCGCGAGACGGCCAGCCTGCTGCTGGCGCCGTTCCGCGGCAGCGGCCATTCGATCATCGACGGCAAGCGCTACGACTGGAACCAGTTCGACACGCTCGCCGTGCCCGGCGGCTGCTGGGTCGAGCACGTCAACGGCTCCTCGACCGAGCCGGTGATCTTCTTCGGCGCCACCGACGCGCCTACCCAGAAGGCGCTGCTTCTCTACAAGCGCTGGGGCCGCAACGCCGCCGGCGACCTGCTGCGCTTCGCCTGACCGCCAAAAACCTGCGCGCGCCGCCCGCTTGGCGCGCAGGCTTTTCGTTCGAGTCCGGGCAGCAGGGGTGTCGTTTTGGTTTCCGCAGTCAACACCAAGCATATCGGCCATATCGACTGCCCCGGCGGCGGGCAGGTCTGGGTGGACGGCAACATCCTCTATATCGGCCACATGCGTCCGCCTAGCGGCACGACGCTGGTCGACATTTCCGATCCGCGCAATCCCAAGAAGATCACGACGATCGACGTCCCGCCGGGCTGGCACTCGCACAAGGTGCGGGCCAAGGACGGGCTGATGATCATCAACCACGAGCGCTTCGGCAGCGAAGGCCCCGCCGATTTCGGCGGCGGCCTCGCCATCTACGACACGTCGCGGCCGGAAGAGCCGAGGCTGATCTCGAAATGGCTGACCGGCGGCAAGGGCGTGCACCGCTACGACTATGACGGCCGCTACGCCTACATCTCGCCGACGGCGGACGGCTATGTCGGCAATATCGTCATGATCCTCGACCTCGTCGATCCAGCGAACCCGGTCGAAGTGGGGCGCTGGTGGATCCCCGGCCAGTGGACCGGCGGCGGCGAGGAATATCCCTGGCACGACTACGTCACGCCGCGCTGCCATCATCCGCTGCGCATGGGCGACCGGCTCTATGTCAGCTACTGGCACCACGGCCTGTTCATCCTCGACATCTCGGACATGAGCCGGCCGAAGCTGGTCGGTCATCTGAATTCCAGCCCGGCCTTCCCGCACCCGACGCACACCTGCCTGCCGATCCCGCAGCCGCTGAAGGGCCGCAACATCATGGTGGTGGCCGACGAGGACGTGGCCAAGCTGCGCCCGCACGCGCCGGCCTTCACCTGGATCTACGACATCACCGACGAGACCAACCCGCTGCCGATCTCGACCTTCCAGGTTCCGGGCATCGACCCGGACGGCGCGCCGCAGCCGCCGATGACGGGCTGCCACCAGCCGTCGGAGCGCTTCAGCGGCACGATCATCCCCTTCGCCTGGTTCGCGCAGGGGCTGCGCCTGGTCGACATCGCCGATCCGTTCGCGCCGAAGGAGGTGGGCCACTTCCTTCCCGACGCGCCGGCCGGCGCCGAGCGCGCCTCGTCCAACGACGTCACCATCGACGAGCGCGGCATCCTCTATCTGATCGACCGCATCCGCGGCGTCGACATCATCGAAACCAGCGTGTTCTGAGGGAGGGCCGCGTGTCGGACAGCGCCAGGAAATCGGCAACGCATTACGCGATCGGCAACAAGAACCCGAACCTGCCCTTCCACCCAGCGGTGCGCGCCGGCGACTACATCTTCGTCTCGGGCCAGGTGCCGAAGGACGAGAACAACGACATGATCGACGGCACGATCGAGGAGGAGACGGTGGCGACGCTGAAGACCATCGAGCGCATCATCGCGCATGAGGGCGCGACGCTCTCCGATGTCGTGCGCATCACCACCTACCTTCAGGACGTGCGCGACTTCGGCCGCTACAACAAGGCCTTCACCGCGGCGATCGGCGACGCGGTGCTCGCCCGCACCACGGTCGAGGCGCGCGCCGTCATCAACACCAAGATCGAGATGGACGCGATCGTCTACAAGCCGCTGCCGGCGGCGAAATCCTGATCGAACCGCAACGCATTCGAGGAGACGCAAGGCATGTACAAACTTCTGGGGCGCCAGACCTCCGGCAACGTCCAAAAGATCATCTTCATGTTGGAGGAACTCGGGGCCGGCTATGACCGGCAGGATTACGGCCGCCAGTTCGAGAACACGCAGACGGCCGAATACAAGGCCCTCAACCCGACCTCGAAGGTGCCGACGCTGGTCGACGGCGAGACCGTGATCTGGGAGTCGAACACCATCCTGCGCTACCTCGCGAACGGGAAGGGCGCCCATCTGACGGGCGCGACCGCGGCGGAAAAGACCGAGGTCGAGCGCTGGATGGATTTCCTGCTCGCCGCCGTCAACCCCGGCTATCTCGCCGCCTTCAAGGGCGCGAAGCTCACCCCGGAGGAGCAGACCGCCGACTACAAGGAGCAGGTCAAGGATCTGGTCGCCCAGCTCAGGATCATCGACGGGCACCTGGCCGGCAGGGATTTCCTGGCGCTCGGCAAGCTCACCATCGCCGACATCGCCTGCGCCCCGATCCTGAAGCGCTGCATCGACTTCAAGATCGAGCGGCCCGCCTTGCCGAACCTGGAGCGCTGGGTGGTGGCGATGGCCGAGCGGCCGGCCTTCAAGGTCGCCACCGGCGCCGCGCCGGCAGCGCCCAAGGCGGCCTGACGATGATCCGGCGCGTCGCCCTGATCGGCCTGGGGACGATGGGACCCGGCATCGCCGCGCGGCTGTCGCGCGGCGGGCTGTCGGTCTGCGCCTATGACGTCTCCGAGGCGGCGGTCGAGCGCGCCAGGGGCATGCTGCCGGTCGCGGGCGACGTGCTCGACCGGCTGGGCATCGCTGTCCCTTCTTCCGGCGAGGGCGGCGTGCGCTTCGCCGCCTCGATCGCCGAGGCGGTGGACGGCGTCGATCTGGTCATCGAGAACGTGCCGGAAAACATCGACGTCAAGGCCGAGACCTACCGCGCCATCGATCCGCTGGTCGCGCCGGAGGTGATCGTGGCCTCCGACACGTCGGGAATCCCGATCACCAAATTGCAGGCGCATATCTCCCACCCCGAGCGCATGGTCGGCATGCACTGGTCCAACCCGCCGCACATCATCCCGATGATCGAGGTGATCGGCGGCGAACGGACCGCGCCGGAGACGGTCGCCGCCATACGCGACCTGATCCGCTCGATCGGCCTGCTGCCGGTGGTGGTGAAGAAGGACGTGCCGGGTTTCGTCGAGAACCGCGTGCTCTATGCGCTGCTGCGCGAGGCGGTCGATCTCGTCGAGCGCGGCGTCATCGACGCCGAGGACCTCGACACCTGCGTCTCCTGGGGCATCGGCTACAAGATCGCCGCCATCGGGCCGATGGCGCTGCTCGATATGGCCGGCCTCGACATCTACAAGTCCGTCTCGTCCTTCCTCAATGCGGATCTCTCCAACCGCGCCGACATCTCGCCGCTGGTGCTGGAGAAGGCGGCGGCGGGCAAGCTCGGCATCAAGTCGGGCGAGGGAATGTTCAGCTACACGCCCGAAAGGATAGCCGCGCTGCAGAAGGAGCGCGCCGGCAAGCTCGTCGCCATCCGCCGAATTCTAGAAGGCCGGGAGTGAGCGATGCGACCGGCTGTGAGGGAGGCACGTCGGACTGATCATCGGGAGGCTTGGCAGGTTGCACGCGCCGCCGGCGGTGCCCTGCACACCGTCCTCGGCATCGCGCTGCTGTTCGTCGTCGCCGTCAACGTCTTCAACGCCACCGGCCGCTACCTCTTCGGCATGTCGATGACCGGAGCCGACGAGCTCATGGTCTATACCGTCGTGTGGATGGTCATGGCCGGCGCGGTGCTGGCGCTGGCCAGGCGCGAGCACATCAGCGTCAACCTGCTGCCGTCCTACGCCACCGGCCGCTGGCGGCACCTGCTCAACGCCATCCACGACGCAGCCGCGCTGTTCGCCTGCGCCTACGCGACCTATGCGTCCTACCTGTTCCTTGTCAGGATCGCGCGGCTCGGCACGACAAGCATGGGCCTGGGCATCCCTATGACCGTGCCGCATGCGGCGCTGGTCGCGGGTTTTGCCGGGCTCGCTATCGTCGCTGGGGTCCTGCTCGTCCGCGACCTCGATGCGCTCGTCCGCAACGGACCTGAAGGGGGGCATGCATCATGATCGCCTCCCTCGCGGCTCTGCCCATCGTCCTGCTGGCGCTCGGCACGCCGGTCTTCCTGGTGTTCCTCGCCGCCGTCGCGGTGACCTTCCTGTTCGTTCTGCCGACGCCGCCGCTGGCGCTGCACCAGGTGATGTTCGGCGGGCTCGACAATTATGCGCTGCTCGCCATCCCCTTCTTCATCTTCGCCGGCGAGCTGATGGGCACCAGCGGCATCGCCGCGCGGCTGATCACCTGGGTGCTGGCGCTGGTCGGCCGGCTGCCGGGCAGCCTCGGCGTGTCGACGGTCGGCGCCTCGGCCGTCATCGGCGCAATCTCCGGCTCCAGCGTCGCGGCGGTCGCCGCGCTCGGCAAGACGCTCTACCCCAAGCTGGAGAGCGCCGGCTACGGCAAGGAGCGCTCGGCCGGGCTGCTCGCCTCCAGCGGCGCCATCGACATCGTCATCCCGCCCTCGATCGCCATGATCCTGTACGGGCTGGCGGCCGAGCAGTCGATCCCGCGGCTGTTCATCGCGGGCATCCTGCCCGGCCTGCTGATCGCCGCGCTGATGTCGATCTTCATCGTCATCGTGGCGATCGTGCTGAAGATCCCGGTCGTCGGCCGCTTCGATCCGGCGGTCGCCTGGCGGGCCACCAAGGACGCCTTCGCGGCGCTGCTGATGCCCGTCTTCGTGCTCGGCGGCATTTATAATGGCTGGTTCTCGCCGACCGAGGCCGGCGGCTTCGCCTGCCTGTACGCCATCCTGGTGGCGCGCTTCGTCTATCGGACGATGGGCTGGGCCGACATCGTGCGCGCCGCCGGCAATTCGGCGCTGCTGTCGGCGCAGATCCTGGTGATCGTGGCGACCGCCGGCGTCGTCACCTGGGTGCTCACCACGCAGGGCGTGCCGCAGGCGATCGTCGCCTGGATCGAGGCGCTGGAGATGTCGACCTTCAGCTTCCTGCTCGCGGTCAATTTGGTGCTGCTGGTCATCGGCTGCTTCGTCGACCCGACCTCGGCGATCCTGGTGTTCGCGCCGCTGCTGGTGCCGATCGCCATCTCGCTCGGCATCGACCCGATTCATTTCGGCATCGTCATGACGGTCAACCTGGCGATCGGCATGTTCACGCCGCCCTTCGGCCTCAACATCTTCGTGGCGCAGTCGGTCACCGGTCTGCCCGCCCATTCGCTCTATCGCGGCGTGCTGCCCTTCGTGGCGGTGCAGATCGCCGCGCTCGTCATCATCACCTATGTGCCGGCGATCTCGCTGGCGCTCGGGCGATCGCTTTGAACAAGAAAAAGGGGAACCCGATGCTGCGCACACTCCTGAAAGCCGCCGCCCTCGGCACCGCGATCGGCCTGGCCTGCATGGCATCGCTGCCGGCGGCGGCGCAGAGCACGATGAAGCTCGCCTCCGCCACCATCAACGACGTCCAGCACGAGTGGCAGAAGGTGTTCGCCGAGGAGCTGAAGAGCAGGGTCGGCGATGCGGTGAAGACCGAGATCTATCCGGCGAGCCAGCTCGGCTCGATCCCGCGCATGGCGGAAGGCGTGCTGCTGGGCACCATCGAGGCCTTCACCACGCCGACCTCCTTCATGACCAACGTCGATCCGCGCTTCCAGGCCTTCGACGTGCCCGGCCTGTTCAAGACGCCGCAGGACGTCGACGCCGCCGTACACGACCCCGAATACCGCGCCCATCTGGAGGAGATGTTCCTTGACAAGGGGTTGCGCGTCATCGGCGCCATCTACAACAGCCCGACGGTGGTCTTCACCATGAAGCCGGTGACGACGCTGGACGGGCTGAAGGGCCTGAAGATCCGCACCTTCGCCTCGCCGATGCAGATCAAGCCGATGGAGCTGGTGGGGGCGACGCCGCTGCCGCTGGCGCTGACGGAGGTCATCCCTCAGCTCGAATCCGGCGGGCTAGACGGCATGCTGGTCGGCATGCCGATCCTCACGGCATTCAAGTACTACGACGTCGGCAAGAACATCACCGATCTGCGCTTCGCCGAGATCGTCTCCGTCACCGTCGTCAACGAGGACTGGTTCCAGGCGCAGAGCGAGGAGGTCCGGAAGGCCATCGTCGAGGCCGGCCGGGCCGCCGAGACGTCGGTCTTCCAATGGGGCGTCGACAACGTCCAGAAGACCTACAAGGTCTGGGCCGACAATGGCGGCGTGGTCAACGAGCTGTCGGCCGAGGACCAGGCCAGGATGGAGAGCGAGTTCCAGGCGCTGGCCGCGACGCTGGTCGAGGCCGATCCGAGCGTGAAGGCCGAGTACGAGCGGCTGAAGGCGCTCGTCCACGCGAAGGCGGCACAGTGAGCGCCGCCGCTCCTCAGTCGCAGACGATGCGCTCGGTGCCGGCGCGGCAGGTGACGCCGAGCACCGGCGCGGAAGTGTCGCGGCCGGGCACGATCTGCGCGCGGGTGGCATATGCGCGCCCCGCTCGGCCGCACCACAGCCGCTCGACCGGCAGGTTCTCGCGCTTGTCGTTGAGGGCCGCAAGCGTTCCGGTGGCCGGATCGCGCCACAGCTCGATCTCAGCCGACGTGCCGGGCGCCACCGTGACGAGTTCCAGCGAATACCAGTGCGCGACCTCGGCGTGGCAGGCGATCGCCTCCCGGTCGGCATTGGTCACCGTCAGCGGCAGCCGCGTCAGGCCCTCCGTGCCGATCCTGACAGCGATCGGCCGCAGTTCGACGGCGGAGGCGGACGAGGCAAGGACGACGGAAATTGCGAGGGCGAGGCGGAACATGGATTTCCTGAGTCTGGAGTAGAAAGTCGGACAACTCTAAATCGCTTCGGCGCAAAAACAATAACAAAGTGGGATCATCAAACAATAGGAGGACTACAAATGAAATCGTTGAAGGCAAGTGTAAGTGCAATACTGTTGAGCGGCCTGCTGATGGGCGGGGCGTTCGCCGGCGAGGTGAAATCCATCGCCATCCTCACGCCCGAGGAGGGCACCGACTACGGCTGGAACCAGCAGGGCGTGGCGGCGGCGAAGGCCGCGGCGGAAGCCGCCGGCATCGAGGTCATCGTCGCGCAGGGCCTCGGCTACGGCGACGTGCGGCCGACGCTGCGGGAGCTGGCCGAAGAGGGCGCAAGCCTGCTCATCGCCCATGCCAGCGGCTACAACACCTCGGCGCCCGAGATCGCCAACGAGCTGAAGGTGCCCGTGGCGATCGTCGACACGCCGGATGCGCTGAAGAAGGGCCTCGTCGCCGACTACACGCTGAGCGGCCACGAGGGCGCCTATCTCGCCGGACGGCTCGCCGCCAAGATGAGCCGTTCGAAGACGGTCGGCATCGTCGTCTCCGGCGAGCCGCCGTCCTGGAACTCGCAGTCGGCGGCGTTCGCCCAGGGCGTCAAGGCCGAGAACCCGGAGGTGAAGGTCACCTATGCGGTGATCGGCCCGGCCGCCTACAGCGACGCGGCCGGCGGCAAGCGCGTCACCGAAAGCGTGATCGCGGCCGGCGCCGACATCATCTTCGGCCAGGGCAACGGCTCCAGCTTCGGCATGCTGCAGGCGGTGGAGACGACCAAGGCGGCCGATGGCGGCAAGGTCCATTTCATCGACGTGATCGGCGACAAGACGGCGATCGACAAGGGTTTCCTGCTCACCTCGGTGATCTGGGACATCACGCCGGTCTACGCCGCGATGATCGCCGACCTGAAGGCTGATACTTTCGGCACCAAGCGTTATGCGATCGGCCTGAAGGACGACTCGGTCAAGCTGCTCAAGACGGGGGAAATCCCGGACGACGTCTGGTCGCAGGTCCAGGCGCTGCGCGAGGATGTCCTCTCCGGCAAGATCAAGGTCGAGCCGGTCTTCGAGGCCAGTGCCGTGCGCGCCTTGATGACCAACGTCACCGAGTGACCGCAAGAACTGCCGGAGGGGCGTCTCGAGCGCCCCTCCGGCACCGGTTGCGGCGAACTCCGCGGATTCCATGACCAGCGCATCTCCACCCCGGCCGGCCGGCAAGCCGGACCTCGTCACGCTCGAGCGGGTGACCAAAAGGTTCCCCGGCATCGTCGCCAACAACGCCGTCGACCTGTCGATCCGCGCCGGCGAGGTGCATGTGCTGCTCGGCGAGAACGGCGCCGGCAAGTCGACGCTGATCGGCATGCTGTCGGGGCTGCAGCAGCCGACGGAAGGCCGCATCCTGGTGGGCGGGACCCCGACGCCGATCACCTCGCCGCGCCATGCGCTGGCGCTGGGCATAGGCACGGTGTTCCAGCACATGATGCTGGTGCCGACGCTGACTGTGGCGGAGAACCTGCTGCTCGGCGGCTCGTGGTGGCGCCGGCCGAAGGCCGGGGAGCTGCAGGCGCGCGCCGCCGAGATCGGCCGCACCCTCGGCATTTCCGTCGACCTGGGCGCACGGGTCGAGGACCTGTCGCTGGGCGAGCAGCAGCAGGTCGAGATCCTGCGGGCGCTCTTGCGCGACAGCCGGCTGCTCATCCTCGACGAATCCACCTCGATGCTGACGCCGAAGGGCATCGACGACCTCGGTGCGCTGATGCGGCGCCTGGCGGAAAAGGGGCTGGCGATCGTCTTCATCACCCACAAGCTCAAGGAGGCGGCCGCCTTCGGCGACCGCATCTCGGTGCTGAAACTCGGCCGCAAGGTCGGCGAGATCACGCCCGAGCGGCTGCGCAGCCTGGGCGAGGACGAGATCGTCGCGGAGATCGTCGAAATGATGTTCGGCGCGAGGGCCGGCGGCGACCCCGAAGAGGCGCAGCGGACGGCACGGGCCTTCCCGGAGGCCGTCGCGCCGCTGCTGGAGGTGCGCGACCTCGCGGTGCCGGCCGGTTCGGGCACGCCGGGTCTCTCCGGCGTCTCCTTCGCCGTCCGGCCGGGCGAGATTCTTGGCATCGCCGGCATCGACGGCAACGGCCAGAAGCAGCTCGCCGAAGCATTGGCCGGGCAGCTTGCAGCGAGCGGCGGCACGATCCGGCTGGCTGGCGACGCCATGGACGGGCTCGGCGTCGGCGAGCGCCACCGCAAGGGGCTGCGCTATCTCACCGACGACCGGCTGGGCGAGGGCACTGTCGGCAGCTTCCCGGTGTCGATCAACTTCTTCCTCAAGCAGATCGGCACGCCGCCATTCTGGCGCAACGGCATCGAGCAGACCGCGGCGATCGACAAGCGCGCCGGCGAGCTGGTGCGCGCCTATGATGTCAGGACTCCAAGCCTGGAGACGCCGATCGGCAGGCTGTCCGGCGGCAACATCCAGAAAATCCTGATCGCGCGCGAGTTTGCCGACGGCGCCCGGGTCGTCATCTTCAACAAGCCGACCTACGGGCTCGACCTGGCGAATACGCTGGCGACCCGCCAGCGCATCCGCGACATCGCGACGGGTGGCGCAGCCGTGCTGCTGATCTCCACCGACCTCGAGGAACTGCTCGGCATGTGCGACCGCATTTCGGTGATGGCGTCCGGCGCGCTGGTCGGCACGGTCGACAATGCCGCCGACGCCCGTACCCGTGTGGGACGGCTGATGATCGGGCTGGCCGCATGAGCATCGACACGACACGAGCCTCCGACATGGCGACGATCGAGCAGTCCGCCGCCGCGGCAGGTCGCGGCCACCTGCAGCGGCGCGTGCTGATGACGCTGGGTCCGATCCTGGCGGCGCTGGTGCTCGCCGGCTGCATCCTGCTTGCCGTCGGCGTCAATCCGCTCGCCTATTACGGCTTCGTCGTCGAGCGCGGCCTTCTGTCTCCGACCGGCATCCAGCAGACGCTGACCCGGATGGCGCCGCTGCTGTTCATCGCCGCCGGGCTGATCGTCGCCTTCCGGGCCGGCATGTGGAATCTCGGCGGTGACGGGCAGTTCCTGCTTGGCGCCGTCATCGCGGCGGCGTCGGCGCCGGTGCTGGTGCAGGTGCTGCCGGCCTGGCTGGCGCTCGCCTGCGCCTTTCTCATGGCGACGGCCGTGGCCGTGTCGTGGTCGCTGGTGCCGGCGCTGCTGCGCGCCTATCAGGGCGTCAACGAGATCATCACCACGCTGATGATGACCTTCCTCGGCACCTCCTTCGCCAATGTGCTGGTCAAGCTCGCCTTCCTCGATCCGGCTACGACCGTGCCGCAGACGCGCACGCTGCCGGTCGAGGACCGGCTGCCGCGGCTGTTCGACACCACCATCACCAGCGGGCTGCTGTTCGGGCTCGTCGCCATCGTGGCGGTCCATCTGGTCATGACGCGGACCGCCTTCGGGCTGAAGCTGCGGGTGGTCGGCGCCAATCCGAAGGCGGCCATCCATGTCGGGCTCGGCGTGCCGGGGCTGACCGTCGCCGTCTTCGCCATCTCGGCCGGACTGGCCGGGCTCGGCGGCGCCATCGACGTGATCGGCGTGCAGGGCAATGTGCGGGCCGACTGGAACCCGGGCTACGCCATGGCGGTGATCCCGGCGGTGTTCCTCGCCCGCATGAACGGTTTTGCCGCCATCGGTTTCGTGTTCCTGCTGTCTGTCCTGTCGATCGGCGGCGAGAGCGCGGCGCGCCGGCTGGGCGTGCCGCACCATTTCACGCTGGTGCTGGTCGCCATCGTGCTGATCATGCTGGCGCTCGCCGAATACATCGACCACCGCTTCACCAGGGCGCGGAGGGCCTGACGCGATGACCGGGCTGTTCAGCGAAGTTTTTCTCGGCGCGCTGCTGTTCGGCGCCGTCACCGCCGCCATCCCGCTGCTGCTTGCCGGCCTCGGCGAGCAGATGTCGGAAAAGGCCGGCGTGCTCAACATCGGCATCGAGGGCATGATGATCGGCGGCGCCTATCTCGGCTTCGTCGCCGCCTTCTATTCCGGGTCGCTGTGGCTGGGTTTCCTCTTCGGCGCCTGCGCCGGCATCGCCGTGGCGGCTCTCATGGCGCTGCTGTGCGTGAGGCTGGGCCTCAACCAGATCGTCATCGGCATCGGGCTGACGCTCGGGCTGGAGGGGCTGACCGCTCTGCTCCACCACTTCCAGTTCTCGCGCAGCTATCCGCGCCTGCCGGCGGCGGAGCGGACCGAAATCCCGCTGCTCGCCGACATTCCGGTGCTCGGGCCGGCGCTGTTCCGTCACCACCTCGTCGTCTATCTGGCGATCGCGCTGGTCTTCGTCATGATCTACGTCTACCGCCGCACCCAGCTCGGGCTCAATTTGCAGGCGGCCGGCGACAAGCCGGCGGCGCTCGACGTCGCCGGCGTCGACGTCATCCGGACGCGCACCGTCGCCGTGCTGTTCACGGGCGCGCTCGCTGGTCTGGGCGGCGCCTATCTCGCCAATGTCGGCGCCGGCATCTTCATTCCCTTCATCACCAACGGTGCCGGCTTCCTCGGCATCGTGCTGGCGATGCTGGCGCGCGGGCGGCCGGTGTGGGTGCTGCTCGGTGCGCTGCTGTTCGGGCTCTGCCTGTCGCTGACGACGGCCATGCAGGTCGCCGGCATCAACATTCCGACCGATGTCATCCAGATGCTGCCGTTCCTGGCTGTCATGGTGATGCTCGTGGCGTTCGGCCGCCGCGGCAGCCTGCCGGCGGCGCTGGGCATACCCTATGAGCGCGGGGCGCGCTGAGGACGATCAACCGATCCGGCGCGCAGGGAACCGCGCCGCAACAAGGAGGCGACGATGTCAGACACCAAGGTTTATCTGCTGGACGGCGGTTCGCTGGTGCTCGACGGCTACCATGTCTACTGGAACCGCGGGCCGGGGGGCGAGGTGCGCTTCCCCGTCTATTCGATCCTCATCGAGCACGCCGAGGGCCGCTTCCTCATCGACACCGGCTACGACTACGACCACGTCATGAAGGTGCTGCCTTTCGAGAAGCCGATCCAGAGCAAGGACCAGACCATTCCGGGCGCGCTGGCCCTGCTCGGGCTGGAGCCGAAAGACATCGACGTGGTCGTCAACTCGCACTTCCATTTCGACCATTGCGGCGGCAACAAGTATTTTCCGCATGCCAAGAAGATCTGCCACAGGAGCGAGGTGCCGCAGGCCTGCAACCCGCTGCCTTTCGAGCATCTCGGCTATTCCGACCTGAGCTTTTCGGCGGAGGCGGCGGAGGCGCGCGGCGCCACCCAGCAGCTTCTGGAGGGCACCACCCGCGCCAACTCGACCTTCGAGGGCATCGAGGGCGACGTCGACCTCGCCAAGGGTGTCAAGCTGATCGCCACGCCCGGCCATTCGATCGGCCACTACAGCTTGATGGTGCATTTCCCCAAGCGCAAGCCGATCCTGTTCACCATCGACGCGGCCTACACGCAGAAGAGCCTGGAGACGCTGTGCCAGGCGTCCTTCCACATCGACCCGGTCGCCGGCGTGGACTCGATGCGCCGGGTGCGCAAGCTTGCCGAGGACAACGAGGCCGAGCTGCTCTATTCGCACGACATGGAGAACTTCAAGACCTACCGCACCGGCACCCAGTTCTACGGCTGAGGCCGGCCATTCCCGGAGAGCGACAATGCGATATCCCGACCACGCCGAGCCGGTCGTCACCCTCACGTCAGGGCCGGTCAATGCCTATGCCGCCGTGCTGCGGGGGCTGGGGCGGACCGTGCTCTACGACTACGATCCGGCGTTCCAGCGCTTCTATGAAAGCGTGGTCGGCAAGGCGCAGGAGGCGATGCGGCTGTCGAACCGGCCGGTGATCCTGCATGGCGAGCCGGTGCTGGGGCTGGAGGCCGCGGCCGCGTCGCTGATCGCGGCGGACGACGTGGTGCTCAACCTTGCCTCCGGCGTCTACGGCAAGGGTTTTGGCTACTGGGCCAAACGCTACTCGCCCCATCTCCTGGAGATCGAGACGCCGTACAACGAGGCGATCGATCCGCAGGCAGTCGCCGACATGCTGAAGAGGCATCCGGAGATCACCATCGTCTCGGTCTGCCATCACGACACGCCGTCGGGCACGATCAATCCGATCGACGAGATCGGCGCGCTTGTTGCGGCGCACGGCGCCTACCTGATCGTCGACGCCGTCTCCTCCTTCGGCGGCATGAAGACCCACCCCGAGGACTGCAAGGCCGACATCTACGTCACCGGGCCGAACAAGTGCCTCGGCGCACCTCCCGGCCTGACGCTGATGGGTGTCAGCGACCGCGCCTGGGCCAGGATGAAGGCCAACCCGGCGGCGCCGCGCGCCTCCATGCTCAGCATTGTCGACTGGGAGAACGCCTGGTCGAGGGAGAAGCCGTTCCCGTTCACGCCCTCGGTCGCCGAGGTCAACGGGCTGGACGTGGCGCTCGACCTCTATCTCAACGAAGGCCCGGAAGCGGTGTGGGCGCGCCATGCGCTGACGGCAAAAGCGACGCGCGCCGGGGCGCTAGCCATGGGCCTGTCGCTGTGGCCGGCGAGCGAGGCGATCGCCTCGCCGACCACGACGGCGATCCGCACCCCCGAGGGGATCGACGAGAAGGCGCTGCGCCAGGCTGCGCGCGAGCGCTACGGCGTCGTCTTCTCCTCAGGGCGCGGCGAGACGCTGGGGAAACTCACGCGCATCGGCCACATGGGTCCGACGGCCCAGCCGATCTACGCCGTGGTGGCGCTGACGGCGCTGGGCGGCGCGCTCAGCGCGGCCGGGATGAAGCTTCCCGTCGGCAGGGGGATCGACGCCGCGCTGGCGGTGATCGACGCCGACGGCACGAATTGAACTGGACAAGGAGACGGGTCACATGAGCGACAGGCTTGCAGGAAAGATTGCCCTGGTAACCGGGGCGGCGCAGGGCATCGGCAAGGCCATCGCGGCAAGGCTTGCCGCCGACGGCGCGACCGTGGTGATCAGCGACGTCAATGCCGAGGGCGGCAAGGCTGCAGCCGCCGCGATCGGCGGCAGGGCGCAGGCCATCGCCGCCGACGTCTCCGACGCCGCGTCGGTGAAGGCGCTGTTTTCGGAGATTCAGACGCTCGGCGGCATCGACATCGTCGTCAACAATGCCAGCATCGTGCCCTTCGTCGCCTGGGACGAGGTCGACCTCGCCCATTGGCGGAAGATCATCGACGTCAACCTGACCGGCACCTTCATCGTCACGCGCGCCGCGACCGACCAGATGCGCGCCGCCGGCAAGGCCGGGCGGGTCATCAACATCTCCTCCAACACCTTCTTCGCCGGCACGCCGAACATGGCGGCCTATGTGGCGGCCAAGGGCGGCGTCATCGGCTTCACCCGGGCATTGGCGACCGAGCTCGGCAAATACAACATCACCGCCAATGCGGTGACGCCGGGCCTGATCGAGAGCGAGGGCGTCAAGGCGAGCCCGCACAACGAGGCCTTCGGCTTCGTTGAGATGCTGCAGGCGATGAAAGGCAAGGGCCAGCCGGAGCACATCGCCGACGTGGTCGCCTTCCTCGCTTCCGACGATGCGCGCTGGATCACCGGCCAGACCATCAATGTCGATGCCGGCATGGTTCGGCACTAGAGCGGTTCGGTTTCGTCGGTCGGCGGGACGAATTCATGTCCTGTATTTTTTCGCAAGATCCCGGCGAAAAGCTGCACGGTTTCACTGGAATTTCGCTAAGGTCCGTCGGAATTTCAGGCCAGGACGGCCCGAAAAACAGTGCTTCGGAGCCCTTCCGACGGCCTTGATCGATGCCTGCGCATGGCGGGCGAGGCAAGTGGGGGCGGCTCTCCGCCCGACCTGACCAGCCTCGCTTGCCACTCGCCGCCCCGCCCTTTACGCGAGGCGCGCGGTGAATCACGTTTGAGGGGATACCGAGTTGGAAGCAGGATTTGACGCGTCGATGCTCGACCGGGAGACCGTTGCCGCCCTGATCGCCGGTCTGCTGTTCACGGGCGTCGTCTCCGGAACGCTGGCCGGCCTGCTCGGCGTCGGCGGCGGCATCGTCATCGTGCCGGTGCTGTTCTGGGTGCTGACGCTGCTCGACTTTCCGGACGAGGTGATCAGCCACCTGGCCGTGGCGACGTCGCTTGCCGTCATCATCCCGACCTCGATCTCGTCGATGCGGGCGCACAACAAGCGCGGCAATGTCGACCGCTCGCTGCTCAAGCTGTGGGGGCCGGCGATGTTCGTCGGCGCGCTGATCGGCGGCATCCTGTCGAAATACATCCCCGGCGGCGGGCTGCGCCTGGTCTTCGGCGTGGTCGGCGTTCTGGTCGCCGTCAACATGGCGCTGCCCAGGGCGCTGGTCCTGGCCGAGCACCTGCCGAAGAGCGGCCTCGTCAACCGGGCGATTGCCACCGTCATCGGCTTCATCTCGTCGCTGATGGGCATCGGCGGCGGCACGCTGTCGGTGCCGACGCTCGCCGCCTTCTCCTTTCCCGTCCACCGCGCCGTCGGCTCTTCGGCCGCGCTCGGCCTGCTGATCGCCGTACCGGCGGTCGCCGGCTTCATCTGGGCAGGGCTCGACGTCGCCGACCGGCCGCCATTCAGTCTCGGCTATGTCAGCCTGCCGGCGGCGGCGATCATCGCGCCGACCAGCTTCCTGCTGGCGCCGCTCGGCGCGCGCATCGCCCATGCGCTCAACGCCCGCTACCTGAAGCTCGCCTTCGCGGTCTTCCTGGCGCTGACGTCGGCCCGCATGCTGCTGTCCTGAGAAGGACGCGCGATTCGCGCTCGGCGTCAGGCTGAAATCGCAGGGGTGGGCGGCGAGCGGCCGGATCGGTCCGCCGGTCCGACCAATGTCGCCGGCCGGCCATCCGTCATGCCGTTCGGCCGACGGAAACGGAAAATCATCGGGTTTTTTCCGCCCGCCCCGCCCAATTCACGCTGATTTCACGCTGGCCCTGCGAAACATGCTCCATCAACACCGCGCAGGAGGGGAGCATGCCAGATCATCTCACGCACCGGTTCGATTTATCGATCCCGGACGAGCTGGACCCGACGGCCAAAGTGCGTATTCCCGGCATTCAGGCGCCGGCCCGCCAGCGACCTTCGGTCCGCATCTGGACGGAAGGAAAATGGGCGCCCGCCGAATATCCGGTGCCGCGGGGACCGGGGCGGCGGCCCGAACGGCCTTCGGCCCGCTGGGCCAGGCTGGCGATCCGTCGGAACATGCGTCGCTCGGACACTCCGGAGCAGTCGCCGCGCATGATCCTGCAGGTCGCCAACCAGAAGGATAGAAATGTCGAAGTTGTCATCACCCGGGAGCGCGGCGGGCTTGCGCGCATCTCGGCGCGTCATGCCCGCGATTGACGAGGCTGGCTGGAAATCGGCGGGTCTGTGGCGCCACGGCGCATTGCGCTGTGGCGAGGACGGGTATGCCGCCGGGCTCGCATTGCCAAGGTGCTCCTTGCAACACAGCACCGGTCGGCGGGGGCCGGCTGCAGGGACGGATCGTGGCCTCCCACACGATCCGTCCCGTCTTCCGGCAGGCGGACCCGGCCGGATATACCGCCGTTTTTCCTTGCTTTGATCCGTGGCCGCGACCACGGTCCCGCCGTATGCCGGCGACAGCGATTGCTGCGAAGCAGGGGTGGAGGGCTGCCCGCCGCCGGTCGTACTGACAGGCCGGCGTCGGGTCGAATTTCAGGCGGAGCAGGCGCGCAGCACCCGCTCCCTGGTCGGACTGGCATGACAGAAGAGGGCGATTGACCATGCGACACGGGGAAGACACCAACTACGAAGCGTTGGTCAATCACCGGCGGAACTACGGGGCGCAGCGGCAGACCGAGGGCTGTCCCGTTATGGAGAAGAAAAGCGCCATCGAGAAGAAGAGCGCCTCCGGGGCTGCGTTGCGCGAGCGTCTTCTCTTTCCCGACCTCGCCGACAGGCCGATAAGCCTGATGGAGGCGGAGAACGGCAGCGCGGCGGTCGAGCGCACCCAGGAAGCACTGTCGGCCATTACGAGCCGCATGCTCGGCCCGATCGATCCTACCGATCTCAGCGACAATCCGGCGGCATTCACCTATTTCGGCCAGTTCGTCTTCCACGACATCGTCTTCAGCCGCATCTTCGGCGCTCCCGTCAGCGACGTCAGCGAGCGGGCGCTGCGCAATGCCTCCTCGGGCAGCATCGATCTTTCGGGCCTCTACGGGCGCGGTCCCGTCGTCGACCCGCATCTCTACGACTGGGCATCGGCCAATGACACGGCGCTCTGCCGTTTTCCGCTCGGCCTGCCCGGCGTCAGCGACCGCAACGTCAAGCTGCCGGTGGACGGCTCCGTGGAGCGGGCGCGCGACCTGCCGCGCGTCGACGGGTCAAGCGGCTTCATGAGCCTGCAGGGGCGCAAGGGGCCATATCGCCCGCTCGTCGCCGATCCGCGCAACGACGACAACCTGGTCCTGTCGCAACTCCATTGTGCGCTGATGCAGGTGCACAACCGTCTCGTCGACGTGCAGATCGCACACCGCGGCGCCACCGCCCAGATCGCCTTCGAGCAGGCGCGCGCCTATCTGACCAGCGTCTATCGGCGCGTCGTGGTCGACAACTACATGCGCCGGATGCTGTCGCGCGAGGTATGGGACCATTTCTTCGGCGGCGAAGGCTTCCGCGGACCGGGCGCGGACACGCTGGCGCCGCTCGCCGATCTGCCGATGGAGTTTTCCTTCGGCGCCTCGCGTTTCGCCCACGGCATGGTTCGCGAGCGCTATTCCGTCAACCAGGCCTTCGACGATATCCCCGGCACGCTGCGGGAGATGCTGTCCTTCTCCAGCCAGCGCCCGCACGGCGACGTGCCGGTGCGTGTCAACTGGGCGATCGACTGGAGCCGCTTCGCCGAACTGGGCGACCCGGCCAGGATGATGCGGGCGCGCCGGATCAGCCCGTTCCTTGCCTTCGAGCTGGCCTCGGTGAAGCACGCGGCCGATCTCGACGGAACGCCTCGCTCCATCGCCTTCATGGACTGCTGGCGCTGCTACCACCTGGGGCTGCCTTCGGGGCAGGCGGTCGCGGAAGCCGTCGGGGCGGCGCTTGCCGACGGCCCGGCCCATGTGCGGGTGCTGTCCGGTGCCGACATGCTCCCGACGGAGTGGTGCAAGGAGCGCTACCCCTTCCATGCGGCGGAACTGGAGCGGACACTGAATGCCTACCCGCAGTTCCTGACGGAGACGCCGCTTTCCTATTACGTGCTGCAGGAAGCCTCGGTGCTCGGCGACGACGGGAACCGGCTCGGCCCGGTCGGCTCGTATATCGTCGGCGCGACGGTCGCCGCCGCACTCTTCAATACCAGCGACAGCGAAATCCACGTACCGCTGCCCTGGACGGTCCATCCGCATACACTGGCCGGCCTGCTGAGGCTTGCCGACGACAGGCTGGTGTCGGATGACGAACTCGTCGGATTGCTGGAAAGGACGGTCCGTCCCGACCTTTCCGCAAGGGGTCATCGAAGGACGGGCAACGCAGTGTGAAAGAAAAGGAGGGCATTATGGCCAAATTCGAGAACGTGCAGTTCGAGGCGCTCGGGGAGTTCATCCAGCGGATGATCAAGGATCCCGCGGCGATCGAGACCTTCAAGACGGGATCCCAGGATGAGATCAAGAATCTCCTGAGGGGATTCATGTCGCCGCGCGGCAAGACCTGGGACGAGATCACCATCGTCCCGCATTTCGACGAGGAGAATGTCGTCAACATCTCCTTCCCGTTCACGGGCGACGTCGAGGAAACCGTGCGTGAAATCGCGCCGGAGGTGGGCGAGGGTGTGGATTACCCGTTCCCCGACCACTACAAATTCGACCCGAACACCGGCGCCACGCCGGAGGAGAAGAAGGCCAACCGGCTGCGCGGCTATCGCAGCCGCATCGGCGACTATGTGATGTCGCGCTGCAAATAGGCGCGACATGCGGCATGAACCCGAGAAGTTGCAGACTTTTCGGACAAGATCATGCGGCAAAAGAGAGAGAGAGCTCGACCGCGTCACGCCAGCCGCGCGGCGCGGTCGATGCCTTGCGCAAGCCGTTCCCGATCGGCCTCGATCCGGATCGGAAACACATTCTTGAACCAGTCGATCGCAGCGCGGCGCGACGGGCGCTCGTTGTTGTACCAGGCCGCGGAGATGCTGCGAAGGAAGACGCGGAAGTCGGCGCCCGCTGCCGCGTCGTTGCCGGAAAGCGCATGGGCCGCCGCCGACCAGCCGCGGATGTCCGGGAAAAGGCCGTCGCTCTTTTCCACCGCCTGGATGCAGCCGGGAAGGTCGCCCGCCAGAAACGAGATCGTCGCCAGGTAACCGTAATAGTGCGGGTCGTGCAGCGGATTGAGCTCGAAGGAACGCCGCGCCAGGTCGACGGCGCGCTCCGGGCTGCCGACGAAGGCGCTCGCCAGCGCATAGGCGATGAGCGTCGCCGGATTGGCGGCATTGAGGTCGTGGGCGAGGCCGAAATGGAAGTCCGCCAGCTCCCAGCGGCGGGCGAGCAGATGGCTCCACGCCAGGTTGACCTGATTGCGGTGGTCGAGCGGGTCGAGCATCACCGCCTGCTTGGCGAGATCGAAAGCGCGCTCCAGGTCGGCGCTGTCCAGCGGATAGCCCGGCAGCACGATCCAGCGCGAGTTCAGGATCGCGGCCAGGCTCGAATAGGCGCAGGCCAGCTTGGGATCGAGGCGGATCGCGTCCTCGTAGCGGGCAATCGCGGCGGCCTCGGTGTCGTTGCGCCACAAGATGGACAGTCGCTGCCCGTCGAGCCAGTGATCGTAGGCCGAGATGTAGTTCGGCGACAGCGTGTCTATGCGGTGCAGCCGCGTGCTCGATATGGCAAGCTGCAGCCGCGAGGCCACCTGCGCGCAGATTTCGTTGAACACGGTTCGCCAGCCGGACGGCGCGTGCGGCGCGGTGGTGGTGAAATGCAGCTCGCCGTGGGTGAGCGAAACGCACGAGATCTCGAAGAGACGCTCGGTTCCCCGTTCGGCCGTGTTGATGACCACCGCCACGTCGGCAATGTCCTTCAGGGCGCTGAGCAGACCGTCGATCGAGCGCGAGCGGATGATCTCCGGATCGAGCTCGGCCTGGATCGCGGTCCAGTGCCGGAAGCGCGACAGCGAGGCGGACAGCTCGCTCACCAGGGCGAACTGGATGTGGGCATCACTCGCCCGATATTTTTCCGTGACCAGAACGATCGTCGGCTTCTCGACGACGTTGGGCAGCATGTCGGGTTCGATGCGGCCTTGCGGCGCCGCGCCCGCGACATCGCTGCGCTCGCCGGTCTTGAACTCCTCGAGCTGCCGGATCATGTCGCGCGGCGGCGCGATGTCGAGCTCGGCGCGAAGGTCGTTGGAGTAACGCTCGAAAAAGCCGTGCGCGCTGGCGAAGCCGCCTTCGCGGTAGAGCGCGCGCAGCATTTCCATCGCCGCCGCTTCGTGCAGGGGGTCGACATGCAATATGCAGCTGGCGATCGCCTTGCGCTCGGCGACCGTCGAATTCGGCGCATCGAGGGCCTTCGACAGCTGCTGGACCAGGCTGTCCGACCAATGCGTGGCGGTCATCCTCAGCCAGTTGTCGAAAACCGGGTCGCAGTCCTGGAGGCCGGCGCACAGCGAATCGCTCCGCTGCGCCAGTATGCCGTCGGCGATCGCGAAATCCCGCTGCTTGAGGGCGAGATGGACGGTCGCAATATCGGTCTTGAACAGGGTGCGGTCGATGCCGACGGAGAGCTTGTCCACGGCCAGAAAGTTGACGCCGGTCTGGACCTCGATCTGCCGGAGGTCGCGGATCGATTGCCGCAGCGAGGCGCGCGCATGTTCCTCGTCCCGGTCGCTCCACAAGAGCGCCGAAAGGCGGCCGCGTGTCTCCCGGTACTGTCCGCTCAGCAGCAGATAGGCGAGGATCGCGCACGCCTTGCGCTTGTCGAAGACATGCACCTGGCCGGCGCTGTGAATCTCGAAGCCGCCCAGAAGCTTGACTTCCAGCCGTGCCTCGACGAGGCCGTCCTCGGTATGCCTTGCAACTGTCGCTACCGACATGAGAATCCTGCACCTTTGGTAAGCATCGTAATAAGAATCCTGCACCTTTGGTAAGCATCGTAATACCGTACAGGACCCTGCGTTAAGTGGTGAAAGAACGTGCGGCTTGAAAAGCGCCATTGGGAACTTCTTTGCGCCAGTTCGGTAGCGCAATGCAACCCGCTTGAAACTGCTGCAACCGCGTCGTCGGCCCGCGATAGCGCGGATCTGTCGGCCGCCGGGCTATGGCCCGCCTTACGCGACGGAACGGCTCATGCCGAGGACCGGTCGAACCTGTGCCGCTTTGCCGCCCGCCACGGCATGGTCGTCGACCTGTTCGAGGTGCCGGGCGGAGTGCTTGCCGCGAGCAATCTCCATATCGGCGGGCTGTCCGGCTCAGGTCCGACCACGGTCAATGGCAAGGGTTTTTCCGCGCCGCAGGCCGTGCTCAGCTGCCTCGGCGAGGCGGTGGAATTCGCAAGCTGGTTGTACCGGCCGCAGGATCGTCGGCGCCTGGCAGGGCTCGATGCTGCCGGAGAACAGCCTTGGCGGATTTCAGCACGGCATGTGCTCGGCTTTTCCGAACGTCAGGTCGGCGACCACGAAAAGCTCAATCGGACATGGGGGGGATGGGATGTCGTCCCGACGGCGGGGGATATGGAAGAGCCGGAGCACTGGGCGACCGTGCACGATCTCTCCGGCGCGCGATCGGCTCCTTGCCCGGCCTTTCTCTGCTACGGCCGCTTTGGCGACAGGGAGCGCGGCGATCCAGGCCTCAATGCCGATTCGAACGGCTCCGCCGCCGGACGGACGCCGGAGGAGGCGCGGCGGCGCGCGGTGCTCGAACTGGTCGAGCGCGACGCGACCGGCATCTGGTGGTGGCGGGGCTGCCGGCGCGCCCGCATCGCGGCCGAAACTCTGGAAGATGCCGAACTGGCGGCGGCGCTGGCGCGGCATCGCGACGACACCGGGCGAAAACTCTGGTTCCTCGATATTTCGACCTTCCGCAGTGCGTCCGTCGTGGCGGCGGTTTCCTGCGCGCCGGACGGCCGGCAACTGGCAGCGGGCTTCGCCGCCGCGCTGTCGCGGCGTGACGCCGTGCGCTCGGCATTCCTCGAAATGCTGCAGACAGAGCTGTCCATCGACGCCCACGAGATCCGCATGGAGGACGGACTGCCGGGGCCGGCTAGCGACCGAAGGATGTCGCGCTGGCTGGACGAGGCGGATCTTGCGGCGCTGGATTTCCTGACGGGCTCCGATCCGTCGGGGACGCTGCCCGAGCGGGCCGCGGCGCTGCCGGAACTGGTGGACGAGATGGCGGCGGCCGGCCACGAGGTCTGGTTCAGCGACCTGTCGCGGCCCGACATCTGTGTGCCCGTGGTCAAGGCGATCGCCGCCGGACTTGCCCACTACAAGCCGCGCTTCGGCTGCTTTCGGCTCGGCCATCTGCCCGGGCAGCGGGGCTGGGAAACGGCGTATTCCGATCGCCTGAATCCGATCGCGCTGGTGATCTGACAAAAAGTTTTCCGCAGCGTCAGCCGCTTCACGCTGACTTCACGCTGCCCCGGGCTATCTGCCGATGTGAGGTCTGGCAGCTGAGGGCAGCCATGAGGAACGTCGAACAGAGTTGGGCCGGCCATCGGTCGGATGCAGGGAGGTTCGAGGCGACGGGGGTCCGCTTTGCGGGCAAGGGGCGCTTCGATGGCGGTATGGGCGATGTCCTGCCGTTTGCCGTGCGCCGCCCCGGGACGGCGACGGTTTCCGCTCCGGTCCATCCGGGATCCGGGCACTCACATCGGCTGGAGGCATTTGCCCCTCCAGTCCCGCATGACCAACCGACATATCCGCTCGCCGATGGCCTTGCCATAGCGGGCGCTTCCCGCGCCATCCTCCCATCGGCGCGGGTCGCCATTCCCGAGCAAGCAGACAATCGCGATCCCGATATCGAGCGGGACGGGCCGCAACCGGTCCGTCTTCCTCGCTGGCCGATGCACGGCCGGTCTTGGGATCGGGCCCGGCCGGCCGAAGCGCCCGGCCGCCGCAGAGGAAGAGACACAATGTATCGCCCATTCCTGAAGGCCGCTGCGGAAGCCTGCAGCGATCCGGAGTCGCAGACGCTGACGCCGGGCATCGTCCGATTCACCCTGGAATACCGCGAGGCGCCCGATCCGAAGACCGAGCGCGACAAGCTGAGCAGGATCATAGGCGGCGACCGGTTCGCCTTCTTCCCGCTTCCGCCCGGCGAGGACCCGCTCATCCATGTCCTGCAATTTCCGGGGGTCATCCGCCAGCAGTCCGCCGGCTTCCTGTTCGACGTGGCGCAGGGCCTGGTCGGCGATTGCGGCCTGGTCTCGTGCGTGCCCGACGTCGATCCGGGATGGATAACCGACGACGAACTCGGCCATCAGGCGCCCGAATCGGTCGGCGGCATCGTCTGGACGCTGTGCCGGTCGCATGCGCCGGCACCGCAGGCGCCGCGCTGGGCGGTCTCGGCGGTGCGGGCCGACCGCGCCTGGGAGGCCTTCGGCACGACCGGGCAGGGCATCGTCATCGGCCAGCCGGACACCGGCGTCGCCGACCATCGCGAGCTCGACGGCGCCATCGACATCCGCAGGGGCACCGACACCCTGGCGGGCGGCGGCCTTCCCATCGATCCGCTGTCGCCGACCATGGCCTCGCCGGGCCACGGCACCGCCACATCGAGCGCGGCTGTCAGCCGCCCGTCCATGGCGATCGTCGGAGCGGCGCCGGGAGCGACACTGGTGCCGATCCGCTGCACCAATTCCGTCATCATCGGCAGCGGCGCCGCCGTCGCCGCGGCGATAGACCATGCCCGGCTGGCCGGCTGCCATATCGTCACGATGAGCCTGGGCGGCCCGATCGAAGGCGCGGATCTGCGGCGCGCCATCGATCGCGCCGTCAAGGCCGGCATGATCGTGCTGGCGGCGGCCGGCAACTGCGTGCATGCCGTGCTCTATCCCGCCTGGGACGCCAACGTGATCGCCGTGGCCGCCGTCGATGCCGACGACCGGGCGTGGCGGGGAACCTCGCACGGCCCGAAGGTGGACATCTCGGCGCCGGGCGAGAACGTCTATGTCGCGCGCCGGCATTGGCCGGCGGATGCCGACAAGTCGCTGGTCGAACCGGGCCAGGGCACCTCCTTTGCGGTGGCGATCGCCGCGGGCTGCGCGGCGCTGTGGCTGTCCAGGCACTCGCCGGACGCCGTGCGGGCGGAAGCGGAGAAGCGCGGCGTCAGCGTCCAGGAACTGTTCCGCGCCGCGATCAAGGCGACTGCCCGCCGGCCGGAGAACTGGCCGTCGCAGTCCCTCGGCGCCGGCGTCGTCGATGCCGAGCAACTGCTCGGCCTGCCGCTCGCGCGGGTTTCACGGCCCGTGCCTTCCACGGACGCAAATCCCGGGCGGTCGATGCTGGAAGGCGTGGCCGATGCCGAACGCTTCCTGGCGGAGGCGGGATTCCTGGCACTGGACCGGCGGCAGCGGACGGATCCGACACGCGTCGGAGCGCTGGAAAGCGCCGCCGCGCCGCGGCCCAGCCAGGCGCTGGAAGCCGCCATCCGCCGGTCGGGCGGCGGCGAGTTGCCGGCGGAGCGCAGCGCGCGCTCGGCGGCGGTCGCACCGCTCACGCCCTATATCGGACCGCGCAAGCCGTCGGCGAAGGTTCTGGCGCAAGGCGCGGTGGCAACCGGGGCGTTTTCCGCCAGCCGTGCCGCATCGGTCCAGGAAGGCAAAAAGGCGCTGCTGGACCGTATCGAAAGCGTGCTGAAGAGCCAGGTCGCGCAAAAGCGCCGGCGTGCCGACGCGGACAGGATCCGTCACGAAATCATATCGCAGGCGGAACGCGTGATCGATTCCTGGGCGCACGGCACGGCGATTCCGGCGGATGTGCTCGGCGCGGCCCGGGCCACGGCCGAGATGATCGTGCGCATCACCGACCGTCCGGCCGTGCCGGTCGTCGAAGGTTCCATCGATCTCGATCGACCCGAGCTGGCGCTGTGGGCGGGAGAGCTCGAGCCGGCACGCAAGCTCCTGAAGCCGCTGATCGACGCCGTCGGCCGCATCGACATCGGCAGGCCGGACGGCCATGTCCATGTCGGAACGGGCACGGTGATCGGGGACGGCCTGATCATGACCAACCGTCATGTCATCGAAGCCTTCTGCGAGCCGATTCCGTCGTCGGACGGAACGCAGAAGTTCCTGCTCAACGCTCCGGTCTCCATCTGCTTCGACGAAGCGGCGCTGGACGAGAGCCGGCGCTTCGTGGTCAAGGACGTGTTGACGGCGGGCCCCTGGAGGATCGGCGAGGTCGCGGACGTCGGCAAGCTCGACATCGCGGTTCTCGAGGTCGAGACGACCAATGCTGCCGGCGCCCGTCTGCCTGCGCCGGCGCCCTCGGGCCGGTTGCCCGTGGAAGCCGGCAACCGGTCCGGGCTGGTCGTCGTCGGCTATCCGGCCAGACCGGTCCTGTCAGCAGACACGGCCACCGGCGAGACCTCGGACCCGTGGGCGCAGGTCCAGGATGTGTTCGACGACGCCTACGGGACGAAACATCTCAGCGTCGGGCGCATCGTCAACAAGCCGGGCGAGATCGTCGGCGACGAGCGCGGCTGGGCGTTCACCCACGACGCAACGACGCTTGCCGGCAACTCCGGCGCCGCGGTCATCAGCCTGCGCCGGCCTTATCGGATAGGCGGGCTGCATTTCGGAGGGCAGGCGCTGCGGCAGAATTTCGCGCATGACCTGTCGGCCATCCGGACGGTGGTGCGGGACGAGCGGCAGATGCTGGACCTCGCGGCCTTCGGCGGGTTCCTGGATATTCCGTGAGGCGGACCGACCGTGACTTCCCGGCGACGACCGCCGGGGAGGGGCCCGCCGCGTGAGGGATCGCGGCGGGCCGTCGTGTCGGCGGGGGTGACCTCACGACGTCGCAGGGATGCGTTGTCTGCGACCCGGCCGCCGAACGGAGATGATGGGAAAAAGTTCCCCGACAGGGGTCTCGTCGGGTGCGACGCCGTCGCACCTGATTGTCCCCGACGGACGGAGATGCCGGTCAATCCCGCGGGAGCCGGTTGCCGGCGTGGTCCTGATACTGCTCGTTGCGGATTTCCTTGCCGTCCAGGCCGCGTTCCTTTGTGTGCTGCGCCTTGTCGCGGTTGGACAAGACGGCATTCTCCTCGATCTTGTCCTTCGGCATGTCGGTCATGCCGCCCTGGCCGCTGCCTTTCCCCTGGGTCCCGCGGCCCATATGCTTCTTGCCGCCATTCGCCATGGTCTGCTCCTTCCGATCGCATGTCCTTGCTGGCCGAACAGTCCGTGCCGGCGAAGGTTCCGCCGGCTCCGGAACGAATTCCGACGGCGCCGGTTCGGTCTTCCCAAAGAAGGAGACGAGGCTGTGATCAGCAAAGCGACCAACCACGGAAAACCCAACCGGCGGACGCACGGACATGAGGAGGGCGGCAGCCCGGTCCACGAAGCGCAGCAGGACAACGGCGGCTCCGAAGGCGCGAACCCCCAGGCCGCCGATGCCGACCGGGAGGCGCCCGAGCCCGGGCAGCCGGATACGGAAAGCCCAATGCGGCGCCAGCCGGAACCTGCCGGGGGCTTGCCTGAGGAAGACGACGACAATCCTTATCAAGGGAGCGACGAGGCGCTGCCGGACGACACGGAGGAACGGGTCATCTCGCGCAACCCAGGCAAGGAGGGAGGCCGTTTCGACGAGGTCTGAGCACCCAGCAGGCCCGATGGCCGGGCCTGCCGTCCGGGAACAAAGATGCACATGCGCGGATTGAACCGGTGAACGGCCTGCTTACCGAGGAGTGCTGCCGGATGCGGATACTGCGCGACAATGGCCTCACCATCGCACTGATGGCGGCCTTCCTGTTCAGCATAGGCGGCATGGGCCTGTCCGGCTGGAACGCCCACAACGAGAACCTGGTCGATCACGGGCAAGCCGCCATCGGCTTCCTGGCGTATCTCGCCAGCGGCGACTTCATTTCCGCGGTTTTTGAGAACTGGGAAAGCGAGTTCCTGCAGATGGCCGCCTATGTGATGCTGACGGCCTTCCTGTTCCAGCGCGGCTCAGCCGAGTCGCGCGATCCGGACGAGCCCGAAGGCAAACTGCCGTCGATCCCACCGAAGCTGCGGTCCTGGCATCCGTTCAAGCGCTTCCTCTATTCCTATTCCCTGGGGATAGCGATGGCGCTGCTGTTCGCGCTGTGCTTCTTCGCTCATGTCAGCGGCAGCCTCGCCGCCGCCAACGAGGAGGCCCTGCTGCACGGGGGAGAACTCGATACGCTGGGCTCGCATCTCGTCAGCGCGCGGTTCTGGTTCGAATCCTTCCAGAACTGGCAGTCGGAGTTCCTGTCGACAGCGGTCCTGGTCGTGCTGTCGATCTTCCTGCGCTTCCACGGTTCGCCGGAATCCAAGCCCGTCGACGCGCCCGACGAGAGCACGGGCGCGTAGCCGACGATCTCGTTGCGGGGACGGGAACCCCTCGCACGCCTGCGTGTTGGGCCGGACCACAAGGAGAGAACGATGATACGCTTGCTGTTCGTCGTCGCGGCCGGCTACGCGGCATACAGGCTTCTCGGCCATCGGCCGCCTCGTAAGCCCATGGCGCTGCTGCCTCCGCCGGATGGCCGCCGCACGGCGGAAAAGGAGAGGGCATCGGCGGACGTCCCAAGCGAAGCGGGCTGAGACCGCTCCGGGCGGACGACAAGTCCGGAATGCAATGCTTGCGGTGAGCCGCATGGGCGGAACGATCGGGCCGGCGATCCATTCTGCAAGCAGCACCGACGGGCGGCGGGCGCCAGAAAAGGGAGCTGGAAAATGCGAGTAAGCCATTGCATGACCAACGACGTCGAAATCGCCAATCCGGAACAATCGATCCGCGAGGCCGCCGAAATCATGGCCCGCCTCGACGCCGGCGTCATGCCGGTCGGCGAGAACGATCGCCTGGTCGGCATCATCACGGATCGCGACATCGCGGTGCGCGGCGTGGCAAAGGGCAGGGGCCCCGACGCGAAAATCCGCGACGTCATGAGCACGGACGTCAAATACTGCTACGAGGACGAGGAGATCGAGGACGTGCTGCGCAACATGGGAGACCTCCAGGTCAGGCGCCTTCCGGTGCTGAGCCGCGACAAGCGGCTGATCGGCATCGTCTCCCTCGGCGACCTCGCGACCAACGGCCAGGCGGCCGACGCCGGCGAAGCGCTGAGCGGAATCTCCAAGCCCGGCGGAGAGCATTCGCAAAGCATGCACTGACCCCGGCGAGCCCGGGGCAGCGGACGAAGGACCGGATGCTGCTACACGGGTTTACATGCGCGTCTGGTAGCGCTACCAATTCATCGCGTGGCGGCGGGAGGAGACTGCCGTCACGCGATGCGGTCGTCCTTCCTTCGGAGGGCGCGCGAACTATACGCTCGGGAGGGTAGATGGCGTCCGTCGGGATTCGGAATGTACACAAATCCTTCGGAGCCGTGGAAATCCTGCACGGCGTCAGCATAGACATCGACGACGGCGAGTTCGTTACCCTGGTCGGGCCGTCCGGCTGCGGAAAATCGACCCTGCTGCGCATGATCGCCGGCCTGGAAGGGATCTCGCGCGGCGAGATCGCGATCGGCGAGCGGGTCGTCAACACGGTCGCGCCGAAAGAGCGCGACATCGCCATGGTCTTCCAGAACTATGCGCTCTACCCGCATATGACGGTCGCCGAGAACATGGCGTTCTCGCTGATGCTGAAGAACGCGCCGAAGGCCGAACGCGACCAGCGGGTCCAGCGCGCGGCGGAGATCCTGGGGCTGGTGCCGCTGCTGTCGCGCTATCCGCGCCAGCTCTCCGGCGGCCAGCGCCAGCGTGTCGCCATGGGACGCGCCATCGTGCGCGACCCGCAGGTCTTCCTGTTCGACGAGCCGCTCAGCAACCTCGACGCCAAGCTGCGCGTCGCCATGCGCGCCGAGATCAAGGAGCTGCACCAGCGGCTGAAGACGACCACGGTCTACGTCACCCACGACCAGATCGAGGCCATGACCATGGCCGACAAGATCGTGGTCATGCATGACGGCAATGTCGAGCAGATCGGAAGGCCGCTCGACCTCTACGACCGGCCGGGCAACCTTTTCGTCGCCTCCTTCATCGGATCGCCCGCCATGAACCTGCTGCGCGGCGAGATCGCGGTGCAGAGCGCGCCGTCCTTCGTCGGCGTCGGCGGTGTCGCGATACCGTTGCCGGCCACATCCGGCGTGCAGCACGGCCAGCCCGTGGTGCTGGGCATCCGGCCCGAGCATCTGAGGCTGTCAGACCAGGGCTTTCCGGTTACGGTGGTGGTCGTCGAGCCGACCGGGTCGGAGATCCAGGTCATCGGCAGGACGGAGGGTGGCGAGGAGATCGTCGCCAATTTCCGCGAGCGGCACGCCTTCGAGCCGGGCGAGACCATTCGCCTTTCGGCCGAACCGAACCTCATCCACCTCTTTCACGGCGATACAGGGCAACGATTGAACAGCTAGGCGAACGACCAACCATCGGGAGGAGAAGACGATGCAATTCACCAGACGCGACGTGATCCGCACGGGCGCGGGCGCCGCCGCCGGCATTCTGGGCGGCGGGCTGCTCGGCCGGCCTGCCTTTGCCCAGGAGGCACCGAAATACACGCCCGAGCCGGGCGCGACGCTGCGCCTGCTGCGCTGGTCGCCTTTCGTGCAGGGCGACGAGGATTCCTGGCTGGCCAACACCAAGAAGTTCACCGACGCCACCGGCGTGCAGGTGCGCGTCGACAAGGAAAGCTGGGAGGACATCCGCCCGAAGGCCGCGGTGGCCGCGAATGTCGGCTCCGGCCCGGACCTGATGCTGGTCTGGTTCGACGATGCGCATCAGTATCCCGACAAGCTGCTCGACGTCACCGATCTCGGCGATTATCTCGGCAACAAATATGGCGGCTGGTACGACGGCCCGAAGGGCTACGCGACGCGCGAGGGTAAGTTCGTCGGGCTGCCGGTGGCCTGCATCGGCAACGCCATCGTCTACCGCGACTCGTGGGTCAAGGAAGCCGGCTTCTCCGAGTTCCCGAAGGACACGGCGGGCTTCCTGGAGCTCTGCAAGGCCTTGCAGAAGATCGGCCATCCGGCCGGCTTCACCCACGGCCATGGCGTCGGCGACGGCAACAACTATGCCCACTGGCTGCTCTGGAGCCATGGCGGCAGGATGGTCGACGAGGGCGGCAAGGTCGTCATCAACAGCCCGGAGACGGCGAAGTCGATCGAATATGCGATGGAGCTCTACAAGACCTTCATCCCGGGCACCGAGAGCTGGCTCGACGTCAACAACAACCGCGCCTTCCTCGCCGGCGAGCTCGGCGTCATCGCCAACGGCATCTCGGCCTACCGGACCGCGCAGATCAACAAGGACAACGATCCCAAGCTTGCCGAGATCGCCAAGGATATCCGCACCACCAACCTGCCGATCGGTCCGGTCGGCCAGTCGGTGGAGCTGCACCAGACCACGGTGGCGGTGGTCTTCAATTACACGCCCTATCCGAATGCGGCGAAAGCCTATCTGCAGTTCATGTTCGAGCAGGAGCAGATGGCCAACTGGATCGAGAAGTCGCTCGGCTATTGCTGCCAAACGCTGAAGGGCTTTGCCGACAATCCGGTCTGGACCTCCGACCCCAACGCAGTCGCCTACTCCAAGGCGTCGGAGACGCTGCGCCCGAACGGCTTTGCAGGCCCGCTCGGCTATGCGTCCGCCGCCACCATGGCCGACTACGTGCTGGTCGACATGTACGCCAAGGCGGTGACCGGGCAGGCGACGCCGCAGGAGGCCATGGAAGAGGCCGAGAAGCGGGCGAACCGGTACTACCGCGTGTAGGACGACGATCTCACGCCCCCTCTACCGCCTTCGGCGGTCCCCCTCCCCCGCTTCGCAGGGGAGGATCTACGCAGCGGCCGCGACCTTTGATCCTCCCCCGTTTACGGGGGAGGGGGACCACGCGAAGCGTGGTGGAGGGGGGCGATGCGAACACCAAGGAAAAGCTGAATGGCCTCCGTCACCACCGCCGCGCCGCCGCAATCCGCGACCCGCTCCCGCCTGACCGAGAGCAAGGGCTTTCTCAGCGCATGGTTCATGCTGCCGGCGGCGGTGCTGCTGCTGGTGTTCCTGACCTATCCGCTGGGGCTGGGCGTCTGGCTCGGCTTCACCGACACGCGCGTCGGCCGGCCCGGCATCTTCATCGGGCTGGAGAATTACGAATATCTCTGGGACGACGCCATCTTCTGGCTCTCGGTGTTCAACACGCTGCTCTACACGGTATCGGCCTCGATCCTGAAATTCGTGCTCGGCCTGTGGCTGGCGCTGCTGCTCAACGAGAACCTGCCGCTCAAATCCTTCTTCCGCGCGATCGTGCTCTTACCCTGGGTGGTGCCGACGGTGCTGTCGGCCATCGCCTTCTGGTGGATCTACGATTCGCAGTTCTCGATCATCTCCTGGGCGCTGATGGAGCTCGGCCTGATCGACCACCGCATCAACTTCCTCGGCGATCCGACCAATGCGCGCGCCTCCGTCATCGCCGCCAATGTCTGGCGCGGCATCCCCTTCGTGGCGATCACGCTGCTCGCCGGGCTGCAGACCATCCCGCAGTCGCTCTACGAGGCGGCGACGCTGGACGGCGCGTCGCGCTGGCAGCTGTTCCGCTACGTGACGCTGCCGCTGCTCACGCCGATCATCGCCATCACCATGACCTTCTCGGTGCTGTTCACCTTCACCGATTTCCAGCTGATCTACGTGCTGACGCGCGGCGGGCCGGTGAACGCCACGCATCTGATGGCGACGCTGTCGTTCCAGCGCGGCATTTCCGGCGGGCAGCTCGGCGAGGGCGCGGCGATCGCCGTCGCCATGATCCCGTTCCTGCTGGCGGCGATCCTGTTCAGCTATTTCGGCCTGCAACGGCGCAAATGGCAGCAGGGCGGAGGAGATTGACGATGGCGGTCACCGAAACCCGGAACACCGCCGCCGGCGACGAAGGCGGCATGGGTTACCTGCAGAGCGTGCCGCGGCGCGTGGTCACGATCTATCTGCCGCTGCTCATCTTCGTCGTCGTGCTTCTGTTCCCGTTCTACTGGATGGCGATCACGGCGGTGAAGCCCAACAACGAGATGACGAACTTCAACGACTTCAGCCCCTTCTGGGTGGTGCAGCCGACGCTCGAGCACATCGACTACCTGCTGTTCCAGACCTCCTATCCCGGCTGGCTGCTGAACACGGTGATCATCTCGGTCGCCGCCACCTTCCTATCGCTGCTCGCCGCCGTGTTCGCCGCCTACGCGATCGAGCGGCTGCGCTTTTCCGGCTCGCGGCAGGTGGGACTCGCCATCTTCCTCGCCTATCTGGTGCCGCCGTCGATCCTGTTCATCCCGCTGTCGGTGATGGTGTTCAACCTCGGCCTCTACGACACGCCGTTCGCGCTGATCCTCACCTATCCGACCTTCCTTGTGCCGTTCTGCACGTGGCTGCTGATGGGCTATTTCCGCTCCATCCCGTTCGAGCTGGAGGAATGCGCGCTGATCGACGGCGCCAGCCGCTGGCAGATCCTGACCAAGATCGTGCTGCCGCTGTCGGTGCCGGGCCTGATCTCAGCCGGCATCTTCGCCTTCACGCTGTCGTGGAACGAGTTCATCTACGCGCTGACCTTCATCCAGTCGTCGGAGAACAAGACCGTGCCGGTCGGGGTGCTGACCGAGCTGGTGCGCTCCGACGTCTACGAATGGGGGGCGCTGATGGCCGGCGCGCTGATCGGCTCGCTGCCGGTGGTGATCCTGTACTCGTTCTTCGTCGAGCACTATGTGTCGTCGATGACCGGCGCGGTGAAGGAATAGGGCTAGCGTCCGCCAATTGAGCGGAATTATACGGCCCGAGCGACAGCGCTGCCCCTCATCGCCCTGCCGGGCACTTCTCCCGGTTACGGGAGAAGGACGCCTTCGCCGACGCTTTCGCAAATCGCCGCAGGCGCAAAGATGCGCATTCCTCGCGGCCCGCGGTTCTTCTCCCCGTTTACGGCAGGGCAATCGCATATGCCGATGATGACCGTCATTCCGGGGCCGCGCAGCGGA